>JAIROT010000113.1 GCA_031257385.1 Treponema sp.
GTATTCCCTGATAAGCTGGTTAAGGGTATTAAATTCCAGAAACTGTATCCCTGTTTTTTCGTAAAGCCATTCCTTGTGGGGCAGCACCTTTTCCAGGCTGCCGGTCACGCGGCCGTCCCGGTACGAATAGGGCAGATCCAGAAGCCGGTTATCCGCGTCAAAGAGGCCGTAATCGCAGCCCCAGGTATCAACGCCGATAGAACACAGCTCCTTCCCGTACCGGGCCGCGTACTTTCGCAGACCCGCGAGGATCTCCTCGTAAAACCGGTAGATGTTCCAGCGCAGGCTTCCCTCAAGCAAAAAGTACTGAGTGGAAAAACGGTGCAGTTCTTCCATCACCAGCTTTCCGTCTTCCAGCGTTCCGGCTATACAACGGCCGCTCTCGGCCCCCAAATCAACAGAAAAATACCGGTTCATGTTTCACCTCTACGTATATATATGGGGGGGCTGTTTCCGTACGGCGGCCGCGTAAAAAACAGGCCGCCGTCCGCCCCCCCTGCGCCGGAGCCTCCTCCCCGGCCTTCGGCCGTGTCCGGGGTCTCCGGCTACCCCCCTCACGCGGCCCCGGCGATTCTTTCAAGCAGCGGAATATCAAGGGGATAATTGCCGAATTCCTTTACCGCGTCCAGAAAAGCCCGGTAGTTAATAGGGCTGATCCCGCTGTGGATCGAATTTGACGAAGAAATGATAAGCCCGCCGTCAATGCCGCCCTTGAGCATACAGCGGGCGGTTTCGGCGCGTACCGCCTCAACCGGCTTGCTCACCAGCGTTTCCACACAGTCCACATTGCCCTTAAACGCGATACGATCCCCGTATTGCTTTTTTAATTCGTCCATGAACATATTGCCCCGTTCGTCAATCGGATCCAGGCAGTCTATCCCGCTCTTTACCAGGTCTTCGACTACCGCGCGGAGGTCTCCGTCGCTGTGCTTTATCACCTTTAGCCCGAGTTTTTTCGCATGGCCGACAAGGCGAGCGAAATGCGGATACACATATTCACGGTACATAGCGGGGCTTAAAAGCAGGCTGCCGTTATTGGCAATATCGTCGCCGACTACGATAACTTCTATCCCAAGCTCCACAAGACCGTCGCATATCCTGATCGAATAATCGGCGCTCATCGCCATTAACGCATCGGCCAAATCGGGATCTTCATAAAAAGACATAAGAAAATTTTCGTAGCCCATAAGATCCCGCGGCTGGGAGAACACATCCCTTACCCGCGCTATAACGCACCTTTCCTTTCCGAAAGTATCCAGCGCCTTTTTGATCCGGTCGAACCGGTACGGGGTGAGGGGCTCCGGGGGGGTATAATTGTTAAAATCCTCCATGTCCTTTATGGGATTGCCCACGGGATTCGGGTATTCATCGTAGGTAACGCGGGTAATACCCCACTCGTCTTTGATATGGCGTTCGTCCAGCCTCTCATTTTTGGAATCAAGGCCGATTGCTATTCCGTCCATATCCATTTTCGCCACAAAATCTATATCGTCTTTTACCCCGCAGACCTTTTCCATAACATGGGGATTAAGCACCCATTCACAGGTAGGGATTCTGTCGGGAATCCGGTGGTTCAATACGGTCAAGATACGTTCCCTTCCGGTCATCATGCCCCTCCGCCCAGGGTAAGAATACCCGCCTTCCGTTCCCGCGCCGCCTTTTGCGCGTAGCCGCTCTGCCGGTGATTCCGCAGGGGATCCGTATCGGAAAGGCCCATCTCAAGGCGGATCTGCCCCAGGAGCGGCTCTACATCGCGGTTAAAGGCATCCATAATAATCATGTTGCTTAAAATAACGTCGTTTTCCGCCCTTGCCGCGGCAAGCGTTTTCCTGTCCACCAGCAGGGACTTAGCGTAGGCGCTCTGGATATTCATCACCGAATAGATAATACCTTCCAAACTGTTTTCGATGTTATGGGATTGATCGAGCATATAGGTAATACCGGTGTCAACTCCGCGCACAGCGGCATCCACAATCTCGTTAAAGATAAGGAAAATTTCCAGGGGATTCACCGTACCCAGAATAAGATCGTCGTCGGCATAGCGGCGGTTGTTAAAATGGAAGCCGCCCAGTTTCCCCTCGTCCAAAAGGGAACAGATTATCTGTTCAATATTGGTAGACGGAAGATGATGCCCCAGGTCCACCAGAACTTTTGCTTTTTCTCCCAGCTTTTGGCACATCATAAAAGAGGTCCCCCAGTCGGGAATGTCGGTGGTGTAGAAAAAGGGCTCGAAGGGCTTGTACTCCAGAAGCAGGGCCATGTCGGGATCCATGGCGTCATAGAGCGCCTTGAGACCGTCGAAAAGCCGATGCTTCCGTCCGCAAGGCTGTCCTGTCCGGGGTAACTGGTCCCGTCGGCAAGCCACATCCCGATGCACCTGGAGCCCATCTCCCGTGCTATGCGGATACAGTCAATAAAATGGGCCCTGGTGTTTTCCCGGACCGACTCTATGGGAGAACAGATTGAACCGAAGCGGAATTCCTGGCCGGAAAAGGTGTTGGGATGAACCGTACCGATACGCATACCCTTTTTCGCCGCGTATTCCCGCACCGGCTCAAAGCGGCCGTCGTCCGTCTTGTCCCAAAGCACATGGCTTGCCATTACCGGCGTAATGCCAAGGCAGCGCTGTATTTCCGCGCAGTCGTCCACCTTGTCCCAGATGGTAACCGCCGCCCCTTTATCCATAAAAGTGCCGTAGCGGGTGCCGGAATTACCCACCGCCCAGGAGGGAAGCTCCACCACCTGGCTTTTTAAAATTTCCTTGATATTTTCAAGATCAATTCCCTTTTCAGCCAGCGAATCTTCCAGGATGGCGTATTGTTTTTTCCGGCGTTCCTCGCTGTTTTTCGATCCCCGCAAGTTTTCCATTTTTTTGCCTCCAAATTGTTCAGGAATTTTTTTCAAATAAAACATTCAATTTATTTGAGATAATTATAATTACTATTAACAACACCCCCAATACGGCGATCTGCACATAACTGCTTATGGTTGCCAGACGCATACCGGTACGGATAAAAACAATTATGAAAAAAGCCGCCAGAGTACCCATGCAAGCGCCTTTGCCGCCGGTAAACGCGGTTCCGCCCAGAAGCACCATGGTAACCACGTCCATTTCCCCTCCGGTCCCGATGGAATACTTTACCACTTCAAGACGGGAAATAGAGAGGAGCGCCGCGGTTCCGCAGAAAAAACCCTGGAGGGCAAAAAGCTGCCGCTTCATGCTGTCAACTTTGACACCCGAATATTTAGCGGCGCCGCTGTTCAACCCTATGGCGGAGATCTTTCTGCCCCAGAAATTCCGCTTTAACAGTACTTCCAAAACTACGGCTACAATGACGAGTATGACAAGGGGAAGGGGAACAATACCAAAAAAAGTAATTTTCCCAAAGCTCAAAAACCATTGGGGAAAACCGGAAATTGCCGCGTCCCCCACCAATACCTGCGCGAGGCCCCGGTAAACCGAAAGCGTACCTATTGTTATAATAAGAGAGGGAAGACCGGTAACCGTAACCAGTACGCCGTTTAACAAACCAAGAAGGGCGCCAAAGATCAGGCCCAGGGGGATAAGAAGGCCCATTCCGACTCCCGTCTTGTGGAGTACGCCTAAAATACAGGTAACTAAAGTCATATTCGCGGCGACCGAAAGATCCAGTTCCCCCGATGTCATAAGCAACGAAAAGCAGAGGGCTATGAGTCCCAATTCCGTATAATACATGGTAGAACCAAGGAGAAAACGTATGTCAAAAAAATTCGGCGACAGAAGAACGCCGCTGGCAAAACTAAGCAATAAAAATACCACTATCGTCAATTCAGGGCGCAGGAGTTTTTTGGCGTTAAGCACGGCTTTCCCCTCCTCCGGCTGTTACAGGGTTATTTCCCTTTCGCGGTACTTTGGAGCCGCCCAAGCCCTGTTTAATGTAGTTATCCGCAATCACCGAAAGTATAATTATGAAACCATAAATCGCTTCCTGCCAGTAACCGGATATCCCTGTTATCGAAATAGCGTTGTTTATTACCCCCAGCATAAGGCAGCCGATTACCGTCCCCAGGGTTGTCCCGACACCGCCGCCCATGCTGCACCCGCCGATAACCACCGCGGCAATGGCGGTAAATTCAAGCCCCCGTCCGGCGGAGCCGGGGTCCATGAATCCTATTCTGGACATAAAGATCATACTGGCAAAGCCGCTTAAAGCTCCGGCTATAACAAAAACAAGGATGTTTATTTTACCAAGACTGATACCCCTGGTTTCCGCCGCCCTGGGGTTGCTCCCGGCGGCGTATATGTCGCGTCCCAGCCGCAGACGGCGCAGAAAAAAAGCGACCAGCAACGCGGCGGCCAGCGCGATGATAATTGAATAGGGAATTCCGATTATAGAGGCGTTTATCTGCGAAAGGCGAATCAGCGCCCTGGGGATTTTGTAGTTTTCTATCAGCTTGCCGCCGCCGGCGTAAAAAATTACGCCCCGGTACAGATACATGGTACCCAGTGTTACAATTACGGAGGGTATCTTGAATACGGTAACAACCATTCCGTTCAGAAGACCCAAAAGCGCCCCAATACCGATTGCGATAACTATACCCAACAGTATGGAAAATTCAGGATTTGCGCCGAAAATCGAACCTAAAAGATATCCGGCAAAACAAAGAATCGAACCGAGAGAAAGATCCACATTGCGGCTGATAATTTCGATCATTTCCCCAAGGGCAATCAGCAGCAGATAGGGGAAAAATAAAAATATATTAATAACCGCCTGAACCGAGAAGAATCTCGGTTGAATCATACATACAATCCCGTATATAAGAAATACCAGGAGCAGGATACTCAGTTCACGAAAGCTTGATCGTATATGCTGTAATACCGGCATCACATCATTCTCCAGTTACAAAGGTTTATACCGCAAGGTCATGAGCCGCGGAAAGTATATTCACTTCGTTAAGTTCTTCCCCCGGAATCATTGCCGCGGGACGCCCTTCGTACATTACCATCACCTTGTCGCTTAAAGCCAATATTTCCGCTGTTTCCGAAGAAATCATGATAATACATTTACCTTCTTCGGAAAGTCTTTCTATAATTTTATATACTTCTTCCTTTGCGCCAATATCAATTCCCCTTGTCGGTTCATCCAAAATCAGTATTTCAGGATTGGTAGCGATCAATTTTGCGATACCGATTTTTTGCTGGTTGCCTCCGGACAGTTCTTCAACATACTGTTGGGCGCCGGCGTACTTCGTCCTAAGCCGGCCGCATCCCTCTTCTGTCAGGGCTTCTTCCCTGCCGCGGTTTATCCAGCCTCCCCGGTCACTGATACGATCGGGAACCAAAAAAGTAGCGTTAAAAGCTATAGTCTGTTTTAAAAATAAACTCAAAGCCTGCCGGTCTTCCGGGAGCAGGACTATACCGTGCCTGACAGCTTCGTTGGGAGAGTTTATTTTTACCGGAACGCCGTTTATCAGCAGCCGGCCCCGTTTAACCGGCGTTACGCCGAAAAGAGCCCTTGCAACTTCCGTCCTTCCGGACCCCATAAGCCCGGCAATTCCCAAAATTTCACCCTTGCCGACTGAAAACGATACGTTGTCAAAAATACCCGGAATGCCGATGGCTTCCGCCCGGAAATAAGGTTCGGCCTTTTTGTTTATCTGTTTATTCTTGCGTGTCAGAGTCAGTTCATGGCCCAGCATGAGCCGTATCATATTATCGTGGCTTAAATCACTGTTTGGATGAGTACCCACAACAGCCCCGTCACGCATAACGGTAATTCGGTCCGCAATGGCCTTTATCTCTCCCAGGCGGTGGCTGATATATACAATGGATCTGCCTTCCCCCTTTAATCTTTTGATCATGCCCAACAGGTTTTCCACCTCGTTGGGGGTGAGGGAAGCCGTCGGTTCATCCATAAAAATGATACGCGCATTGGATACCAGCGCCGCGCCAATTTCCACAAGCTGCTGTTCGGCAACGGAAAGACGCTCCATCTTTTGCTTAAGAGGCGCATTCAGCCCAATATCATTTGCAAGGGCCGCCGCGGTTTTTTCCAGAGAGCGCCAATTCACCACCTTTTCATTGATATATCCGATAAAAAAATTTTCAATAATATTTAAATCCTTGAATACCAGAGGCTCCTGGTGTATCATGGCGATTCCGTAATCTATAGCATCCCGGGGTGATTCAAAAGAAACGGATTTTCCGTCAATGTACAGGGCGCCTTCTCCTGAGTCCATGGAATAAAGCCCAAAGAGTATTTTGAGCAGCGTTGATTTTCCGGCGCCGTTTTCGCCGATTAGAGCATGAACCTCACCCGGAAATATGTCAAAATCAACTGATTTTAATACCCGGCTTTTCCCAAAGGTCTTTGAGATTCCCGCCGCCTTTAGTATTTGTTTTGGTTCAGCGCTCATCCATCCTCCAAAACTTCCCTGCGGAACGCTTATGACCGGACCGCAGGGAATCTGCTTATCGAAAACTAGAATTTGTAGGAATCAACATTCTCCTTGGTGATTATCGCGGGAGGACCGGCGTAAAGAATATTGTTGGCCAGTACGCCGGTTGTTCCATATTCACCGGCGGTAAAAGATGTTCCCCGGGCAAGGGTATATTCACCTTTTGCCAGAAGTACGGCAAGATACCCGGCTACTTTTCCGGTACGATAGGTGTCCCAAAGCATGGCGCCGTCAAGAACGCCGTTTTGAAGGAAGGATTTGCTCTGTCCGGGCGTTCCAAGACCTGTCACTACAATACGATCGCCCAGGCCACGGCCTTCCACAGCCTGAGCGGCGGCGGATAAACCAACGGTAGTAGGACAAATGATTCCGTCAAGATCCGGGTACCTTTGAATTGCCGCTTCCGTCTCGGTAAGACTCTTGGCCGCATCATCGTTTCCATAGAGGACTTCAAGAAGCTGCAAGTCCCTGTATTTGCTGTCCGAAGCCATCTGTTTCCTGTAAATTTCGATCTGATTGTTCTGGAACGGAGAATCAGTGGTGGCGCTTAAAACAACAAACTTTCCCCTGTAGTTCATGGCCTTGGCAAACTGTTCAAAAGAATCGATTCCCAATTGATCATAATTACAGGAAAGTACCGATCCATCCCGGTGAGATTCGCTGCCGATAATGTCGTCGTTTACGGTAAGGACCTTGATCCCCGCCGCCCGTGCCCGGTCAAGCACCGCGTTCATGGTATCCGCCGCGGTTGGTGAAAGGCAAATTACATTCACCTTGTCCTGGATTGCCGCTTCGATCAGCGGAATCTGCGCCGTAGCTTCCACCTGCTCAGGCGCGGTATCACGGAAAACGCCTCCCTGGGATTCAACCGCTTCTTTCATTCCAGCTATAATGGGATCGAAATAGGGGTTCCCCTTCTGAAGGCACACGTACCTCACGCTGATCCTGCCGCTGTCTGCCTGTTGGCGGCCTCCGGCCATGACCGGCAGCACCGCCGCAATCAGCAGAAACGCCGTCAATACCGCCGTAAAGGCCCTCGACTTAGAGAAGTTCTTCATACTCTTCCTCCGTCAAAATAATTATTCCCCCCGCCAAACGGCAGAGAGTAATCCCCTCTTTTCACGCCCCTCTCAGGTACTCTGCCTTAAAAGCAGTTCCCCGGGGAAAATCACCTTGTCCTGGGTCGACTTGCCCTGCAGCTTGTCGATGATGATCTGCACGGCGGCGGCCCCCAGCTTCGCAATGGGCTGGGCAATGGTGCTTAAAGCAGGTTCTACCAACTCACACAACGAAATATTGTCAAAACCGATAAGCGCCATATCATCGGGAATCTTTACGCCCAGCTTTTTCAGCTCCCGCATACAGCCTATGCTCAGAATATCAAACCCGGCCATAATCGCGTCCGGCGGATTGGGGAGCGAAGCGAAATACGCGCCGGCAATGGCGCCTATTCTCATGTGGTCTATATCCCCCAGTATTGCCGGATCGGGCTGGTAGATCAGTTCTTCTTCCACCGGAAGGCCGCAGTTTTTAAGGCCCTTTAAATAGCCCCGGAAACGGTTTTCTATTACGCTGATCTTGGGCACCATCTTGATATAAGCGATACGGCGGCGGCCCTGACGGTGCAGGTAGGTCACGGCCTCGCAGGTACTGTCGCGGCCCTCGGTAACCACATAGGAAAGGTCGTCCCCCTTCTTGAACACATTGTCCATAAAAACAATCGGCGTTCGGGCCGTTATTTCGGTAAGGGTATTAATGTTTTCCCGGCTGATGTTGTAGGTGTTGTAGATGATCCCGTCGATCTTGCGGCCTATCAGTTTATTGATATAACGGTACTCCTCTTCAATCCGGTGGTCGGTGTTGCAGATAATCACCATATACCCTGACTTTAACGCCACCGATTCAACTCCCCTGAACAACTCCGAATAAAAAACGTTGCTAAAATCCGGTACGAGCATGGCAATGGTTTTGGTTCTTCCGGTCCTTATCCCCTGGGCGAAGTAGCTTGGAGTATAGTCCAGCTTTTTTACCGCCTTCATAACCGCGTCCTTTACTTCCGGCTTAACATCGTCCGGCTGATTCAACACCCTGGACACGGTGGATTTTGAAACCCCCGCCATCTTTGCGACATCAAAAATTGTGCATAGACCATTTTCTTTCATAGCGATCCAAAACCTTCTGATTTGGGAACGTTCCCTAGGAACGTTCCCAAAAACCATTGTAAGGCCGGTTTTTAAAACCTGTCAAGCAAAATTTTCAAAAAAATTCAATTTTCAAAGGAGAACCGGGAACAATTCCGAATTCAACTTTTATTCGAAAGTCCGGTTTAATACCCCGGAGCTCTGCTCCGCGGAGGCTCATCGAACTCATAGTTCAGGAAGAAAAATTCCTTATCATCAAAAAAGAAGAGGGAAGCAGCTTCTCCCTTATCGGGCAAATTGACGAGGAGCCTGTGGAACTTGTGGATTTTTGGGCTCCTTTGGGAGTCTGCAAGGTAGAAAATGCACAAAATTGTGCATTTCTTTATTATTTGGGCTAAAGCCCCACAGACTCCGGGGCCAATGTCCCTGCGGGCTTATACCTGGCCGTACAGAAAAGCCGCGTCTTCATCGGTAAAGGGTTTACCGTAGAGAAATTCAAAGAGAAAACGTACATCTTCAGGGGCCATGTTGAGGAAGCGGCAGCCGAAGTAACCCGTTGAGCTGTCCTTGTAGCGCCGTACTATTCTGGCTTCCGCGTTAACGGTCCGCCGGGGACTTATAAGTTTCACCGTTAACTCGGTGTCCGGCAGCAGCGACTCGGCGGCTTTTGAATGGGGATAGGCGAAAAGCAGGCCGGAAACGCTGATGTCAATTACCTTCCCTTCAAAAGAGTCGTTTTTTACCTTTCCCTGTTCAAAGTATCCGTTTATCTTGAGCGAATAGGCGAGTATCTTGGCAAACTGGTACAGCGTGTCAATCACCTCGTAATTAAAAGGAGGTTTCTCATTATTGTTTAGCCAGATGTGGATATAGCCGATCACATATTCCTGGAACAGAATGGGAACCCACGCGTCGGAAGAAATACCGTCGGCGTTTTTGGCCTTAATAAAGCGGGCGAGGGTATCGTCCACATAGGCAGGATCCACCCCGGTGGTTTCCAAATACCGCTTGAACATTGCCTCGGTGACAAGCCGTTTCCGGGGATAGGGATCAATCGGGGGCAGATACCCCAGCGTGGAGGGAAGAAACAGAATCTTGCCCATTTCCGCCAGAATCCGTTCCTCGGTGCCGGAGAGTTTAAGACCCTTAAAGATAACCAGCTTGTAACCGCTGGCGTAGCCCTTGATCCAGTCGGCCATCTCGTCAATAAGTCCGGAAAGGTCTTTGATATCAAATTCAGTGAAAAAATTACCGATTGACTCGGTTTCAAATTCCATGATTTTGGGAAAGGAAAGATTGTACCGGTCACCCAAAAAGGTAAACTGCACCTGGAGTTCGCCGGGAATACTGATCCGCGAATAAGAGCGGTTCAGGTTTTTGTAAAGAGATTCCGGCACATTGCAAGTGATTACTTCGTCTTTTATCAAATTCACCTCTACGGCAAATGTGATCGTCTGTCCCTGGTATTCAAACATGAGGTTCAGTTTGTTTCTGACTTTCAATTTGCGGATTGGCCGGTCCACCTGGAGAACTACCTCATCCTTGACGGGTTTGTCCAGGATGAGAACATACTCGATGCGGTCCCTATGGTATATAATGGGAATCTTTTCGTCATACAGCACCTTGAAGAGAAATTCTTTTTCAATCCGTTTTATCGGTGTCGCCATTATTCCTGCCTAAAAAAACCGTTCATAGGGTGAAAAATCAAAACGATGCCGTGTCTCCGCGTCCTCGGACTGCCGGCTCCTCGGCTCGTCCAGAAGCAGATCCTCAAAAACCCAGACCCTTCCGGGCCTCGCCGCTTCCGCCGCCGGCGGGGTTTCCTCCGCCGCTTCCGAGGAATCGCCCGTCTCCGCGGGCACAGCTGCGGGCGCCTGTTCCTGCAGCCTGATATACAGCTCCCCGGTTATCCCCTGTTCCCGCCCGGCAAAACGGACCAGAAACGAAACCGCGCCGTCCGCTTCCTCCCGGCCGCCGCCGATCCGGTAGGTACGGGGGCTGATATCGTTCAGTACGGACAGGAGGCTTTCAAGCGAGGCCCTGTTCATCGCGGCAAGGCTGGGGGAACTCATGTTTCCCGCGGCCAGGGCGGAGGCGACCTGCCGGGCAAACAGGTAGCCTTCCCTGGGAGCCTCGCCTTGGCCCAATGGCCCGATTACCGTATCATCAGGATAGCGGGGGGCCTCTCCCCGCTGGGGCCGCAGCAACACTTCGGGGATTGAGCCGCGGGACAAACCGGAATCGTCATCACCCTCCATCTGGGAATTCTGGGCAAAGACCAGCCCCGCACCCAAAAGAACCAGCGTGAAAATCCCGGCTGCGAAAAAAATCGGGAACCTAATTATTTTCGGCCTCCACAACAGGATTCTAGCATGTTTTTTCATATTATTCTATATTTTGTATCAGGCCATTTAATGAAAAAAACAGTCCAATCCGCGTTAACCGAAGGATTTACCGACCCTGTACGGGATGTGCTCTGGGGGCATATCTACCTTACCCCCGCCCTGGCGGCGCTGGCCGCCTCCGCTCCCTTTATGAGGCTCCACCGTATTATGCAGCTTGGGCCGGTGTATCTGGCCTATCCCGGCGCAACCCACACCAGGGCCAGCCACTCCATAGGCGTCTACCATCTGGGCAGGCGGCTCCTCCAAAACCTCGCCGGGCGGGGCGCTTCCGAGTGGCTCAGTCCCGAAGGGGTCCGCTCTTTTCTCTGCGCCTGCCTCCTCCACGATGCGGGGCATTTTCCCTATACGCACTCCCTGAAGGAGCTGCCCCTCCGTTCCCACGAGGCCCTTACCGGCGCAATCATCCTGAGCGAGCCGGTCAGGAGCCTGGTGGGGGCCAGCGGCGCGGACCCGGAACTCACCGCCGCCATTGTGGACAGGGAACTGGGCGGTGAAGGCGGAGGGGAACTCCTCTTTTACCGGAAACTCCTCTCAGGCTGTCTTGACCCCGACAAACTGGACTATTTGAACCGGGACGCCCGGTACTGCGGGGTTCCTTACGGTGTCCAGGACGTGGATTTTATCCTTTCCCGGCTTTATCCCCACATTGAGCGGGGGGCGGACATTGATTCGCGGCTGATTCCCAATGTGGAGGCGGTGCTTTTTTCAAAATATCTCATGTACCGGACCATTTACTGGCACCGGCAGGTCCGCTCGGTCACGGCAATGATCAAGAAAGCCCTCCTTAAGTGCCTTGAATCAGGACTGCTGGCCGGGGAAGAACTCTACGATCTGGATGATCAAAGCCTTTTCACTCTGCTCCGCGTCTGCGCCGGCAAAACCGGCGGCGACCTCGTCGGGGCCGTATACGAAGGCCGGTCATACATTGTTGCCGCGGAAATTCCCTTTGTAGAAGAAGACCACGCCTGCCTGAGGGACATACGCAGCCGTTCCCGCTACGAGGAACAGCTCGCGGCGGCTTTCCGGACGGCGGGCTTTTCCCTCAGGGCGGAAGACCTGATCATCGACCTGCCCGAGCCGGTTTCCTTTGAAACAGGCCTTTTTGTGCAGGATGAGGAGCGCTATTTTGCCGAAAGTTCCAGCGCATTCAAGGCCGAAACGCTGAATTCATTTGTAAAAACTTTGTATACTATCCGCGTCTTTGTTAACCCTGTTTTTGAACAAAAACTGAAGACGCTGCCGGAATTATGTGCTATATTGTACGATAATAAAATATGGCTGCAATTATAGCAGGGACTATTGCCAAGGGAGGCTGGATTATGGATATTCACAATACTACCGAAGACACTGTTTTCAAGGTGGCGCAGACGATTTTTAACGATATAAAGAAGGAAGGCAACCCGGACGGTTTCTGCCTCTGCGATCAATGCCGGATGGATACGATCTGTTATACCCTCAACCGTCTGGAACCCTGCTATATTGTCTCGAACCGGGGTATTACCCGCATTGAACAGGACGGAATACAACGGCAGCAGGAAGAGGCCGATATCGCAACGCTGGTGTATAAGGGCCTGCGTCTGGTAAATCATTTCCAGCGGCCTACCGCGCCCCACAACGCTTTCGCCGCTCCGGAAGCGGGACCGGCCAAGCCGGCCTTTGATATTCCCACCATTATAGGGCGGCTCTTTGACGGCGTTACTTTCTCCCCCCTGTCGGGAGCCACCGTGAGCCTCCGCCGAGACGGGGAGCTGGTAGCCATGCGGAACTTCAATTGGCAAAACCCCTACACCCTGATTTCCAATACGCCGGGCACCTACACCTTCTGGCCCGCCCCTGTTTCCGCCGAAATCGCGGATATCCACAAAACCTTTGAGTATTCGCTTAAAATCGAGTGCCCGGATTACGATCCCCTTGTCCACTCCTTCAAAATCCCCGCGGTCAGTAAAATCCAGACCGTTTCTTCCTATTCCCTGGATCGTACCTTCAAACTGCCGGACCTCTATCTGTTCCCGCCGGGGGAGGCGGAGCAGAACGGCTGAGAGCTGAGTCAAATACCCCCGGCAGTTTGCCGCGCTTCCCGCATAAAACCTCCAAAAATCACCTGCAAGGCGATTTTACCCTGAAAACTCCGTCGAACCGAAGCTTCACAGCGGCCCCTTCCCCGTTGACCAAAGAGGCCTTTTCTGTTTATAGTATTAATGAGGCGTAACATGATACAGCTCTATTTTTTGTCGATACTGTGTAATAGTCTGACCGCTTATATACTCATTCTGGATAACACTGGAGAAGCCGAGTCGATTGAAGGCAGCTTGAAATTCTCGTTCCGCAGCGGCGTTTTCCGTCTTGTGCTGGGCATTCTGTGCGCCCTGACCGGCGTGTTGAAACTGCTTTCCCCCAGTCAGGATTCCGTACCTGTCTTAGGGGACCTTGTACCCGCCCTGGCAGGTCTTCTTGCCGGTTTTACCCTGATTTTCAGCTATTACCGGGATCACGCTTCGATTGGCGCTTTCAGCTCTGAAGGAAAATTCGACCGGATCGGCGACGCCTTCCTGAAATACAAAAAAGGTTTAGGCTTTATTCTGCTTGCCTCGGCGGCCCTGCATTTCCTCTTTCCCGGGGCGCTCTTTCTGTAGGGCCCGGCTGTGGGACAGAAAAGGTCTGTTGCGGGGATAGCTATTGAGGGCGGCGCTCTTTTTATAGCGCGGCGGAAATCAGGCGGCGACCTGGGAGGCAAATGGGAATTCCCCGGCGGAAAAGTGGAACGGGGGGAAAGTGACCGGACAGCCCTGCAACGGGAATTCCGCGAAGAATTCGGCCTTGACATTGAGATCGGCCCTCTGCTGGCAACTTCTTCTTTTGAGCATAAGGGTAATACCTTTTCCCTGAACGCTTACCGGATTTTTTTTGAAGCCGGTGAGCCGGGCAGCCGTATACACCTAAGGGAACACACCGAGTGGCGCTGGGCCGCGTTAAAAGGCGAAATTGAAAAAATGGATTTTGCCGATTCATACCGGGGGCTTTTCCCCGCCTTACAAGTGAATCTTAACCAGGAAGCCGGTATCCATCATTGAAAGACCGGCTCCCGCCTCGCCTCCAAGGGAATATTCCCCTCCCGTCAAAGGCCGCTGGTACACCTCGCCCCTGCTTCCGGTAATGTACCGGTAGGCGAACTCCAGGGAAAGCGAAAGCCGCTCGCCGGGGTTAAAGGCAAGCCTGGCCCTGGGTTCAAGAAAGAGACCCCAGCGCGTATAATCCTTGAATTCCTTCCCTGCCAGGAGATGCTCGTCCACATCGGCGCACCAAATCAGCGGGCTTATCTGAAAAAACAATGCTCCTGAAAAAAGCCTGAGAAACCGGAACTCGGCGGAAACGCCCGGCGCGGCAAGCAGCCAGTCCTGGGTGTAGTTAATTACTTTTCCGGAAAGCGCGATTTCCTGGGCGTCGCTGACAGAGCCGTACTGTCCGTTGTTTACCGTGGCGTAGCGCAGGTAACCATCCCAACCGCTGAAAGAAAAGCGCATATACGACACTCCGATATAGGTCCTGAGCGCGACCAGGGATTTTATCGGAAAGGAAACGCCCGCTGTCCCCTCAAGCCAGAAAAACTCCTTCGTTTCATTATCGTGGGATGAGAAATTGGTCAGGGCCGTACTTTCAGTCGACTGCCAGTCCCGGTCTTCCATCTTGCCGCTTCTGGCGGGTATGCCCGCCTTGAAAGACAAACCGGAAAAAAAGCCCCATTTTTCCATAGGATCGGTACGGCCAAAATCCAACAGCACGCCGCAATAAAACAGGGGTTTCATATCCCAGAGGAGCTGGCTTAACAGTTCATTTTTTGTTTTGCCGCCGGAGTACACTATTTCCTCGACCTGGCCGTAGACCATGCCGAATTGGGGGCTTATTCCCAGGGAATACCGCCTGTTTCCGCCGGCATTGAAGGACGGAAGATTTTCGGTTTCCCGGGAAATTTCCGGCTCCTGGGCGAATGCCCCGCCGGCGGCAAAGAGAACGCCTGTAATGACTAAAATCCTGAAAGCGGTTATATTTCTCATTAAATATGAGAATAATGGCTATGGGTTTCAACCGTCAAGCGAGCAGGTTTACAAATACGGTTTTTTATTTGGTTTTTTGTGTGATGGTGCATATCGCCCCTGTCTCCTGCGGCAGAAATAAAGAAGAAACGCCTGTTATTCCGCCCCTTAGCTCCCCCCTGTCACGGACGATTATCGGCTTTGGAGTTATCAACGTGTCCTACACCTACGTTACCGCCGGCCCGGAAGAGGCCGGAGCCTCTTCCGGTTATTTACGGCGCGGCTCCCTGGTCAGGATTATCGAGCGGCGGCTGGTCAAAAACGGAGGCACCGTCGAGTCCTGGGTGCTGGCGGAAGAAAACGCCCAGGGAAACGTCCGCGGCTGGCTCAGGGAAGAACTGGTGGACATTTACGATAACGAAGGCAGGGCGAAAACCGCCTCGGAGTCCATGAGCCGGTGAAAACGCTGCTGCTTTTCGCTGTCCCGCCTCTGGCAGGGGCGCTCATCGGCTTTGTTACCAACGTGATCGCCATCAGAATGCTTTTCAGGCCCCTGCGCGAGATACGCCTCTTCGGTATACGGCTGCCCTTCACGCCGGGCATCCTGCCCCGGCAGCGGCACAGGCTTGCGAACAGCATCGGCGGTATGGTTGAGCGGGAACTTTTAACGCCGGATTTGCTGAGGCGGCGACTGCAACGGGACGATGTCCGCGAAAAGGTCTACCGGTCCGTTTCGCGGTTTACCGAAACGGCGCTCGCTTCTCCCCTGCGGGACATCCTGAGCGGGGATGAAAGCGCCCCGCCTGAATGGGGGTTGTCTTCCCTGGCGGACACTTTTGTACGTTCCCCCCTCTGCGCCGGTCTTGTCCGCGCCTTCATCGTGTCTGTCACCGGTAATCTGAACCGGAGCCTCTTTGACATCCTTGGCATGATTGATTCTTTTGACTCCGGCCTTTCGCCGGACTCGGGAGACGGACGCGTCCTTGCGCGGCTCCCCGGAAGCGCCCTTGAACAGCGCGTCAGGCGGTTTGTCGAAGAAGCGCTACGGGACCGCGCGGGCCTGATTGCCGGGCATCTGCGGGAAGAGGCCGCCAGACAATACGGAGCGCTGACCGAAGCCTGTATCGATTTTCTCCGCCGCGAGGACACCCGTCGCGATCTGGAGGTCCAGGGCCGGATATTTCTCGCCGGCGCAATCTTTAAGCTCAACGTGTTTCAGCGCTTATTCCTTTCCGCGGCCCAGTATGACCGTACCTTAAGCGAGAGGATGCCTGAAATCATCGACGACCTCATCGGCCAGACCGAAAGCCTGTTTGCAGACGACGATATCCGGCGGCGGCTCCTTGACTTCCTCGGCGTATCCGCGGAGCGCCTGCTTTCAGGAGGTAGCCCGGCCGCTGCCCGCGCAATCACGGACCTGCTCATCGCCGGGGGGAAAAAGCCCCTCAGGGAACTCCTGGGGGAAACGGGCGCCGAAACCCTCGCGGCAAAACTCACCGCCCTCACCGGCGGGCACGGCGGCCTCTGGCAGGACGCGCGGAAATCCCTGCTCGAACAGTACGGCGGTCAAAGCCTGGGCGCGCTCCTTTCCCTGCACGGTGAAAAAAAGCAGGCCCTCGACCGGGCGCTCTCTTCCCGGCTGCTCCGCCTTGCCGGCGGGCAAATCGAAAATATCCTGTCTTCCGTTGACGTGCGTACCCTTGTTTCCGAACGCATTGATTCCCTTGAAATGATCCGCGTCGAGCGCATCGTCCTCGACGTAATGGCCGGCCAGCTCAAATGGATTGACGTATTCGGCGCCGTCCTCGGCTTCCTCATCGGCCTTTTCCAGGCCCTCTTCGGCCACCTGCTCCGGTAGGAAAACGTGAAGAAAGAAAAAGCCGCCCGGCGCAGGCCCGGTAATGCCGCGGCATGCCGGAACTGCCCGGCGTTTAAGCGCCCCCTCACTCCTCGCTGTCAAACACGGTTTTACCCAGGGCGGACTGTTCGCCCGAAATACCGGAACGGTATTTTTCTACGGACCGTTTTTCACGCTCCAGTTCCCTGAAGGAATACACCGTATGGCCCTGGGGATTTATCTCCACATCGGGGACGGACCATGCGCCCATTTCCCTGATTACGCGGTCCCGGGCGGCGGCCAGGTTCTTGGGGCGGCACTCAGGCGCGTCGCTCTTGATGTCGCCGCTTTCCACTTCCAGGGGGCGCTCCCAGATGCGGCGGAAGCCCAGCCGCCTCAAGTTGCGGAGTTTGATATGCTCGTTTTCCCTTTTTTCCCGCCGGAAGCGCAGGGCGGGGACGAGCCAGAAAAACAGGGAAAAAGCCAGGGGCACGAGGCCCAGGCCCACGCCGATGAGGGGAAGGGGATTGGCGGCGATGGAATGGGCAACCAGATAATAGACGAAGGCATAGATGCGGGAAGCGGCGTTGAACTGTTCCTGGGTAGCGATTGGGCCGGTGTTGAGGGTGTTATAGAGAAAGTAGGAGCCGAAGAAGAGATTCACCGCATTAATAATACCGAACCAGACGTTCATGTTTTTGGGATTGTCCGAAAACTTTTTGAGCCGCTGGAGCGGAGAAGAGAGGCCGGAGAAGGAACGGTCCGCGGTATCGGCTCTCAACAGAAGCTCGTCAAAGCGGTAGACCAGGACGCCCTCGGCGGTGGCTTCGGGGCTGCCGCCAAATTCGGCGCAGCAGGCCATGATCGTCTCTTCGGCGGCGGCGCTGTCCTTGCCGGTCAGAGCCATCACCTCAGGCTGGGAGATGACGCCCCTGTGGGCCTGGATATAGGCGATGATCGCCTTTTTCTCGGCCGCGGCCCAGCCCTTGTTCGGATCTTCCTCGCCGAACACAAAGGAAAAGATCGCCCGGTGCAGCGGGCGCTTGTGTTCCCGCGAGGGACGGCCGGCCTCGTAATGGCGGTCCAGGGAACGGGTCAGTTCCGAGTAGAACCAGAGCCGCCAGATAAGGTTGAAAATACCCGGGCCGATGTACAGGCCCCCGCCCCGGCGGTTGTCGGAATTGCGGGAATTTGCCGCCGCGGAAAGAAAGAGGCTTGCGAAGGCAATGACCATGAAGAGAACGAAGTAGCCGACGAGCATGAGCATGATCCAGACCTTGAAGGCCAGAGCGGCGAATTTGCCCAGGCCGGACAGGAAAGCGGCGGAAAAGCGGCGCAGGGCCGCGCCCGGACCCCGGTAACGGCTGACAAAGCCGCGGGGGAAGGAATAGCGTATCTCACCGGATTCGGTAACTTCCAGCCGGCCCGAGAATTCATCGGCGGCGCGGGGGAGCAGTTCCCTCACCTGGGAGAGCGGCAGGGCGGTGGCGGCGCTGACATCCGCCACGGTCACGCCTTTGCGCCGCCGGGCCAGGGCCGCCGTTATTTTCCGGTAAGCTTCCCGCTCGCGCGCAAAGGCGGGAGCGGTTTTTTCTTTGAAGGGTTTCATGGTTTAGTCCGGCCTCCGTCGTCTTCCAGCAGTGAAGTCAGGGTAAGGCTGCCGAGGTAGTTTTTAACCAAATCGGCAACCTTCACCCATACCTTGTGGCTGGCGCAGCAGGTGATCCTGTTACATTCCTCAAGGTGTTTGTCACAGGGGCCTGCGTCAAGTTCCTCCCCGACGGCGTCGAGGATATCCTTTACGGTGATCTTTTCCGGCGGCAGGGCAAAGGCAAAACCGCCTCTGGGACCCCGGACCGACTGCACAATGCCGGCCTTTTTCAATTTGAAAAATATCTGTTCCAGAAACACAGGGGAAATTTGCTCTTCTTCCGAAAGATTGTGAATAGCGACAAGATCACCGTTTTTTCCGATTCCCGCCAGGGCCAGCGAGGCCCGCAGCGCATACCGCCCACGGGTGGTAATTCTCATAGAAAATCCTCCTAATGCGGCGCTTCCGGCAGCACTGCCCCGAAAACGCCTCCGCTCACATTTTTTGACTAAAATTATAATGTATTCTTAAAAAAAATACAAGGAAAATACAGCGGAAATCAGCGCGCCGGCATTTATTTTCAAGTACCGCGAAACTACCGGATTTTGGAAGAATTTTTAACCGTTGCGTCACGAAAGCTCGTGAAAGTTTTGGTACAAAGCTTCGTTTTTCTCTTCCTCGTTTGACTTTTTCGACTTTGCGGTAAATTTTTTCTTCAAAGTATACTGCTTATAAGAGAATTTTGACGCCGAAAAAAGTAAGTGCTGTTGCCCTGGGTGTAACAGTCCGGCTAGATTTTTTCCGCTCTATGGACTACAATAATCGTACCGGTGGTGTTAAAAACAACCGCCCAGGAGTAGATCATGTTGAATTCTATGCGCAATATCGGGATCATGGCCCATATTGATGCCGGAAAAACTACTAC
>JAIROT010000180.1 GCA_031257385.1 Treponema sp.
TTGCGAAAAATGACGATGGAAAAGAAACGGGTCAGCGCGAAACGCCGCATGATGCATGCAGCCCTCAATGAGGATTTCCTGTATCAGACTTTGTTTGCAGAGTAAACGCCGATGCCCTGGCCCGTATCCCCTTGTTCTTCGATAAAAGCCGTTACATAATTACGGTATAGGGGTGTGTATGTGCGTTGGGCAGAGTGTACCCAGGGTTGACGCCTGGGAAAAGGTTTCCGGCAGGGCAAAGTACACCGACGACCTGGTTGACCGGAATGCGCTGGTTGGAAAGGTGCTTCATGCGGCCATTGCCAACGGGCTGGTAACAAAAATTGATGTTGGCAAAGCGGAGCAGATTCCGGGAGTAGTGAAAATTATCACGTGCTTTGACGTGCCGGATTTTCCCTTTCCCACTGCGGGGCATCCCTGGTCCACGGACCCGGCGCATTGGGACCCTATGGACCGGCGGCTGCTCAACAGACGGGTGAGGCTGTACGGCGATGATATTGCCGCGGTTGTCGCCGAGGATGAAATCAGCGCGTTACGGGCCCTGCGCGCGATAAAGGTCGAATATGAAGAGTATCCGGTTGTGCTGAGGCCGGAAGACGCGATGAAGGAAGGCGCGCCGCTGCTCCACGAGGAGTGTCCCGGCAATGTGCTTAAACATACCACGGTTGAAGACGGCAGCCTTGAGGAAGCGGTAAAAGAAGAAGGGCTTTTATACTTTGAGGACGTGTTCGAGACTCCGATTGTACAGCACTGCCATATTGAAAGCGCCGTTTCCTGGGCCTACATGGAAAACGGCCGCTTTGTGATTGTGGCCTCCACGCAGATTCCCCATATACTCAGGCGCATTACGGCGCAGGCGCTGGGGATTCCCTGGGGCGATGTGCGCATAATAAAGCCCTATATCGGCGGCGGTTTCGGCAATAAACAGGACAGTCTCTATGAGCCGCTGAACGCCTTTCTGTGCAGCCAGGTTGGAGGGAGACTGGTGAAACTGGAGCTTTCCCGCGAAGAGGTATTTTGCGCTACCAGGGTAAGGCACAGCGAAAAGATATATCTTAAAACCTGGGTGCGGCCCGGAGGACGGCTGGTGGCCCGTTCATACACGGCTTATTCAAATCAGGGCGCTTATGGCTCGCACGGACACGGGATCGCCGCCAAGGGGACAAACGCGTTCCGCCAGCTGTACCGTGACGAAAAGGCCCGCAAGGCCGACATTTACACGGTCTATACCAACACCGCCGCGGCCGGCGCGATGCGCGGTTACGGCACTCCCCAGGCGGTGTTTGCCATTGAATCCCACATGGAAGACATTGCCCGAAAACTGAACCTTGATCCGCTTGAGTTCCGTTTCCTCAATGTCATGCCTGTCGGTTTTGTGGACGCGTTTACCAAAAACGTTAACTATTTTGATTCGTTCCGGCAGTGCGTTGAGGCGGGCAAGGCAAAAATAAAATGGGATGAAAAGCGGGAGCGTTATGCAAAGCAGGACGGGACGGTCCGCCGCGGAGTGGGCATGTCTTTGTTTTGGTACAACACCGCGGTCTGGCCCATATCAATTGAGATTTCCTCCTGCCGGATAGTGTTAAACCAGGACGGCAGCGTGCAGATTCAGCTTGCCGAAACGGAAATTGGCCAGGGGGCGGACACGGTTTTTGCGCAGATGGCCGCCGGGACGCTGGGGATACCCTGGCAAAAAGTCCACGTGATAAGCGTTCAGGACACCGATGTGGCTCCTTTTGGCACCGGGGCTTACGGTTCCCGCCAGACCTATGTCGGCAGCGCGGCCGTCAACAAGGCCGCCAAAATGCTCAAAGAAAAGATACTCCGTTATGCGTCGGACTATACCCGTAAATCGGCGGCGAACCTTGACATTGTCAACGGCGATATCGTACTGATTTCGGATAACAACAAAAAACTCGCTTCCCTTGAAGAAATCGCAACCGATACCCTTTACCATACCGAATACGCCGAACACCTTACCGCCGAGACCACCGCCCAGGTTAAAAGCAACGCCTATAGCCTTGGCTGCGCCTTTGCCGAGGTGGAGGTTGACATTCCCCTGGGGAAAATAACCCTGCTGAATTTGGTCAACTGCCACGATTGCGGCAGGCTTATCAATCCCAAAACCGCCGAAGGCCAGGTCCACGGAGGCATGAGCATGGCTATCGGTTTCGGCATGTTTGAACAGCTTATCTATGATCCCAAAAGCGGCAAACTCCTCAACGGTAATTTGCTGGACTACAAGCTGCCCACGATTCTGGATCATCCCCGGCTTGAGGCGTGTTTCGTGGAGAATTTCGAACCGACGAGTCCTTACGGAACCAAGGCCCTGGGAGAACCTCCCACTGTGCCGGGAGCGGCAGCGATTCGTAACGCGGTTTTGAACGCCACCGGAGTGGCGATTAATACCATTCCGCTTACCCCTCACGTGCTTTTTGCCGAGTTTAAGAAGGCGGGGCTGATATGAGCGCAGAGGCCGGTTGCAGAGGTCTTTATGTATGATATAGAAGCATTGTTTGAGGCTGAAAGCGCCGCCCATGCGGTTGAACTGTTACGCGAACACCCCGGGGCCAGAATCATAGCCGGGGGCAGCGATGTGTTAATCGGAATCCGTGAGGGAAAACTCGCCGGCTGTACCCTGGTGAGTATTCAAAAAATTGACGCGCTGCGGGGGGTGGGCATCGACAACAACGGGACCATCCGTATCGGAGCGCTCACGAGTTTTTCCCATGTTTCGGCTGACCCTGTCATTCGCAGGCATATTCCTGTGCTGGCCGAAGCGGTGGACACCGTCGGCGGGCCGCAGTTACGCAACATTGGTACCATAGGCGGGAATGTCTGCAACGGCGTAACCTCCGCGGACAGCGCCTCAACACTGACTGCCTGGGAAGCGGTGATGGAATATCTGGGCCCCAACGGAACGCGCCTTGTTCCCATTAAGGAACACTATGCCGGCGCGGGAAAAACCGCCCTGGCCCATGATGAGATTCTTACCGCTGTTTTGATACCTAAAGAAAGTTATGAAAATTGCTTTGGAAATTATATCAAATACGCCATGCGGAAGGCTCTGGACATAGCGACTCTGGGCTGTTCGGCGAATGTGCGGCTTTCAAAAGACAAGAAAATGATTGAGCGGATGCGCATTGCCTACGGTGTCGCCGGTCCCGTGCCGCTACGCGCCCTCAGTGCGGAACAGGCCGCTGCGGGTAAAGCGCCTGACGCCGGAACTGTGACAGCCGCGGCAAAGGCCGCCCTGGACGACATAAATCCCCGCACGAGCTGGCGGGCCACTAAGGAGTTTCGCCTGCACCTTGCGGAAGAACTTGCCAAACGGACTTTGACCGAATCATTGAAACTGGCGGGAGTGTCAATATGAGAAAACAACTGGTACGCTGTAAAATAAACGGCAGGGATACCGAGACCATGGTGGACGTTCGGGCCTCCCTTACCGATATGCTGCGTAACGAGTACCGCCTGACCAGCGTCAAAAAGGGCTGCGAAGTGGGCGAGTGCGGCGCCTGCAATGTGATCATCAACGGTGAATGTTTCAACTCTTGCATCTACCTGGCGATCTGGGCCGACGGTAAGGAGATCACCACCACCGAGGGCCTGTTAAGCGCCGCCGGCAAGCTCTCCGAAATCCAGCAGGCCTTTATCGACGAAGGCGCCGTCCAGTGCGGCTTCTGCACCCCCGGCTTTTTGATGAGCGCCGCCGAAATTATACGGTCGGGGAAAGACTATTCGGATGAGGAACTGCGCAAACTTCTTTCCGGGCATCTGTGCAGGTGTACGGGCTACGAGAATATTTTCCGGGCGGTGAGGAAAGTCAGCGGACGGCGTGCTGCCAGTACTGGTAATGCTCTTCCATGATCCGGGAGATACGGGACGAATCCCTCTCGGCGATTATATCCGCCAGATTCTGATGCAGCTTGATAAGGCGGTCTTTTTCTCCCTTCTGGACAAATTCCTTGGTGGCGAGAATCCTCGTAGGATAGGTAAGCCGGTTGATAACCATGCTGATCTTGTTTACCAGGGGATTGTCCAGCACGCTTTCCAGAATTGAGTGAAAGGCTATGTCCGCCTCAAGAATGGCGTTTTCGTCAACCGTAGATTCCACCACCTCTTTGAACGATTCCATCTGCCGCCGGATGGCCGCCCTGTTTTCCTCAGTGGCTTTTTCCACCGCGGTCTGCATTATACCCTTGTCAAAAATCCGCCGCAGTTCGATGAGTTTCCCTGAGCCGCCGCCTTCCAGGATAAGGCCGTACACGAGCGGATCCAGCATGCGGCTGGAAAAGCCCCTGCATACAAAAGTGCCTTCGGAACGGCGAATTTCCAGCACCCCCATGGCAACCAGTATCTTGATGGCTTCCCGCACCGAATTCCGCCCCACCTGGAGGGATTCGCAGAGTTCCATTTCCGTGGGTATTTTCTGACCGGGCTGAAGCTCCCGGTTGCTCAAAGCCTCAGTAAGCCGCCTGATTATCTGTTCGACCACCGATCCCGTTGAGAGAGGCTTGTTCAAACTGCCGCCTTCACTTCCCTGCTGCATTACTTTTATTGCGGCTCCTGGTTTTAAGGTTTGAGCGCTTCTTTTGCGCCGGAAACAATGTCCTGTACCGAAAGGCCGTAGGCGTCAAGCAGCTTATCCGCGTGACCGCTGCGGGGATACACATCCCGCAGTCCCAGCCGGATTACCCGGCAGGGGTGATAGCGGCAGGCAATTTCGCAGATCGCGCTGGACATCGCCCCGTAAAAATTATGATCTTCCACAGCGACGGCGCAGCCTGTACGCCGGAGGATCGACACGACGCCCCCGGTATCCATCGGTTTAAGAGTCGATACATCTACCAGTATGGCGCAAATACCCCCGGTTTTCAACTGTTCTACCGCGGCGACAGCGCGGTTCATAATAAATCCGGAGGCGAATACCGCTACGTCCTCACCGTAATTCAACACTTCCCGGATTTTTCCAAAGGCAAAAGGCGTATCATCGGGAAACACCTCAGGCTCGCGGCCGCTTCCCAGCCTCAGGTAGACCGGCCCTTCAATTTCCATCATCGCCGCGGCGGCCTTGTAAGCCTGGCCTGCGTCCGCCGGGGTAAGAATCTTCACCCCCGGCATGGAACGGAGTATGCCCAGGTCTTCGTAAAACTGGTGTGTCACGCCTTCCCGCTCGCCGCCCAGCATGCCGCCGTTTAAGCCGATGAGCTTTACGTTAAGGCCGGGATAGGCGATAAAGGTACGGATCATTTCGCAGGCCCGCATGGTGAGAAAACCCGCGTAACTTATCAGCACCGGCTTCATTCCCGATGCCGCGAGGCCCGCGGCAATGTCCGCCGCAGACTGCTCGGCGATTCCCGCCTCAATCAGCCGCCCGGGGTACTTCTCCAAAAACGGAGTCAGCCTGCCGGCCAGAACCGAATCGGCGGACACTACAACTACTTTTTCATCCCTGTCTGCGGCTTCCATAAGCGCCCGCACCGCCGCTTCCCTTGTACTTTTACTGTTCATGCTTCTATCCCCAGGGCTTTTCCCGCGATGACAAGTTCCTCCGCCGTAGGAGTCCGTTTATGCCAGGCGTTGTTGTTTTCCATGTAGGGAATATTCTTTCCCTTGACCGTTCTGCACTCAATGAGGGATGGCGCGTCACGTTCGGCCTTGGCGTTTCGCAGCGCCCGCCTGATCGCGTCCGGATCATGCCCGTCAATGGTCTGAACATGCCAGTGAAAGGACTCCCATTTTTCCGCGACCGGGTACAGGGAACTAAGCTCGCTGACCTTGCCCCCGGACTGATGGTTGTTGCAGTCCGCGAAAACAATGAGATTGCCGGCCTTGTACTGGGCCGCCGACATAGCCCCTTCCCAGATAACGCCTTCCTGCTGTTCGCCGTCACCGATAATGACAAAAACATTGCTGTCCAGACCCTGCATGCGGCAGCCTAGAGCCATTCCCAAACCGATGGCGACGCCGTTTCCCAGACTTCCCGACACCGTATCCACTCCGGGCGTTTTGTGCATGTCCGGGTGGCCCTGAAGCATGCCCTCCAGTGTCCGCAGTTTGGGAAGCTCTTCCGCCGGGAAAAAACCCTGCCGGGCAAGACACGCATAGAAGATGGGACAGGCGTGGCCCTTGGAAAGGATAAAACGATCCCTGTCGGGCCATTGGGGATTTTGAGGGTCCAGCCTGAGCTCCTCAAAAAAGAGACAGGCCATGATTTCGGCAATGGACATACAGGGACCGGGATGGCCGTCGCCGCACTGATGGATCATCTTTACTACATCGTAGCGAAGGCCGTTGGCAAGAGTGATAATCTCTTCGGCGGAGTGTTCGTTATGCGTCATACAATCGTCCTGTTTATATATTTTATAATTCACCCTTGGCTATCCTACAAAAGAGGCGGGCCAAAGTATCAACTGGGGAAAGGCTATGAGGAGTCCCACCACCAGCAGCATGGCGATCACAAAGGGGATGAGGGCAATCATGGCGTCCCATATCCGTACCTTGAGAAAGTCGCAGCAGATAAAGAGGCACATGCCTTCAGGCGGCGTTACCAGTCCGATTCCCAGCACAATAACCGAAAGCACGCTCAGATGTATGGGATCGATTCCAACCTGCAGGGCTATCGGATAGATGATGGGCATAAAGAGCACAATGATCGAAATTGTCTCCATGAACATGCCCATGATAAAGAGTATGCCCAGGATGATCAGCAGAATAAGCGTGGGCGAATCGGTGAGGGAGAGGAGCGACCGGGCCACCAGTTTGTCAAAGCCGCCGATGGTGAGCAGTTTACCAAAAACTGAGGCAACGCCGATGATAAGAAATATCTTGCTTGAGGTTTTAACGGTGTTAATAAGCGCCGACTTGAAGCTCTTCCAGTCCAGTTCATGGTACACCATTTTGCCGACGATGATGGCGTAAACCACCGTAACCAGCGCCACCTCGGTAGGGGACACCGAGCCGCTCATAATCGAAACGACGATGAGGGGCGGCATTAGCAGGGCGAGAAAACTTTCCTTAAAGGCTTTCCATACGCCTTTAAGCTCAAAGTCCCCTTCTTCCTTGGGTACTCCTTCCTTTTTCGCCTGGAAGTAACAGACCAGCATCTGGGCCAGGCCGCAGAGAATACCGGGAATAACGCCGCCCACAAAGAGTTTTCCGGTGGAGATTCCCAGAATTCCGGCGATAATAACCATAGGAATACTGGGCGGTATGATGATTCCTATGGTAGATGATACTGCCGTAACCGCCACGGTAAATTCCCTGCTGTATTTTTTCTTTATCATTTCCGGCATGAGCAGGGCGCTTTCAAAGGCGGCGTCTGCGGCGGATGAGCCGGAAATACCCGCGAAGATCATGCTGGTAACAATGTTTACATGGGCCAAGCCCCCGGTAATGTGGCCCACCAGGGAATAGGCAAAGCTGATAAGCCGCCTGCCTATTCCCCCTCCGCTCATCAGAAAACCCGCGAAGGTAAAGAGCGGAACTGCCAGCAGGGCAAAGGAATTGGCCCCCTCAAAGAAGCGCTGCCCCATGGTGATAAGATTTGAAAATTTGAAAACGCTGATCCCGAAAACCGCCGAAAGACCGAAGGATGCAGCGATAGGCGCCCCCAGGGCAAGTACAACCAGAAAAACAACAAATAAAAATGCCGTCATTTTTTGCTCTCTCCTTCGGTAAGCAGCTTGAGTTTCTCACCCTTGCCGAAATTGACAAAATCCCAGGCCGCGTGCAGCATGCAGGAAAAAGCCGACAGGAAACACAGGACAGGAACCGGCCAGTAGATATAGGCCATCCTCAATGCGGGCATGGTGGAAACCGTATTCCGCGATCTGCTCGCGAGGAGCGCAAAAGAATACCCCAGAATGATGAAAAAGGCTGCGGTAAGCAGGGCGATAACAAGTCTGATAATACGTTTGGGCGTCCCTTTCAACAGCCCCTCAATGGCATCTATGTGGAGATGATCATTGGTGGAGCAAAGCCCCAGGGCCGCGATAAACACACTCCATATATTGAGAAACTGGGCGCTTTCCATATACCAGCTTATCCCGCCGCTGAACTGACGAAGCATTATGTTCAGCAGCAGTATCATCACCACCAGTATAAACAGTATAACGGCGATAGCCGTTGAAATACGGTCAATGGTTTCCAGAATTTTCCGCATTGTTCATCCTTATATCCGGATATCCGGCTGCTTACCATGGCCGGACATCTCACGTTAGTTAGCCGCTAACCAGGTATCCAGGCGCTGCAAAAGATCGGCGCCGTAACTGCCGGAGAGTCCTTCCTTCACGCTCTTGGTAGCCTCAATAAACTGGGGCAGGTCCGGCTGGGTGATGGTCATGCCCCCTTCGGTTTCCAGTTTGGAGAGGAAATCCTCGGTCATCTGTTTGTTCATCTCGCGGTTTGCCCTTTCCGAAGTCTTGGCGGCGGCAGCGACAATCTGTTTTTGGGAATCGCTGAGCTTATTCCAGGTACTCTCGCCGATGGCAAAACACATGCCCGAATAGATGTGGTTGGTCAGACTCAAATTTTTCTGCACCTCATAAAGCTTGTTGTTGTAAATAACCGGAACGGGATTTTCCTGGGCATCGTAGGTTCCCTGCTTGAGGGCCATGTACAGCTCGGAGAAGGCCAGCGGCTGGGGATTCGCCCCCAGAGCGCGCATCGAAGCCATGATAACCGGATTTTCCGGAGTACGGATCAGCATATTCCTCATGTCTGCCGGAGTTCTCACCGTCTTGCTGCCGGTAGTAACGCAGCGGAATCCGTTGTCGTAGTGGGCCAGAACCCGCATATTATGCGAAATCAATTCCCTCTCTACCTCGGCCTCAATGTCGCTGTCCATAAACTTCCAGGCGGTTTCAAAATCGCCGAACAGGAAAGGCAGCGCGGATATCCCCATCTTGGGGACATAGGTTGAAAAATTACTGGCGTCGGAAATGATAATATCCACCGTTCCTGAATCCAGCGCCAGGGCCTCAATCAAGGCGCCGTCACCGCCAAGCTGGCCTGAATGGTACAGTTCCGCTTTTACATTAGCGCCGGTTTTTTCCTCTATCTCTCCGGCGAATTGAAGGGCGGCAATAGCCCGCGGGTCCTGATCATTGGTGGAAATACCGATTTTAAGGGTAATCTGAGGTTCCGCCGCCCTGGCCGCGGGCTGGGGGCTTTCTTTTTTGGAACAGCCTGTCACGACAAGCAGCGCCGCCGCAATCGCGGCACAGACAATAAAACGTACTTTCATGGAATTCCTCCTGAAAAATATTAGCCCCCAAAAGGAGGCTTGTCCCCTTAACAGAGGCTTATTCATGCTGAAGGGTTTAATACCCCGCCCTTCAGGGCGGTTTTTTGTTTGTCTTCGGCACGTTTATCGGCGGCGGCCTTAACCGCCCTTGCGCCGTAGGCAACACTGGAAAAAACCGGCAGTCCCAGGGCTTCGGACACCGCTTTTTCCGCATAGGCCATGGAACCCTGGGCAAAAACAAGCACATCAACCTTGTCCTTGATCTTCCCGCCTGTCTCAATCAGTAGTTTTTTGAACTGCTCCTGATCCATCCCGAAACCGCCGTCAGCCAGCGCATCTACCAGCTCCACCTTGACGGCGGCCTCATCGGCGCAGGCCTTGATAAGCCGCTTCGTCGGCTCCAGGGTCGTCCGCAGGGTCGCCAGCACCCCAATCCGCCTGCCGGCCTTAACCGCCGCCCTGGCCATATCTTCGTCTATACGGACAAAGGAAACTCCGCAAGATTCGTACAGGGGTTTTGCCAACGCGGCCACATCCCCTATTGAGGAACAGATATTGAAGATAATCTCCGCCCCGGATTTAACCGCTTCCTCATACAGGCTGACCAGTTCCCGCGCGCAATGGGGAGTAACCCCGCCCATATCCCTGGCCTCCTTGAGTATACCGGGATTTTTCAGCGAGACAATCTCAAGATTCTCTCCGTTAAACCGGGATTTTAATTCCGATTCCACCATTTCGATAAGCTCCGGAGTGGTACTGGTATAAACCGCCGCGACTTTCATACTTTTTAGCCCCTCTAATTAAACATAGGATGTACTACATAGAATGTTATAATAAAGTCTGATTCCGGAACTGTCAAGGAAAATCGTATTATTTTTGAGTTTTTTCTTGACAGTTAAGGTGGGATGTAGGACAATAGAAATTGTTCTATGCAATTCAACGGAGATGCGTTATGACAATACAGAAAAACGGCTATTTTCACCGGCTTACGGAGATGAGTCCCACTCGTTTGTGGATAAACAATGTTACCCCCGCTGAGGCGCATCTTGCCCTGGAAGCGGGGGCTGTAGGTTGTACCCAGAATCCGACCTATCCCCATAAGATGCTTACCCACCCGGAGGACAGCGGGCGCTGTTA
>JAIROT010000217.1 GCA_031257385.1 Treponema sp.
GCGTCACTTCGTGCCGCAAAAACCACGATTAACGGGCTGCTTTGGCAGTTTGCAGAGTAAAAAATCGTCTGATTGACGATTTTTGGAGGTTTTACGCGCAAAGCGCAACAAACTGCTAGGCTTTTCGGGGCTTTTTACGCTATACTTTCAATATGAACGTTTTACTTGTCGGCGGGGCCGGTTATATCGGCAGCCACGTAACCAGGGAATTGCTTGACCGGGGGTACCGCTGTACGGTGTATGATAATCTTTCCAGCGGCCTGCGGGAAAATTTGTTTTCCGATGCGGAATTTATTCACGGAGATATTCACGATTATACCGGTCTGATACGGGCCATGAAGGGCGGCTTTGACGCGCTTGTTCACCTTGCGGCTTCCAAGGCCGCCGGTGAATCCATGCTGAAACCGGAAAAATATTCCCGAAACAATATCAACGGGACGATCAATATTCTCAACGCCGCCTGTGAAACGGGGATCAAAAACATTGTTTTCTCGTCCAGCGCCGCGGTTTACGGCGAGCCTGAGTATCTGCCCATTGATGAAAAGCATCCGGTAAAACCGGAGAACTACTACGGTTTTACCAAACTGGAAATTGAGCGCTTTCTGGGCTGGTATGAAAAGCTTCGGGGTATGCGCTGCGCCTGCCTTCGCTATTTCAACGCCGCCGGTTACGATGTGAAAGGGCGGCTCAGGGGCCTGGAACAGAATCCCGCCAATCTCCTGCCGGTTATTATGGAAACGGCCTGCGGTATGCGTAAAGAGCTGCAAATATTCGGGGGCGATTACGATACCCCGGACGGCACCTGTATTCGGGACTATATTCACACAAACGATCTGGCGGAGGCCCATGCCGCGGCTCTGGATTACATCGGTAAAAACGGGAAGAGCCTTGTGGTCAACCTGGGGAGCGAAACCGGCAGCTCCGTAAGAGAGGTGCTGGAAACCGCCCGCCGGATAACGGGCAAAGCCATCCCCGCAAAAATGGCCGGCCGGCGTCCCGGCGACTCCGCCAAACTCACCGCTTCGGCCTCGCTTGCCCTGGAACTGCTGGGCTGGAAGGCCCGTTATTCGGATATGGACACGCTGATCAAAACAAGCTGGGAAGCCTACAGTCATCAGACAACTGAATAGTTACGTCTCTTTTTGAAATCATATTACGGGACGTGATTGTCCCCGCCCGTTTTCCCGTGCTATAGTAAACAGAGGAGGCCGTCATGAAAATAACCAAAAAGACCTTCGGGGTTCTTTCCAACGGGAAAAAGATATCGCTTTATATCCTGAGAGCGGGAGGGCTGAAACTTGCCCTTACCAATTACGGGGCAACATGGACCAGCCTCCTGGTCCCGTCAAAAAAAGGACGGAAAGACGATGTGCTTCTGGGCTATTCCGGCCCGGAAGGCTACCTTAACAATAAGCCTTATTTTGGCGTTACCGCCGGCCGTTTTGCCAACCGGATTAAGGGCGCGGCCTTTTCCCTTAATGGCGTGGAATACGCCCTTGACGCCAATGACGGCGCGAATACCCTGCACGGCGGCTTTCGCGGGTTTGACAAACTCTTCTGGAAGGCCGAGGCATACGAGGAAAGTGAGGGTGTATTTGTGCGCTTCGAACTGGAAAGCCCGGACGGGGACGGGGGGTATCCGGCAAGGCTGAAAGCGGCGGTGAGCTACGGACTCACCAAATCCAATGAACTTATCGCCAATTACGAGGCCAGGGCTGACGCCCCTACGCCGGTGAACCTCACCAATCACGCTTATTTCAACCTGGCGGGGGAGGGGAGGGGAACCATCCTTTCCCATGAACTGTGCCTACATTCCTCCGCGTATGTAGAAATTGACGCGGAGCTTATGCCGACCGGCCGGCTGGTTCCGGTTCGGGACACGCCCTTTGATTTCAGGACCCGCAAGCCCATTAAACGTGACCTTAAAGGCGAATATGGCGGATCGGGCGGCCCCGCCGCGCCGGAAGGCTACGATCACTGTTTTGCGGTAGACGGGGATCCGGGCAAGCTCCGTCCCTGCGCCGAAGTATTCGAGCCGGCCTCAAACAGAACCATGAAAGTGTTCACCACCCAGCCGGGCGTCCAGCTTTATACCGGAAACATGCTCACCGGCACGGCCGGCAAGCAGGGTTCCTTCTATACCAAACATACCGGTTTCTGCCTTGAAACCGAACATTTTCCGGATTCTCCCAACCAGAGCGGCTTTCCCCCCTGCGTTTTCGGGCCGGGGAATGACTACCACGAGAAGACGGTATTCGTGTTCGACTGGTAACTTGAGTTAGGGCAACGCTGATTAACTTGACGCTAATCAGCGTTGCCCTATTATTTTTCTCGTTTTCCTACGGAAAACTGCGAAAAAACCACATTAAGGGCCTTGCCGTACCGTTCAGATACAGACGGAACGGAGTGTACCATACCCTGCTTTCAGTAATTTCCTTTACCGCCGCTGTTTTTCAGTTCTTCTAAAGAAACGCCCAGTACCACGGGGGTGGAGCGGTATCCGATTCCCATCCGGTCTATACCCATATCAATCAATGTGAAAAAATAGGCCTGGTCCCGAATGCCTCCGGCGCCCTTGATTTTACATCGGCCCCTGGCGGCGTCCAGCATCGTCTGGACCACTTCTACAGAGGCCCCCTTGCTTTCCGCCCCTGTATAAAACCCGGTCGAGGTTTTTACAAAGTCGGCGCCTGCCTTGCAGGCCGTCTCGGTGGCCCTGGCGACCTGGTCCAGGGTAAGGGCATCGGTTTCAAATATCACCTTGAGAAGGGAACCATAGGCGTGGGCAACATCGACCACGGCTTTGATGTCGGCTTCCACATCTTTCCATAAGCCGCTTCTAATCCAGCCGTAGTTGGAGACAATATCCAGATCTTCTACATCTCTGTCTTTACATATCTCCTCCGCCTGTTTAACCTTTGACGCGGTACTTGAGAGTCCGAAGGGAAAATCACAAACTACGCAAATTCCGGTATTGGTCCCTTTACAGAGTTCCCTGGCTATGTTTATTGAAGCGGGATTGATACAAACGGTCTTACAGCCAAAATCTATCCCCTCTTTGATATATTTCCTGATGTCTTCCTGCGTAAATTCCGGCTTGAGTACCGATTGATCGATGTAGGAAGCCAATTCCTTAACGCTCATTTTGCTTGCTTTTTTATCCGGTTTCATCAATACCTCCATGATTCATCAATCATTTTACCGCTTTCCGTTAATCACTAACTTTCAGACGGCCCCAATAGCAGTATAAGCCAAATGCTATTAAAGAGGGAATTCCCCTGCCCAATCCCAGGGTATCGGCGTTTATTGGGGCGTAGCCCCTTTGGTTTAATACCCCGTCCTTCAGGCTATTCTTGACCCGCAAAAGATCGCTTGCCAGGCGAAGGGCCGCCTCTCCCTGCCCCGTGATTTTTACCGGTTTTTGTCCCCGCGGCTAAAGCAAAATACCCCCCTGCTCCCATATAGGGGGTATGAGGAAAACACGTACATTAGCTCAGGGAGTGTGGTATGAGATACGCTCCCACATCAACAACCGGGAGCGCATCCTCAGCCTGCCAAGGGCCGCTTC
>JAIROT010000299.1 GCA_031257385.1 Treponema sp.
GGCCTTTGACCGCAAAAACCCCCGATTTTTGGGCTCCTTTGGGAGTCTGCAAGGTAGAAAATGCACAAAATTGTGCATTTTCTTTATCATTTGGGCTAAAGCCCCACAGACTCCCAGGGAAGCGCCCGGTTCTACCCGGCGGAACCTTTCCCCCGGTTAAATAGTTACGAAATTTTTTTGAAAATTTTTGTTGACAAACAAAAATTTAGGATTTACACTAAAGCATCAAATGGTAAAATAAGTTTACCATTTGGGATAATTAGAGGAGAAAAACATGGTACTGTTGGCCGGCAGGCAAACGCCAGTTGATGAAGATTTCTATAAACGATTTGAACTAAAGCTGGAAAAAGAGGATGTAAAAGCCGGGGATTTGAAGGAGGCGCTTGCCTTTTTTGCCCTGGTCTGTAACGGCGACGATGAAATTCGCTATGAGCTACGGGGCTTGACCGGCGGGGGAAGACCCGATCTGCATTTTCAGTTCAATCTGGGCGAAGAATCAAAGGGCGAAGCCCCGGACAGAGTCTATACCGTTCTTTTTACAGGAGGGGGGTGCGAAACCTATGAGGGGCCCTCGCCGAAACCGGCGGTTGTGTTCAATATTGGTATTGGAACCGTTCTGGATATTGTCAAGGGGAATATCTATTCCCTGGTGGCCCAGATGGCAGGTTATATCAAGTACACCGGAAACCGCCCGGACGCAATGAATTTCCAGCGGGTTTTTGAGGTTTTTCTGGACAAGTTTCTCAAAAGGGACTGGGCAGCCTTGAAAAAAGCGGCAGCGGACTCCGCCGCGAAAGACAAGGGCAAAAAGGTACGTTTCGGTATTATCGGCGGCGGCCAGGCTTTCCATTTTCACAGCAACGGAGACCGCGGCTCGCCCATCATTTCATATAACGCTATTTACGACATGAATTTTGAAAACGCCAGAAAAATGGCTCTCCGTTACAAGGACGGGATCATGGCCCCCTATGAAAACCTGGACGAGATGCTCGCTTCCGACATAGACGCGGTGCTGGTTATGGTGCCCCATGTATACCATGTGGAGATGGTCTGCCGGGCGGCAAAGGCGGGCAAGCATGTGCTCTGCGAAAAACCGATGGGCACTACCGTGGAAGGCTGCCGGGAAATGATCAGAGACTGCAAAAAAGCGGGGGTAAAATTCATGATAGCTGAAAACCACCGTTTTCTTCCGGCACATGTGTGTATGCACGACATTGTTAAGCAGGGACTTATCGGGGATGTGCTTATGGTGCGGGCCTACGAGGGAGTCAACGAGATACACGGCCTTTCCCAGAGCGGCTTCTGGAAAGGGGACCCCATCAAGGCCGGCGGCGGGGCGTTTATGGATATGGCCGCGCACAAGTTCGTCACTATCGAATACGTCATAGGTTCAAAGGTAAGTAAGATTAGCGCGGTTTGCGCAAAGCAGGCCGTTAATCTGCCGGAAAAGGCGGAGGACAACGCCCTGGCAATCGCCTCTTACGAGAACGGCGCGATTGCCGACGTGGTGGTAAGTTTTACCCAGCAGACCGTGCCCTACAACAGCATGGAAGTGTACGGCACCAGGGGGAGTATTTTTGAGAATCATGCATGGGAAAAGCCGGTGCGCTTCTGTTCTTTTGATGAGCGGATGGGAGAGAAGCAGCAGAAATGGGTGGAGCCTGATGTGGAGCACGCCGCTTTCCCCGAATATTACACCATTTCAGTGCGGGAAACCGACCACCATTTTGCCCGGTGTATCCTGGAAAACCGGGAGCCTGAGTTTACTCCCGTCCAGTCCATGAACGCCATCACCGCCATCCTCGCCGGGTATCTGTCCCATATCGAAGGCAGGCCGGTAGAAACCGCGGAAATTGAAAAACTCGCGGATCAAAAACAGTGCGCAGAAAAAATTCTTGAGCGCCTCGCCCCCTCAATCCCTATAAACAAGAATCTTTCGGAGGTAAAAACCGTGGAACCAATCGGCTATAACCCAAAAAAGGCCGCGCAGATTATGCGCAAATACGATCTCGATCTGCTCATCGCCGCATCTCCGGTGAATGTCTATTACCTTTCGGGGATGCCCCTGCTCCATAGCGCGGCAAATCCCATACTACTGGCCCTGAATAACCAGTACCCAAATCTGGCCATGATCCGCCGGGAAGGGGACGGCACGGTGATCCACTGGAACGTATTCAAGAGCGTGGATCGTTTCAGTTGGTTCCACGATGTGCTGGGAATCGAAAGCCAGGCCGACGTGGGCAAAGCCCTCCGCTCGAAGATCCGCAAATGGGGGCTGGCGGGCAAGCGGGCAGGCGTTGAATCCACAGCCCCCAAATTTCTCGTGGATGCCCTCAGCGGCGAAAAGACGGAAATGACCGTGCTGGCGGCGGACCAGGCTTTCCTTGATATGCGGCTTGTCAAAACTCCCCTGGAAATCAAGTACCTCCAGAAGGCGGCGGACATTACCGAGGCGGCCTTAAAGGACACCATCGCCAGGGTAAAGGAAGGGGTGACCGATTTGGAACTCCTCAAGACAGGCAGGAACGCCCTGCTCAGGCACGGCGCGGATGACTGGGATCATCTGACACTTACCATCGGAGACTCGGATCCGGAGGCCCCCGGTACGGGCAGAGCGGTACAGAAAGGCGAAATCGTCCGCCTGGACTTTGGCGGCATTTACAAGGGCTATGTGGCGGACATCAACCAGGAAGTGGTAGTGGGCAAGGCTCCCGCCGGGGCTGATAAGCTGATCAAGGGCCTTCTGGACTTCCAGCATTATTTCGAAAAACGGATCAAGCCCGGCGTCAATATGAAAAAACTCAGCGAGGAGGCCCTGGCATGGTATAAAAAGACCGTGCCCGACGGTATCGCTTTTTCCATCGGCCATTCTATCGGACTTCAGTGCGAGGATCAGCACATCTTCGGCGTGCTGGGCACGCTTGATCGTGTTTTCGAGGAAAACATGGTTTTCGAGATCGAGGCATGGGAGCCTTTTAACGGCGCCCTTATCGGTGTGGAAGATTGCTATGTGGTAACCGGCGACGGCTGCCGCAAGATGACCACCATGCCAAAGCATATTATACAGGTATAAACATCGGGCCGCGGGGTTTACGGCACGCTTTTATGGTGTCCGTCCCTGCGGTCATGGTTAAATTTTTAACGAAGGAGTTGAAGCATGAAAAAGAATCCCCTGGTAATTGTCGCCACGCCGAATATCTGCTGGCTTAACCCCAATGTGGATTATCCCAAAAAGGCGCCGGAAATCATCGAAGAAGCTGTCCGCTGCCGCGATGCGGGGGCGGGCGTCCTGCATACCCATGCCGAGGGCCAGTGGTCCGAGGTGATCAACGGAGTACGGGCCAGGTGCGACATTATCATCCAGAGCGGGATGTCCAGTATCCCCCTGCAGGAAAGAATCGAACTTTTTGAACAAAAATCCGATATGGTGTCGATTATCGCAAACCACCACGCGGAAGCCTTTTCCCAAGTGAACTGCGACCTGCTGCACCCGCTGGCCGAGCTTGAGGAATACGCCGCCGCCTGCCGGAAATACGGGGTAAAACCTGAATGGGAGATATGGCACCCCGGTTCAATCTGGAACCTCAAAAAACTTATTGAAAAGAAACTGCTGGATCCGCCCTATATCACCACGTTCTTCCTCGGCTGGCCCGGCGGAACCTGGTCGCCGCCGACGGTACACGAGTACCTGTACCGCAAGAGCCTTATGCCTGAAAACTGCGTAATAACCGTAAGCATCATGTGCGAAGAGCAGATGGGCATCCTGGTCGCGGCCATTACCCACGGTGATAACGTCCGGGTCGGTACCGAGGACTGGCCCTGTCTGCAAAACGGGAAAATCGCCAAAACCCATGAACTGGTCAGGGAAATAGCCGATATATCCCGCTCCCTGGGAAGGGAAGTAGCGACTCCCGCAATCGCGCGGGAACTGACCGGACTTTAGGAAACAGGAGGAAATAATGGGAGACAGAAAAGTAGCGATTGTTACCGGCGCGTCGGTCGGCATCGGCAGGGCCGCGGCGATAAAATTCGCCAAAGAGGGCTACAATGTGGCGATCATCGCGCGGGGCAAAGGCATACACGATGTGGGCGGTGAAGTACGCAGGCTCGGCGCGGAGTGCATTGATTTTCAGGGTGATGTCGGCCTGGAAAGTGATGTTGGAGCCATGGTCGCCCGGGTGGAGAGTAAATGGGGGAGGGTGGATGTCTTAAACTGCAACGCCGGTATTGTTGTCGTAAAACCCCTGGAAGACACCACTTGGGAGGATTTTGTCAACGTGACGCATATCAATATCGGCGGCCATTTCCTCTTTACCAAATACGTCATGCCGATTATGAAACGGCAGAAACGGGGCGCCATCGTCAATATGGGTTCGGTTTCCGGTCACGTAGGCCAGACCGAACACGCAATCTACGGTTCCACCAAGGGCGCCATTATCGCCTTTACGCGGGCCGTTGCCTGGGAACTGGCAAAGTACAATATCCGCGTCAATTCGATCAGCCCCGGATCGGTGGATACTCCCATGCTGCGCAGCGACATACAGCTAGAGTCTACCCGTACCGGTATACCCTTTGACGAGGTAAAGAAGCTGCGCGAACACGAACAGGCTTTTGACCGCTGGGCCGAACCTGAGGAAATCGCCGAGGCAATTTACTTCCTTGCCAGCGACGCCGCTTCGTTTATTACCGGAACCGATCTTCTGGTTGATTGTGGCTGGGTAGCGAAATAACGGAGACCCTGCAGTGACGGAGATTCTTAACCGATACGCTTTTGACAATGTTAAACGGATCAGTACGGTGGAGCGTATTGTTGAAAATCTGATCAACCTCATCAAAATGCGCAGCCTGCAAATGGGGGATAAACTTCCGCCGGAGCGCCAGCTCTGCGAGATAATCGGCGTCAGCCGGCCCATTCTGCGGGAAGCGCTAAAGGCCCTCCAGGTGATGAACATCATCGATATACGGCAGGGGGCGGGGGCTTATGTCAAGAGTCTTGAACCGGAAGACGTGGTAGAGCATCTCGATATTGTATTTCACATGGATTCCAGCCTGTACCGGGATCTGTACGAAGCCCGGCGGGTACTGGAAGCCGCCATAGCGGGAATGGCGGCGGTGAATATCAGCGACGCTGAAATTGAGGCGATTGAGGAAAATGTCCGCCAGGCCGCAGCCCGCATGGATGACGAACAGTTGTTCCTCAAGCGGGATATGGAACTGCATGAAATGATCCTGAGGGCCGCGGGAAACCGGGTTATCCCCGTGTTCATGCAGTCGATTAACAGGCTTTCGCTCTTGATACGTAAACAGAGCAACGCCCAGCCGCTTATCCGTCAAAACACCATACAGGATCACGAATCGATCATCAGCGCCCTGAAAAGCCGTGATCCGGAAAAAGCGGCGCGGGCAATGGAACGGCATATCGCCAATGTTGAAAAGGCGTTTCTTCACATGGAGGACCAATGAGCAAGTATTTTGTGACCGGCGCGGGCGGTTGTATCGGGGGCTGGGTTGTAAAGAACCTTGTGGAATCGGGACATATTGTCTATGCGCTTATGCCGCATCCTGAAAAACTGGGAAAACTGCGGCTTATTATGAAGCAGGAAGACATCGACAAGGTTATTCCCCTGCGGGGCGATATCACCAATCCCGACATGATACGGGCGGCGGTCCTCCTCAGCGGAGCGGAGCGGATTATCCATCTGGCGGCCCTGCAGATGCCCTTTTGTAAGGCAAATCCCGCTATGGGCGCGCGGGTAAATGTCGAGGGGACGATCAATATTTTTGAGGCCGCCAGAGCCGCGGGATTAAAACAGGTGGTTTATTCCAGCAGTACCGCGGTATACGGTGATATTGCCGACTATCCGGACGGCGAATTCGGCCACGATTCCCCGCTGATACCGCGCTCATTCTACGGCGTCTACAAACAGGACAACGAATGGGCGGCGAAGGTGTACTACAGGGAAGCGGGGATTTCCAGCATCGGCATAAGGCCTTTCGTGGTGTACGGCCCCCTGAGGGATCAGGGCATGACCTCTACGCCCACATCGGCAATCAAGGCGGCAGTCAGGGGCGAGGCTTACGAGATATCCTACGGCGGGGAGGCGGAGTTCCAGTTTGCCGATGATACTGCCAGGGCGTTCATCGCTGCGGCGGAAAAAGATTTTGACGGCGCCGGCGTCTATAATCTCGGCGGCGGAACGGTGAGCATGGAGCAAATAGTAACGGCCATCGAACGGGCCGTTCCCCGTGCCAGGGGCCTTATCACCTTTGTGAACAAACCCCTGCCTTTCCCCCGCCACAATGACACAGGAGAGCTGTCCGTACTAATCGGTCCGGTATGCCAAACCCGTCTTGAGGACGGAATCCGCGTAAGCGCGGACTATTTTAGAGCGGCGCCTGCCTTGTTTTAGGCAGGTTAATATATAACAGCCGTTCGGCCGCAAAGAACGGCAAAAACTTTTTTGGAGGAAGTGCTATGAAAAAGAAACAGATGCTTCGCAGGATTGTAGTCGCGCTTGTGGTGTTCTGCCTGGCGGCCATGAGCGTGCAGGCCGGCGGACAAAAAGCGGGCGGGGCGGATGACATTCTGATCTACGCCTGTATGCAGGGAAATCAGAGCGGTTTTGTCCGTTACCAGGTGGCGGCCATGAACCAGTACATGGAAACCCAGAAACCGGCCAATGTAAAACTCAGGGTGGTATTCGCCGATGATGATGCTTCCAACCAACTGCGCCAGGTGGAAATCGCCATTTCAGAAGGCGCCAAGGCGATCATTCTGAACACGGTAGACCAGGTGCAGAGCGCCGCCGCGGTGGAAGCCGCTTACAAGGCGGGCATTCCGGTGATCACGCTGAGCCAGAGAACAAGCAGCCCTAACGAAACCGCTTTTGTAGGCTCCGACGATGTGGAAGCCGGCCGACTCCAGTTTGAACGGCTCTTCAAAGTTGGCCCCGCCAATCCGCGTGTCGCCTACATCAACGCGGTGCTCGGTCATTCCGCCCAGATACTCCGCGAACAGGCATACAGGGAAGAACTATCGAAGAATTCCAGCGCCACGCTGGTTGTGCAAAACACCGCCGACTGGTCCGGCGACAAGGCCCTGCAGCTTGTGGAAAACTGGATTCAGACTTACCGGAAGGGAAATGATCCCGGCATCGACATGATCGCCGCCCACGCGGATTGTATCCTGGTAGGCGCAATTACCGCGGTGGAGAACGCGGGCCTGCAGGGCAAGATCCTGTTGAGCGGAATCGACGCGGACATGCCGGTACTCGAAAAAATCAAGGCGGGTGTGGTGGACAATACCATCTGGCAGGACGGAATCATCCAGGGCGAAACCGCTCTCAAGGTAGCCATTGACGCCGCCAACGGCAAAGCGGTCAAAGATGTGCTTGTCCCCTTCCAGACAGTCACCAGGGATAATGTGGACGAGTACATTGCCAAGGCCAACGCCCGCAATGCCCTTTCCGCGAAATTTTTCTAGGAGTCTGTGGGGCTTTAGCCCAAATGATAAAGAAAATGCACAATTTTGTGCATTTTCTACCTTGCGGACTCCCAAAGGAGCCCAAAAACCGGGGGGGGTTGCGGTCAAAGGCCGCAAAAATCCACAAGTCCCACAGGCTCCTAGCGGTTTGTACTGACGGGCCCCTGAAACCTCCGGGTTTCGGGGGCATTGTAGCGGCGGGGTATTAAACCCCTCAGCACGAATAAACTTCCTGTCGAACGGGCCCCGTTCCGAATTAGGCAAGGCCTAAGATACCGCGGGGCCTGCCCTGCGGAGGCTCATTCGTGATGTGGTTGTTTGAACGTAAAATACGGATATCAGGAGGCGCCTGTGAAAAATGATGTGATCCTTGAAATGAAAAATATTTTCAAGCGGTTCGGTGGGGTTCATGCTCTGGAAAATGTGAGTCTTACCCTGCGGCAGAGGGAAGTACACGCCCTGGTAGGTGAAAACGGCGCCGGCAAATCTACATTGATGAAAATACTAATCGGTTTATACCAAAGCGACGAGGGAGAGATCATCCTTCAGGGGCAAAAGGTGAATTTGAAAACCGTACGGGAAGCCCAGGAAGCCGGCATCAGCATGATCTTTCAGGAATTTAACCAGGTAAAGGTCCTGTCGGTAATGGAAAACATATACCTCGGCAGGGAACCCAAAACAAAAACCGGCGCGGTGAATTTCAGAAAAATGTACGCCGACTCGCTTGCGCTTTTGAAAGAACTCGGTGTAGATATGGATCCAAAAACAAAAATTCGTGATCTTACCGTCGCCAAGCACCAACTGGTGGAGATTGTAAAAGCCATATCGCTTAACGCCAAAATCATAATCATGGACGAACCCACTTCGGCCCTGAGCAGAAATGAAATTGAAAGCCTGCTGAAAATGGTACGGATCTTGCGGGATCAGGGCAAGTGTATTGTATACATCTCCCACAAAATGGAAGAAATTTACAATGTCTGTGAAACGGTTACGGTTTTGCGGGACGGAAAGTTGATCCATACCGGAAAAGTCGCGGATGTTTCGGAAAAAGACCTTATCCGCATGATGGTGGACAGGGAAGTCAATGAGCTTTTTCCCAAACAGGATTGTGAAATCGGAGAGGTAATGCTTCAGGTTAAGGGTCTCAGCGTAGACGGTGAATTTGAAAATGTCAATTTCGATCTCCGCAAGGGGGAGATCCTCGGCGTAGCCGGACTTATGGGGGCGGGTCGCACCGAATTGGTAGAAACCATTATCGGCGCGCGCAAGCCGAGCAGGGGAGACATCTACCTCCGGGGACAGAAAATCGTAAACCGCATACCTGGAGACGCCATAAAGCGGGGTATCGTTATGGTACCGGAGGACCGCAAAAAAAACGGGGTATTCCTCAAACTGTCCATTAAGGACAATGTGCTCATGTCGGCTTTTAAGAAATGTATGGCCGGCATCGGCATTAAAAAAAGCCTTGAGCGGCGCTACTTTGATGAGTACGCCAAAAAGCTGGAAATAAAATACTCCAGCCTTTCCCAGGTATGTAAAAATCTTTCCGGAGGAAATCAGCAGAAGGTGGCGGTTTCCCGCGCGCTGAACGCCGATCCGGATATTATCATTCTGGACGAGCCTACCAGGGGAATTGATGTCAAGACAAAATCGGAAATACACCGCCTGATGTCCGTCCTGGCCGGAACCGGAAAGGCGGTTATCATGGTCTCTTCGGAACTGCCCGAAATTCTTGGCATGAGCGACCGGATCCTGGTGCTGCATGAGGGAGTACAGACCGGCATACTGGAGCGCAGTGAAGCGACTGCGGATAAAATTATGGAACTGGCGGTTAAGACGGCCGCGATGGAGGTGCAATAATGGCGGATAACACTACAGGGACAATACCGCAAAGAATTAGAATGTTTGACTATAGGCAGTTCATCCGGGATCATGGGATACTTATAGGTTTCTTTTTTATCGTGCTTCTTCTTTCCATTGCCCGCCCGAATTTTCTCAGGGTTTCAAACCTTATCACGGTGCTCAGGCAGGTTTCCTGTATCGGCATCGCCACCATCGGGATCGGATTCCTCATCATTATGAACTGTATTGATCTGGGACTCGGTTCCACCCTTGCCCTGGTAGGCATCCTGGCGGGTCTCACGGTTTCTTCCGGGGCCTACGGTTTGAATCTCCCCGCCGGCATCGGCTTTCTGGCCGGTATTATTACCGCGTCGGTCGTCGCCCTTTTTGCGGGCAGCATCATCGCCAAGGCGCGGATTCCCGCGTTCATCGTGACCATGGGTACCATGTCCATCGGCCGGGGCCTTGCCCTGATCTTTGCCCACGGTATGCCGGTGGCCAACTTTCCGGATAGTTTCAACTTTTTGGGTACGGCATCTCTGGGACCCGTACCCTGGCCGGTCATTATCTATGCCATAGTGATCATTATCGCCTGGTATATTCTGAATAAACGGCCCCTGGGGCGCCACATCTATGCGGTGGGCAGCAACGAGGAAGCCGCCCGCGCTGCGGGGATTAACGTGGATATGGTCAAGATAAAAGCGTATCTTATCGAAGGTGTACTGCTCGGCGTCGCAGGTACTCTTTTCGCGGGCCGGATAAAATCCGCCGCGCCGACTTTCGCTTCCGGTTATGAGCTTGACGCCATCGCAGGCTGTATTATCGGCGGGGTCAGCTTTTCCGGCGGTATCGGAAACATCAGCGACATGGTTATCGGGGCGCTGCTCCTGGGCGTTATCAACAACGGCATGGATCTGCTGGAAGTCAATGCCTTCTATAAACAGGTTGTCAAAGGGGCGATCATCATCATAGCGGTACTCATAGACCGGAAACGTACCGGCCGGGCTTAGATCTGAAAATAGCCACAAATTCTTCCGGGCTGATATCCACTGCACCGAGGTTGGTTTTGTAATCCAGGGGCATGCCGAGGTCGAAAAAGGCGAAGTTCCGTGTCTGTAGATAGCGGGTGGTGAGGATGAGCTGCACTGTGCCGGCGTTATCCTCATCATAGTACCCTGAGTAACTGGTGTAGACCCTTCCCGCGACCACGCCGAATTCGCCGGCGACCAGTTTTCCTTCCCTGTACAGCGCGAAAGAAACGGGGTGCGCGGTCTTTGTCGGGCCGCAGGCCGCCATGCGGCCGGTGTTTTCGCGTATTTTTCTGATGCTTTCCACCAGCGGCGGGGTGAGCCATTCCGCGCCGTGGACCTGTACGCAGCGGTCAAGGATACGGTCAAAGTCCTCGTCAGGACGCAGTTCATAGCGGGGCAGGAAGCGGCGGATTGAACGCTTTATATGGAGGTTTTCGAAAAACAGGGCGGACCGGATCAGGTGCAGTTTCGGCAGCAGGACACAGACGCTCTTTCCTTCGTCTTTGTCGAAGACTTCGGCGGACATTACCAGAAAACCCGCCTCCATAAGCCGGGCCACAAATCCGGGACTGAAATCCAGGGCGATACAGAATTCTTCATTGTAACCGGTGGCAAGCATGGCGTCCACTACCCGGTGAATATTGTCTTCGGGGAAAATCAACAGGTATCCGTCGGAAGTATAATGGAGATACATCGGCTTCAGTATAGAGTCTTGACCATTTTTTTCCAATAATCTATACTAGGAGTCTGTGGGGCTTTAGCCCAAATGATAAAGAAAATGCACAATTTTGTGCATTTTCTACCTTGCAGACTCCCAAAGGAGCCCAAAAATCGGGGATTTTTGCGGTCAAGGGCCGCAAAAATCCACAAGTCCCACAGGCTCCTAGGAGTCTTGATTAGCTTTCATGAACCTTTATATAGACAGGAGTAGATCCCATGAAACGGACTTATCAACCCAGTAAAGTGAAGCGGAACCGCAAATTCGGATTCCGCGCCCGGATGAAAACCCGGGGTGGAAGGCTGGTCCTCAAGCGCCGCAGGGCCAAGGGCCGGCTCAAACTGACCGCTTCGGACGAGAAAAAGCCTTATTAGCGGGGAGCGTGATTCTTTCCGCTTTAAGCGGGAAGAACGTCTAAAGGGAAGGAACGAGATTCGGGAAGTTTTCAGCCGGGGTAAGCGGTTCGGCTGCCGCGGCGCTAAGCTCTTTGTGTTGAAAAACAGCCTGTCCCGCAACCGGATATGTTTTACTTTTTCCCGCGGTTTCGGGAACGCTGTGGAACGGAACCGGACCAGGCGGCTTGGCCGGGAGGCCTACCGGTATTTGCGGCCCCGGCTCGCAGGCGGCTGTGATCTGATTCTGCTGGTTTATCCCGAAACAGCGCCCGTTCCGGCGGCCGCCGCGAAAAAAAACGGACTGGCGGTCCGGACAGGGCAGCTTTCCTTCCTTCTGACCAAGGCTGGTTTGCTGTAATGAAAAACATAGCGCTTTTTTTAATCCGGTCTTATCAAAAAGCCGTATCTCCCCATTTTCCGTCATCGTGCAGGTACTATCCGACGTGTTCGGAGTATGCGTTTTTGGCGGTTGAAAAATACGGCGTTCTGCGCGGTTCCCTGCTGGCGATTAAGCGGATACTGCGCTGTCATCCCTTCCATCCGGGCGGTTATGATCCGGTTTGACTGGGAAACGCTAAACGGCGTTCCCCCGGGAGTCTGTAATGCTATTTTTTAAGGAAGTAACATGGAAAAGAATACGATATTAGCGGTGGTTCTCTCCATCGTAGTGCTGGTGGCTTTTTACGCGGTGCAGGGGATATTTTTCCCGCCCGCTGCCGCGGTGCCGCCGGCCCCAGGCGCGTCATCCACCGTCAGCGAGGTTCCGTCTCAGCAGCTCCCGCCCGTTTCCGGGCCGGTTCAGGAGCAGACGGCTCCCCTGCCTGAAGGAACGGCGGCCGGTGAGGCTGACGAGCCTGATCCCGGCCCCCAAACGGAACAGCGCGTAACCATTGACACCCGGCTTTTGACGGCGGTCCTTTCCAGCTCGGGCGGGGATGTGGTCTCCTGGAAACTCAAGGAACACAACGATAAAGAAGATTTTGTGGAAATGGTCCTTTCGGGGAACAGCGAGGCCCATGCCTTTACTCTGGCCTTCGGCGGCCTCAATGCCCAGCCGCTTACATCGTTCTTTTATGTAAACCGCATCTCGGAGTATTCGCTGGAATTCTACCGGGACTTTGCCATTCCAGCGGGCAGCGGCGCTTCCCCCGGCCGCTTCCGGCTGACCAAGCGCTACGATTTTAAGCCCGACGATTATATGTTCGAACTGACCGTCACCCTGGACGGCGGCTATTCAACGCAGGGCTTCAACTTCGGCGGCGCGGCCTATACCCTGGCCTTTGGCCCCCAGATCGGCCCCCGTTTTGAAAAACTCGACAACCGCTATGATTACCGCCAGTACATCACCTATACCAACGGCAAGCGGAAACAGGAAAAAGTCAACGATTCCAATCCGGTGATTATCGGTACCCGGCCCGCCTGGGCGGCGATTTCCGGCAAGTACTTTACCATGATTGCCATTCCCTATCTTGCCCAGTACGACATTAACTTTTCCGAAAAACCGGAGGCGGGGATTGCCTCGGCCTCCCGTCTCAATATTATCCGTCCGGCCCTGAACAGCCCCCGCGCCACCGATACCTACCGATTCTACCTGGGGCCGAAAACCCAGGAGATACTCGGTCTTTACAACAACGGAAATAACGCCTTCGGCCTTAAGGACACACAGTTGCTTGAGGTCGCCAATACCCGGGGCATTTTAAGTCCTCTGGAAAGAGCCCTGAAATGGATGCTCCTCCTGTTTTACCGGATCGTTCCCAACTACGGCATAGCGATTATCCTCCTTACCCTGTTTGTGAAAATCGTGTTCTTCCCCCTGACCAAAAAAAGTTCCGAGGCGACGCTGCGGATGCAGGCTGTTGCGCCGAAGATCAAGGAACTGCAGGAAAAATACAAGGGCAATCCCCAAAAACTGAACACCGAAATGGCGGCGTTTTACAAGAAGGAAGGCTATAATCCCGTTTCGGGCTGCCTCCCCATGCTGCTCCAGATCCCAATCTTTTTCGCCATGTATAACCTCTTTAACAATCACTTTGATCTGCGGGGCGCCATGTTTATTCCCCGCTGGATTCCCGACCTGTCCCTTCCCGAGTCGATATGGAATTTCCCCGGCGGTTTCAGGCTGCCCCTGCTCGGCTGGACCGCCCTGAGGCTCCTTCCCTTTATCTATGTCGGTTCACAACTGCTTTACGGTAAAGTAACCCAAACTCCGGATCAGCAGAACAACAGCCAGATGAAAATGATGTTATACGTCATGCCAATCATGTTCTTTTTCATTCTTTATGAAGTGCCGTCAGGATTGCTGATATACTGGATTTTTTCCAATCTTCTCACCCTGGTACAGCAGCTGGCAATCAACAAATACCTTGCGCCCAGACGGGCGGCGGCGGCAAATCCGGAACCGGTAATCGCCCCGAAAAAGAAAAAGCGAAAATGAAAAACAAGGAGATATGTTATGATATATGAATTTGAAGGCCGCAGTGAGAAAGAAGCGGTTGATCGCGCGGCGGAAGAACTGGGTCTTGAAAAAGATGATTTTGACGTGGAGATTCTGGAGGTCCGGCGTCAGGGCATCTTCAAAAAAGGCCATGTACGGATCAGGGTGCATACCGACAAACCGGCCGCCCCCTCGTATTCAGGCGCCCCCGCGGGAGGGGGGCGCGGCGGGAGCGGGACAGAAGAAAGCGGAATTTCGCACAGGACGACTTTCGGCGCTCCTGAGGCGCAGACCGATTTTGAGCAAACGCTGATTGATTTTGTGACGAATCTAATTGAACACATGGGCTATGCCGGAGAGGTTTCGGTTCTGTTTCGGGAAGAACATAAACTCGGCCTCAAGATCGATTCCGATTATTCTTCGATACTGATCGGGAAAAAGGGAAAGAACCTCGACGCCCTGCAATTACTGGCAAACATCTACGCGGGCAGGCAGGGACGGGAGGATATGCGGATCATCCTCGACACCGAGAATTACCGCATCCGCCGGGAAGAATCCCTGGTTCGCCTCGCCTACACCGTGGCCGACCGGGTCCGCGAAAACCGGGGCTCGGTTTTGCTTGAACCGATGAATCCCTTTGACCGCCGGCTTATCCACACCACGCTGAACGACATCGCCGATGTAGAAACGAAGAGCGAAGGCGAAGGCCTGTATAAACAGGTGAGGGTCTATTACAAGGGACTGCGCTAGGATCCTGTGGGGCTTTGACCAAATTTGCGATTTTTGCCAATAGCCTGTTTTTTGGTCAATTTTTTTGACGAATTTCAGCCAAAATACATGCTATTCTGGTATTTTGGTTAATTGGGCTGCTTTGGCAGTTTGAAGGGTAAAAAATCGCCCTGCGGGCGATTTTTGGAGGTTTTATGCGTGAAGCGCAGCAAACTGCCGGCCTGTTCGCGCGCGGCAGAATCCGTTTTATGAAAAACGGCAGTTTGCTATTCCTTGTGCTCGCAGCGGCCGCCGCGCCGCTTTTCCCGGTTTCCCTGGCGGAACTGGTCGGCGCGGAGAAGGCGGCGGCGTTAAACGCCGGCGGCGTCATTGTCGAAGTGCAGTTAAAAAACCCCGTTCCCCGGATACTGCCCCAACATGAAGCATTGCGGCGCTTAATCGCCGAAACCATGGACAGCCTGGCTCCCGGTCTTTTTGTGGAAACCCTGTACCGTTATCAAAAACCCCGGAAAGGAGTCTGGAGCGAGGCTGAACGGACGGCTCTCTTCAATCAGACCCTGGCCCTGAGCACCCTGACCGGCATTCAATACTACTCGGCAAGCCGTGGAGTCATGCGGACCTTTTACGAATCATCGCGGGTGATCGACGGTCCTGACAGCAAAAAGGCCCTTCCCGACCCGGTATATTCCGCGCTTCCTCCCTCCCTTACGCTCTACGCCCGTCAGAAGGATCTTACCTTCGGCGATAACATCTACCGCTATAATTACCTGAGCGTACCGGACGCCTTCTTTTTCGTGCAGGAAAATCTGACTGCCCTGACAGCCGGCATTATTCCGGCGGTGGGAAAGAACAAACTCCGTACCGTGATGGCAGTAATCGACTGCGGTGATTCAGCGTTGATTTATTTTGTTTCCATGGCAAAAGCCGTGTCCCTGCCCGGCATGGGGGAGCGTATCGGCAACTCCTTTACCAACCGGGCGGAGGCGGTGCTCAAATGGTTCACCGGCAGGGCGGACAAGGTACTGGAAAACTAAAAACGAAATATCCCTTTAACCCACACGGCGCTGAGATCCTGGTAGGCCGCATAGCTTCCGCGGCCGTCAATACCGCCGGTGAAGAAATCGATCCCCAGGGAAAGGTTTAGCGCGTCGGTGAGGGAGTAGGCGGCGGAGACGCTGCCCGCGGTATCGAAATCGGCCAGATCCAGGTAACACCAGGCCGAAAGGTTCAGGGTTTCCCGGAAAAGCCAGCGGGAAGCCCGCAGGGTAAGGGCGTTTTTCCGCCAGGGCCGCCCGGTCTCCCCGTTCGCGTCAGGAAGCAGGTCCTCGTAATACTGGGCCGAAAGGGTCCAGCCCGCGGGATTATAGTCAATGCCGGCAAGGGCCTGGAGCCGGTGCTTTTCAAGCGGCCGGTCTTTTTTTCCGGCGAGCAGGGCCGCCGCCGTATCCGGGGACGGCCTATCGTAACGCCCGCCGCCGGTCCAGGCCGCTTCCAGCCGCAGCAGGATTTCGCCCAGGGGAATGCTCGCGTCCCCCCCGGCGGTAATGGTCCTGCCGTATTCCGGTGTAACTTGTATCCCTGTCTGAGTCAGCGCTTTGCCCATGTAGGGAATATCGTTCCAGCCGTAAAACGCTAAGAGGGAAAAATCCAGCGCCGGGGTATAAGCGGAAAGGCGGAAGCCGTATTCCCCGTCGGCGATGTCCCGCGGAAGGGTGGGGTCCGCTATTGAAACCGGCAGGATGATCCCGCCCGCATTAACCGATGACGGGTAAAAAATTCGATATAGGGGATTTTGGGTATCCTCAGGCAGGCGGGCGGGGGTAAAGAGGGGAAGCCATACCGCTTCCAGCGCAAGAACCGGAAAGGAATACCGCAGCCGGAAGCCGTCCACGGCGAGGCGGCTTCCGGCAAAGTCAAGCCCTGCGTACGCGCTAAAATTCTGGGGGCAGACCACGTCGGTAAGGATAAGGCCGTCGGCAACGCCCCACGATAAAAGCTGCCTCCCCAGACGGAGGCTGAAGCCGGCGGCGCTCCAGCCGGCCCAGGCTTCCCCCAGGGAAAAGCCCGAACGGCCGGGGCTGACGCCGTTGTATTCCGCCGCGAAAGAAACAAAGGCCGCCGCTTCCCCGGCAAAAACGTTAATCTCGCCGGTAAAAATACTGCGGGAATCGGTAAGTCCCCGGTCTTTTGAGAAGGGGACGGCGTGAACCGTTTCCAGTGAACCGTGCGGTTCAATCCCGGTCTGGGCGGCCAGCGGCAGGACAGCGCAGAGCAGCAAGCCCTCAGCGGAGAGCCGCTTCCTCACCGTGCGCTCCCCCGTTCCAAATTCGTAACGGCAAACAGACTGTCGTCCAGGGGAAGATTATACCGGATATTCGACATTTCGATCAGTGTGGAATGTTTGTTCTGCACATTGGTCATTTCCATTTTTCCGGCGGTCCAGATACCGTCGATTTGCCGGATGTCCCTTACCCGCAATTCTTTGAGGAGCCGGTTCTGGCGGTCATAGTAATCAACCGCGCTGATCACGTACGAATCTTTACGGACATGAATAAGCCGCCTGCCGTAGGGGTCCTTGCTGTCTTTTGCGCGGGCCTCCACCGCCCAGCAGGGCGCACCGTCAATCAACGCCTCCCCCTGCAGGGTAAAAGTGTCTTTGCCAAGGCTGCGGCTCCCCATGTCCTCGTAGGTAAAATCGGTTCCCATAAAGTCGTCGTTTTTTCCCGATCCGGTGATGCGCCTGACCCGTTTCAGCGCGGGAAGGTACAGCCAGATATCATCGTCCCTTGATTCGTTGTCGTAAGAAAAAGACAGGTAGCTCGTACCGGTCACATCGCGGGGATTTTTGAAAAGCATAAGTATTTTTTCGTTGTCCCCAAAATCCTTAAAATAATACGAAAGCTCCCGGATACGCGGAGCGCCCCGGCCGCTGTTGATGGTCATGCTCAGGCTGTACTGGGCCGTATGGCCGGTATAACGGTCATCCGCCTGTTTCATAATTTCATACCCGCTTTGTGTCTGCGCGGAAACCCGGCCGCCTCCCGCCGCCAGCAAAAAAAACGCCGTGATAAAAACAACAAAATTTTTTTTCGTTTTCATAATAACTTCTCCCTGGTCAAAGACCCCCGGCATAGCCGATGGCTTGAGAAAGCCCCCTTAAAGGAGGCATTTATTCGAAAGTCTGGTTAATACCCCGGAGCTCTGCTCCGCGGAGGCTCATCCGGTGTTCTACGCAAACCCGGTTCTCCCCTGTCCTGTTTTGTTGCATAGCCTTGTTTTCATTCCTGCCCTTCCTGGCTCATTTACATTCTTTTCATTTCATTTATACTCCCTTTCTCTCTCACTAAAGGGAAGCTCCAAAAACCGGTTGTTTTTTCGGTTCCCTTGCAGTTTCTCATCCTGCGGATTGCAAAACATGCATTTTTAAGCGGTAAATTGCTTATTTCATCCTTTCAAAACCCAGGGGTTTCAGCAAAAAGATAAGGAGCGGGGTGAGGGTATAATCGGCGAGCAGCGCCGCCGTCATGCCGGTGATGGCAAGGATTCCCACATGGAACAGCATGGCCACGGGGCTGAACGAATACACCGCGAACATGGCGCACAGTATGACCGTGGTCGTTCCCAAGGTTTTGCCGATCATCCCGAAGGAATTCAAAACCGCCTGCCGGTAAGAACCGGTATTTTCCAGTTCCAGCAGTATGCGGGTGATAAAGTGAATCGTATCGTCCACGGCTATGCCCAAAAGCATGGGCATGATAGTCATGGTGAGCATATCAAGCGGTATTTTCGCGTAACCCATAATCCCCCCGATGACAAGGACCGGCGCGATATTCGGGATCATGCCGATAAGGGCCACGCGGAAACTGCTGAAAACCAGGGCGAGCAGTAAAAAAATGATGAGAAAGGAACCGGCAAACGATTTTAATTCCCCGTATACGATTTTGTTGTTCATTTCGACAAAGCTGGCGATTATCCCCACCACGGCGACATTCGCCTTAGGGAAGCGGGTCCGAGCGGCTGTTTCGGCATCCTTTACGGTTTTCGCGATACGGTTGCCGTCATAGCCTGAAAGCTCTACCTGCAGTACACTGGCGGAAAAATCTTCGGTTATCCGGTTAAAGAGATCCCCGCCTCCTGAAATTTCGTACAGAAACAGAATCTGCGCCAAAAGATCAGGGTCATCGGGAATCGTGTAAAAAGCAGGATCATCGCCGTTGAGGGTGCGGTGCATCTCTTTGACAATTTCGGTTACCGAAGACACACGGGGCTTGTTCCCTGAAACTTTGGTAAAGTCCAGCGCCCCTAAATCTTCACGGAGCATATCCAGATTCCGCATCTGCTCCGTATCCTTAAACGAGACGGATTCATCAAAACTAATCATCACCGTGTAGCTGTAAAGGGAGCCGAGTTTTGCGTTAAGCATTTCGCTGAGACGGGCGATGTAGGGTATCTTTTTCCCCATAAAAGAAAAATAATCCATATTCACCGTCATTCTGAACAGGCCGGGAATAAAGGCGGCAATACTAATAAAAGCGATTATAATAATGGGGAAGCGTTTTTTTATCAGAACTTCCCCCAGCGCGTAAAATTTCCGGTCTATAAAAGTTTTCCCCTTATCCGTGGACGCGGCAAAAATCGCGGGATTATCCGCTACTCTGTCCTTGCCGAAGCTGAAAAGGGCCGGTACGAGAAGTACCACGTAGAGGTAGACCGAGAAAACCGTTAAGGCGCTTGTGAGGCCCAGCCAGCGCATAGCCCCGATGCCGGTAAAAAGAAAGGTGAGCAGCGAGGCGATGGTGGTAAGCGCGGTAAAAAGAATCGGCCAGCCCGTTTCCCCCACCGCCGCGCAAAGGGCCTCTTTCCGTTTTCCCGATTGATGAAACTGAAACTTGAAGGCGTTCACTAAATGTATTGCGTAACCGATGGACAGGGCCATGGCAAGCAGTATTGGCAGGGTCATCATGTTGGAATCCGCGGGTATCCCCAGGCGGGCCATGTAACCGAAGACCGAGCCGATACCTCCAACGGTAGTCAGTACCGGAATAAGTACTCCCCGCAGCGAACGGGTAAAGATGATGAGGCAGAGGATCACCACAATAAAGCCCCCGATGATCCGCTTTTGCGTTTCCTCCATAATCGTCAGCATTTCCTCGTATTCGGTATAGGCCATCCCCGAAGGTTTCAGCGTGTATTTGGGATTCTCCCATTTGGGATCGGTGATGATGTCCATAGCCTCCCGCCCCACGGCGTACATTTCCACCGACTCGTTTTCCCCCTCGTAGTTATTGAGGCTGAGGGACAGCCATGTTTCCCGGCAGTCGTCACTGACCAGCATGTTAACCAGTGAATCGCGGGACATGATGTAGGAGCGTTTTTCCTCAAGCAAGGGCCCCGCTTCGGGGATACCGTTCTCAAAGGGGTTGCTTACCTCGATACCTTCTTCCGAGCCTGACACAACAGACATATCGGTGAGGGAATGCAGTTCCTTCGCGTAGGGGACTTTTTCCAGCAGTTCAGCCCCCAGGTCCCGAATCACCGCCAGTACCTCCGGATCAAACACATCTTCCGCCTCAACCAGTACCAAAACCGAATCTTCGTTGCCGAACAGGGCCTCAAAGCGGTCGGTATTGATCTGAATGGCGTCGTATTCGTCAAACCAGTCTTCCATATTGTCGCCTGTGGTCAGCCTGGACAGCCCCGTCATACCTATAACCGTGAGGACCGCCAGCGCGATGATAAAAACCCAGCGATACCGTATCTGAAAAACCCCGAATCGGGCAAAATGCCGGTTAATGGTATCCAGTTTCATAAGGTACTCCCACAATTAAAAAGAATAGTTTTGTTACTTTCTTAATACAGTGTAAGTTTTATATAACTTATTTGTCAAGAGACCCCCTTTTCACATTAAAGTAGCACTGATTTATTCTCGATTGAATAAATCAGTGCTTCCTTAGAAAAATTATGGCGCAATGCTTGCATAATTTTTGAAATCAGTATATAATCGAAAGTGAAATGAAATATTTTCAAAGGATTTTTGCAAGTTGACAGCCGAACTCAGTGAGCGGGAAAAAATCATCCTGGATCGGCTTTCGGCAGAAGGCTCGGTTTCCGTTGGGGCCCTGGCCCGTGACCTGGGGCTTTCGGAAGTCACCATCCGGGGGGATCTTAGAGCGCTGGAGGACAAGGGCTGGCTCAACCGGAAATGGGGTGGGGCGGCGGCGGCTATACACCGGGATATACTGGAACGGCAACGGATATTTCCCGAAAAGAAAAACGCCATCGCCAGAGCCGCGGCGGAACTGGTACGGAACGGGGATGTGATCATGATCGAGGCGGGAACCACCACCGCTCTCATTGCCCGCTACCTGGCGGGAAAGCGGGATGTCCACATTGTGACCAACTCCACGCTGGTTTTTTCCTACGCCCGGATGTATCCCAACCTGCAAATCACCATGACCGGCGGCGAGTTCCGCAGGCCTACCGAATCCCTCGTGGGGCCTATCGCGCTAGAAACAGTCGGGCATCTCAATGTGCGGCTGGCTTTTGTAGGCACCGACGGCTTCACCCTTGAGCGCGGGATGACCACCCACCTCATGGAGGGCGCGGAGATTGTCAGGGCGATGAAGTCCCACGCGGAAACCACGGTACTGGTGGCGGATTCAAGCAAATACGGCAAAATCGGTTTTGCCAGCGTGCTGCCCCTTTCGGCAATGGACCTGATCCTCACCGACGGGGATTTGGAATACCGGGCCGAGGAGGAACTGCGGGAAAAAGGTATCGCGGTTCAAAAGGTGATGTGAGGTATAAGGGGGAAACCCTCCCCTAAGGCGCACGCGGATTTTGGGTCCGGCGCCGCGCTTTACCCCTGCGGGGCAGCCTCGCAGCGCCTCCAAACGCTGTTGTGAAAGGCTGTGTTTGTTAAATTATATTGAAGGAGTTGTTATGGCGCATGTTTTGATTATGCCCCGGCAGGGAAATACAGTTGAATCCTGTATCATCGTTGATTGGAAGGTGAAGGAAGGGGATGTGGTAGGGGCCGAAACTCCGGTCTGTGATGTCGAGACCGACAAGGCGGCATTCGAGGTTCCCGCGGGCGCGGCAGGTACGGTGTTAAAGATATTCCACGCCGCCGGTGACGATGTACCGGTACTAAAACCCATCGCGGTAATCGGCGCAGCCGGTGAAGACTGGCATGCCGCCCTTGGCAGCCCGGCTTTAGGCGCTGCGGCCCCGGAAACGGCCCCGCAGGGAGTGGAGTCGCCGCGTTTAGAGGAAGCCGCCCCCGGCGTCTTGCCCACAGGTTCCGCGCCTTCCGCCGCGCCGCGTGAGGCGGGCGCGGGAATTGCCGTTTCTCCCAGGGCGAAAAACCTCGCGGAAAAGGAAGCCCTGCCCCTGGCGGGGATAGCCGGCAGCGGGCCCGGCGGGAGGATCATTGAGCGGGATGTTGCGGCGGCTTTGCTAAACAGGCCGGCTTTGACTGCGGCGGCCAAGGCCGCGGCTGAAGCCGCAGGCGGCGGGACGGTTTCGGCTCCGGGCAGTGGTATCGGCGGGAGGGTAACATTGTCCGACATGGCAGGGACCGGTGCGGCTTCGGTAAGCGCGCTTCCCGCTCCTGCCGCGGCTTCTGCGGGTGAGGTCATCCCCGATTTTGGCGAGGGGACAATTACCGAAACGCCCATCAGGGGAATCCGCAAAGTTATTTCGGATCGGATGATCAAGTCGCTGGCGGAAAGCGCCCAGTTTACTCTCAACGCTTCCTCGCCGGCCCTGAGGCTTCAGGAAATCCGTTCCCGAATGAAGGCTTCCGGGGGATTTTCAGGAGAGCTTGGGCTTTCGAAAGTTACCGTAAACGATCTTGTGCTGTTCGCGGTTTCCCGCCTCCTTCCCCGCTATCCTTTTATGAACGCCCACAAGTCAGGCGACACGCTTAAAACCTTTGAGCGCGTGCATCTTGGAGTCGCCGTTGACACGCCCAGGGGACTCATGGTGCCCGTTATACGGAACACAAACCTGCTTTCTCTCTCTCAAATTTCCGCCGAGGCGAAACGGCTGGCCGCGGCCTGTCAGAACGGTACGGCCAAACCGAATGAGATTTCCGGCTCCACCTTCACGGTGACGAACCTGGGGAGCCTTGGTATCACAGGCTTTACCCCGGTACTCAACGCGCCGGAAGTCGCTATTCTTGGTGTTTGCGGGATTGAACTCAAGCCGCTAACGCTTTCCGCAACAGAAGACGGCGGCGTCCGCTTTGAGCCGCACATCGGTTTCAGCCTGACGATCAATCATCAGGTGGTGGATGGCGCTCCCGCGGCGCGCTTCCTCAAGGCGCTGGGAGAGGCGATAGCCGACATAGATTTGTTACTGGCGGCCGGTTAAAGGAGAAACGATGTTTGATACGATTATCATAGGCGGCGGGCCGGCGGGTTATCTCGCGGCGGAGCGGCTGGGACATGAAAAGAAAAAAGTGCTTCTGATTGAGGAACAGTACCTGGGCGGCACCTGTCTTAACATGGGCTGTATACCCACCAAGACTCTGCTCAATTCGGCGAAACTGTATGTTCACGCAAAAGAGGCGGAAAAATTCGGTGTCAAAATCCAGGGCCTTTCGTACGACTGGCAGCTTATCCAGAACTGGAAAGCCGAAGTGGTCACGAGGCTGCGGGCTGGTATTGAGGGCCAGATGAAGCGTCTGGGCGTGGAAACGGTCAAGGGCAGGGGGGAAATTCTTGTTCCTCCGTCCGGGGCAAATCCCGCCAAAGTGCGATTTGTTTCACCTAACGGCGTCATTGCCGAACACGAAGGAAAAACCGTCCTCGTCTGCGCGGGATCAATTCCGGTGATGCCCCCCATACCGGGAGCAAAGGACAATCCCCTTGTAGTAGATTCTACCGCCCTTCTCTCCGTTGAAACCGTGCCCAGGCGCCTCGCGGTGATAGGCGGCGGCGTTATCGGCGTGGAATTCGCCGGGCTTTTCTCAAGTCTCGGTTCGGCGGTTACGGTGATTGAGATGATGGACGAAATCGTCCCCTTCATGGACAAGGAGCAGGCCCCGCTGCTCAGGCGGGCAATGAAAGAAGTGTCTTTCAGGCTGGGCTGCAAGGTTGAAAAGATCGAGATCGGAAGCGGCGCAGTCGTTCACTACGCCGCAAAGGACGGAACGCCTGAAAAACTGGAGGCGGATCTGGTTCTTATGGCCGTCGGCAGGCGGCCGGTACTCAAGGGCTGGGGAGCCGAGGCTGCGGGCATCGACATAAGTCCTGGGGGCGTTGCCGTGGACGACAGGATGCGGACCAACATTCCCGGCATCTGGGCCGCGGGGGACCTAACCGGCAGAAGCCTTCTCGCCCATTCGGCCTACCGCATGGGAGAGGTCGCCGTGGCGGACATTCTCGCAGGGCTCGACGGAACCGTCGCCGGGAAGGCCGGCATACCTAACCGTATGCGCTACAACGCCGTACCCTGGGCCGTTTACGGCATCACCGAGGCGGCCGGCGTCGGAATCACCGAACAGGAGGCCGCAGCCAAGGGTATCGCCATTCTCAAGGCAAGCCTCCCCATGAAGGTCTCCGGCCGTTTCGCGGCGGAAAACACCTTTGCCGGCCAGGGAGCGGTCAAGGTTATCGCAGGCGCCGAAGACCGCCGCATACTGGGCATTCACGCCGTCGGCGCGTATGCCCCGGAATTCATCTGGGGAGGAGCTGCCCTCATTGAACAGGAATTCCGAATTGACGAAGTCAAACAGTTGATCTTCCCCCATCCCACGGTGAGTGAACTTATCCGCGACGCGGTATGGGCGATCTAAGACCTTGCGTTACATCGCAATGAAGAACAGAGTTGTTCAAAAATTTCAGTTTTGAACAAATTCCGTTAAAAACGAATAATTTATACAAGGAGAAACAAATGCCTAAATCGATCGTAGTTGACCCCAAAGAAGAGCGGAAGCCGCAGATTCTCAAATTCAAGGACATACCGGTCAATCAGTACAGGAGCGATTTTAAAAAAGAAGTCGGGCTTTATGGCAAAGAGCGTCTCGTACGGATATGGCACGACATGGCGGTAATCCGGGAATTTGAGTCCATGCTCAACACATTCAAGACCCAGGGCGCGTGGAACGGAATCGAATACAATCACAAGGGGCCGGCCCATCTTTCCATGGGCCAGGAAGCCTCGGCGGTGGGACAGAGCGTAAACCTTAGTACCGACGATTATATCTTCGGCAGCCACCGCAGCCACGGCGAAATTCTCGCCAAGTGTTTTTCTTCGCTCTGGCAGCTTTCTCAAAACGCCGAAGGCGAGAAACGCCTTGAGGCCATTATGAAGGACTTTCTTAACGGCGAAACCCTGGCCGCCGCCGAAAAAATCCCCTACAACAACCTGCGGGGCCTGGCGGAAAATTTTGTCCTTTACGGAACATTAGCTGAAATCTTTGCCCGCAGGGCCGGTTTTAACCGGGGGCTTGGCGGATCGATGCATGCGTTTTTTACGCCCTTCGGTTCAATGCCCAACAATGCCATAGTGGGTGGTTCGGCGGACATTGCCGCGGGATCTGCCCTGTACAAGCGCATCAACGGCAAGAGCGGGATCGTCATTGCCAACATAGGCGACGCCTCCATGGGCTGCGGCCCGGTCTGGGAGGCGATAATGTTATCCGCCATGGATCAGTACCGTACCCTGTGGCCGGAAAAAGCGGGAGGGGCGCCGCCTATTCTCTTCAACTTCTTTAACAACTTCTACGGCATGGGCGGCCAGACCTCGGGTGAAACAATGGGCTACGGTTTCATGGCCCGTGTCGGCGCGGGTGTTAATCCCGAGAACATGCACAGCGAGCGGGTGGACGGCTACAACCCCCTGGCGGTTGCCGATGCGGTGGCCCGAAAAAAAGAAATACTCCTTGCGGGCAAGGGGCCTGTTCTTCTGGATACCCTCACCTACCGCATATCGGGTCACTCCCCCTCGGACGCTTCCAGTTACCGTAGCCCCGAAGAAGTCAAACTCTGGCAGGAGGCGGATTCCATCGAAGCGTACGGCGCGTATCTTGTTGAAAACAAGGCCGCCGCCAGGTCCGAACTTGACGCTTTACGGGAAGGGATTAAAGCAAAACTGCTTGAAGTGGTAAAACTCGCCACTAATGACGAGGCTTCCCCCCGGCTGGGCGGCGCGTTTATCGAATCGGTGATGTTCTCTAACGGCAAGGTCGAAAAGTTCGACGGCCGCGAGCCTGAACTTTTACAGCCGATAAGCGAAAACCCCAGGGTCAAGGCCCTTGCCGGCAAAGCCCGCTACGGCTTTGACGCCGGGGGAAAGCCCGTGTCCAAAAACAAGTCTTTTCAGTACCGCGACGCCCTTTTCGAGGCCATGCTTCACCGCTTCACCATTGACCCCACCATGGCCGCCTGGGGCGAGGAAAACCGGGACTGGGGCGGGGCCTTTGCCGTGTACCGGGGACTTACCGAGCTGCTTCCCTACAACCGGCTTTTCAACAGCTCCATTTCCGAAGGGGCCATTGTGGGTGCGGGCGTAGGTTACGCGCTATCAGGCGGCAGGGCCGTAGTGGAGCTTATGTACTGCGATTTTATGGGCCGCGCCGGAGACGAAATTTTCAACCAGGCCTCCAAGTGGCAGTCCATGTCCGCGGGCCTGCTCAAGATGCCGCTGGTGGTGCGGGTTTCGGTGGGCAGCAAATACGGCGCGCAGCACAGCCAGGACTGGTCGGCCCTGACCTCCCACATCCCCGGCCTCAAATCTTACTTTCCCGCGACACCCTACGACGCCAAAGGTATGCTCAACCTGGCCCTCAGGGGAACCGATCCGGTGATCTTCTTTGAAAGCCAACTTCTGTACGACATGAGCGAACAGTTTGAAAAAGGCGGCGTTCCCGAAGGCTACTATGAAGTGCCCGAAGGCGAGCCTGTCATCCGCAAACAGGGCAAAGACCTCACCATCGCCACCATCGGGGCGGCTTTGTACAGGGCTCTGGACGCGGCAAAAAAACTGGAAAAAGATTTCGGCCTTTCCGTAGAAGTGATCGACCTCCGTTTCATCAATCCGCTCAACTATGAAAAGATCGTTGAGTCGGTAAAGAAGACCGGAAAGCTCCTCCTCGCCAGCGATGCCGCCGAGCGGGGCTCGTTCCTCCACAGCGTTGCGAGTAACATAGGGACCTTCGCCTTTGATTATCTTGACGCGCCGGTAACGGTAGTGGGAAGCCGTAACTGGATCACCCCCGCGGCGGAAATGGAACAGCTTTATTTCCCGCAAATTGACTGGATCATCGACGCCGTCCACGAGCGGATCATGCCCCTGCCTGGTTACACGCCCGTTACCGTGCAGAGCGCCGGAGATTTATTGCGGAGGAACCGGCTGGGAGTTTAATTAGTCTGTCCATAAAGCCGGCTGCTTTGCGGACAGCAAGAACACAGGATATCTATTGACACTTTAGCAGGTCAGGATATACAAAGAAAGAGCGATTGGGGGAGCCTTTGGAGGGAAAAATAATTGTAGGTATTCTCTTTGGCGGCAAATCCGCCGAGCATGAGGTTTCCCTGCAATCAGCCAAGAATGTATATGACGCCATTGACCGGAGCAGGTTTGAGCCGGTACTCATCGGTATTGATAAATCCGGGCGCTGGCTCTTAAACAACGAGTCCCGCTTTCTGCTGAACTCAGGCGATCCCAGAAGGATCAGCCTTAACCCCGATGGAGAGCCTGTGGCCCTGGTTCCGGAAAGCGCCGGGACCCTTTCCGGCCCGGGGGGAGGCGGACGCGGCTACCCGGGGCGGCTCGGCGTAGTTTTTCCGATTCTTCACGGTCCCTTTGGTGAAGACGGCACGGCACAGGGACTGCTGAAACTGGCGAATATTCCTTTTGTAGGGCCGGGAGTTCTAGGCTCCGCCGTGGGCATGGATAAAGACGTGATGAAGCGGCTCCTCAGGGACGCGGGGATTCCGGTAGGGGAATTTTTGAGCTTTCAGTCCCACAGGCCGGTTCCCGCGTTTGCCGAAGTTTCAGGCGTTCTGGGGTTGCCTTTTTTTATCAAGCCCGCGAATATGGGTTCCTCGGTGGGGATCAGTAAAGTACACAATGAGGGGGAATACTCAGACGCGGTAAAAGACGCTTTTCAATATGATACCAAGATCATCGCGGAAGAATTTATTCCCGGCCGGGAACTGGAGTGCGCGGTACTGGGCAATGAAGAGCCGTCCGCGTCGGTTCCGGGGGAGATTATCTCCTCACATGAATTCTACTCCTACGACGCGAAATACCTTGATGAAAAAGGAACGGCGCTGGAGATCCCCGCAAAGATCCCCGAAGAAACCCAAAAACAGGTGAAGGAACTGGCGATCAAAACTTTTCAGGCGCTCTGTTGCGAAGGGCTTTCCAGAGTGGATTTTTTCCTTAAGGAATCAGGCGGGCTTGTCGTCAACGAGATCAACACCATGCCGGGTTTTACCAAGATAAGCATGTACCCGAAACTGTGGGAAGCCTCCGGCATCGGTTATACCGAACTTATCAGCCGTTTAATAGATTTGGCAATAAGGCGTTTTGAAAAAGAACGCGCCCTGAAGACCAGCGTGGTGTAGCAGCTTGTCGCGCTTCGCGCATAAAATCTTCAAAAATCGCCTGCAAGACGTACCCTGCAAACTGCCCATAAATCGTGGTTTTGCGGTACGAAGCAGCGCAAAACCTGCAAGTGCAACAAACTTCCCCTACGGATCAAATACCGTTTCCACAGGAAGACGTACCAGGTTGACGTAATGGCCGGGGTAACGGGTTTTGAAGGCGTTGAAGGATGTTTCCTCGGCGCTTTCAAATACTGTGACGCGAAACTCGCCGTACTCGTTGAAATAGGGGACCAGTGCGGCGATGTGAAAGTACTGGCGCATACGGGGAAGGCCGCGGGGATTTTCTTCGGTTGCGGGTGGGCCCATCTCGGTATTTACCGCCGCCATATAGAACGAACCGGGATCGTCAACAGCCAGAGTGTAGAGCAAAGGATGGATTCCCTCAAAGCCATAACCGGCGTTTTCAAGAAAGCCCGGATATAAACGGGTTGAGGCGGTCCCGCCGCTGCGGACAATTACCTGAGAGAAAGGCTCGCTTCGTACCTCGAATTCCGCAAGGCCGCCGTAGGCCGGGGAACGGAGAGTGGTCCAGACCGCTGCGGCAAGATTTCTTACCCAGTCCAGGCCGAAGAAAGGCTGCCGCAGATCTTCCCAAAGTTCGGTAAACGAGGAGCCGCGCTCCCCGAACCGCGCCTTCAGAGACGGGATGGCAAGCCGCTTTCCGGTGATCGGCCTAAGGAGGCCGTCCGCAAGCCATTTGGCGAAACCTGAGCAGTTAAGGCCGGCATTGTTGGCGGATTGGGCTTGCAGGGTTTCGATAAACACGTAGTTCCCCTCTTCATCAATGGCACCGTCGTCGGCAAAAACCACTTCCGGCAGCCGTTTCCGGACATTGGCGATAAAGCGCCGCTGATCCCGGTAAAGGGCCGGATCGGGCTCAAAATACCGCCCGGGAAATTTATCCCCCGCCAGACTCAGCAGTTCCGCAAGCGGCATGGTGTAGAGCCGCTCAAAGGGAACCGGAAGGGGCAGGGAGCGGGTAACGTAGGCCTCGTAGAGTACCGCATCCATCTGGCACTTATCGGCGGACAGGGGCCGGAACTGTACATACATCCAGGGATCGCTGCGGAGGAAGACCCTGATGCGGGTAGGCTCCCCGGTATCCTTCCGGCGGGTGAGTATCCATGAACCCTGCGCCCAGCCGGGAAAAGAGCCGGTACTGTTGCGGGAAACCGCGCCTCCGGAGATGTCATCCACGCGGCCGGAGAACTGTTCCCGCGCAAGGATGATCGTAAATTCGTCCCGGCCCGTCTCAACCCGCAGTTCCACCCTGCCGCCGCCGTCCAGATTGTAGATGACCGGCCGTTTCCCCATCACCTTGCCGGGGACTTCGGTAATCAGGGATTCTTTCAGGCTTATCCGCAGGGAGGTATCATCGCTGATCCGCGAGATGGGCATATCCAGGCCGTTCAGGGGGACAAAGCCGGCGGCGGCAAGGCAAATCGCCAGGACAGAAGAAAGAGAAAAAAAACCACGAACTTTCCGCCTGAAATTCTTGGATACATCCGTAAAATCCACGGATACTAATGAGAACGCAATAGAGTCCGGCGCCGCCGCACGCTCAACGCTGCGCCCGGTGATTTTCTTCGTCTGTGTAATCCGCTCTTTTTTCTTCATTGTCTCCTGGCGGTTTGCTGCGCTTCGCGCATAAAACCTTCAAAAATCGCCCGCAAGGCGATTTTTTACCCTGGAATATTTAACCGCAAAGTTCGAATAAGGCGAAGAAGGTTTTGGAAGAAAATCCCCTTTTTCCCTTTCCTTTTTCGACTTCTGCGACTTCGCGGTTACTATTTTATTTGTAAAGTAAACGCGCATGGGTTTAATACCCCGCCCTTCACTTCAGGGAGGAGGCTCATTCGTGGCGAAGGACGCATACCGCTTTTATTATCGGCTTTTTTTGTGTATAATGGAAGTGGGGCGCAGGATAAACGCATAGAATCGTCTGCCGCCTGTTTACCGCGCTCATAGCGGGAAACAGGCTCCCAGGAGCCTGTGGGACTTGTGGATTTTTGCGGCCTTTGACCGCAAAAATCCCCGATTTTTGGGCTCCTTTGGGAGTCTGCAAGGTAGAAAATGCACAAAATTGTGCATTTTCTTTATC
>JAIROT010000198.1 GCA_031257385.1 Treponema sp.
CAGTTTGTTGCGCTTTGCGCGTAAAACCTCCAAAAATCGTCAATCAGACGATTTTTTACTCTGCAAACTGCCAAAGCAGCCCGTTAATCGTGGTTTTTGCGGCACGAAGTGACGCAAAACCTACAAGTGCAACAGGCTGCTAGGAGCGCCCTAAGCTTACAGTCCGGCCTACATCACTTCCATAAAAGGTATACAAATGAGATCGAGGGCGTCCCGCAGCACCAGCGCCACCGCGCGGGAGAGGGCAAGGCGGGCGGCGGCCAGTTCAGGGGTTCCGGCGTTCAAAATCGGGCAGTCATGGTAAAAACGGCTGAAGGATCTGGAAAGCCCGTACAGATAGGCGGCAAGGCGCGAAGGGTCAAGCCCGGCGGCGGCTTCGCTTATTGCGGCGGGATAGGCCGCCAGCGCCTTGAGGAGTTCCCATTCAGGATCGCCGCTTAAAAGGGAACAGTCGGGAAGAGCGCCGGCTTTATGCGGCGCGTCGATTTTTTCGCTCTTTCGGAGCATTGATGAAATGCGGGCGCCCATGTATTGCAGGTAGGGACCGGTATTGCCGTTAAAGGAAAGGGACTCTTTGGGATCAAAGAGCATGTCTTTTGCGGGGCCGGCCTGCAAGAGATAATAGTGCAACGCGCCAACGGCTATTTTCCCGGCTGTTTCCTCCGGGTTCCCCACTTCCTCCTCACGTTCTTTTTCCCTGATCTCGGCAAGGGCCATATCCCGAAGGCTGTCAAGTAAATCGTCGGCGTCTACCACCGTACCTTCGCGGCTTTTCATTTTCCCTTCGGGCAGGTTCACCATGCCGTAGGAAAGGTGATAGAGATTTTTGGCCCAGGGGAAACCGAGTTTATCAAGGAGGACGAACAGTACCCTGAAATGGTACTGCTGTTCCGATCCCACCACATAAATCAACCGGTCAAAGGGCCAGTCCCTGTGCCGGTAAATCGCGGTCCCGATGTCCTGGGTGATATAGATGGACGTGCCGTCACTGCGGAGCAGTATCTTCCTGTCGAGTTTTTCGGCGCTCAGGTCCGCCGTTACCGCGCCGTCCGCCTCACGGTAAAAAAGACCCCGCTCCAGACCCTTGAGCACTTCGTCTTTGCCCAGCAAATAGGTATCGCTTTCAAAATAATACTGATCAAAAGAGACGCCGGTCCGTTCATAGGTTTTTTTCATCCCTTCCACGGCCCAGGAATTCATCTGTTTCCAGAGGGCCGTTGTTTCCGGATCCCCGGCCTCCCATTTACGGAGCAGTTCCCGGGCGCGGGCGAGCAGCGGGGAGCGGACCTCGGCTTCATCTTTGGTAAGACTTTTGTCCCGCATGAGTTCATCGGTTTCTTTTTTCAGGCGCTTGCTGAAACGCACATACCATTCGCCGACAAAGTGGTCGCTTTTGATTCCTTCGGACTCCGGCGTCCTGCCTTCGCCCTGTTCTTTATAGGCAAGCATGGATTTGCAGATGTGGATACCCCGGTCGTTGATAATGCACACCTTGCGCAGCTCCGCGCCGCAGGCCGCGAGAATCCGGGAAATGCTTTCACCCAGCACATCGTTTCTGAGGTGTCCAAGGTGAAGGGGCTTATTGGTATTGGGGCTTGAAAATTCCACCATGATTTTTTTGCCGGCAAGCGTACCGGGCCTGCCGAAAGAGAAGCCCCCCCCGGCAGGCGCTTCGTCCGCAAGAATCCCGCGAAGGATTTCTTCCGTTACGGCAGCCCGGTCCAGGCGCACATTCACATAAGGCCCCAGCGCTTCAAACGAGACACCGGCCCCGTCCGCGGCGAGGCGGGCGCAGACCTGCACGGCGATTTGCGGCGGCCCTCTGCGCAACAGTTTTGCATAACTAAACATGGGAAAGCCGATGTCCCCCATTGCCGGATCAGGGGGCGCCTCGGCGCTAAGCTGCTCGGGTGTGACGCCGCCTTCAATTCCGGCGTCTTGCATTAAGGCGTTAAGGGCGCCGGCTATCCGTATTTTCCAGGGTTCTTTATAGTCCATTGTCAGCGCTATTATAAACAGCTCCGCCGCCCGCGGCAAGCCGGCTATGGTTCGTTTTTTACGTGGCGCAACACGGCCGGAAGCGGGGAGCTGCCGTATGCTTCCGCAGATACGCTTTCGTGCGCGCTCCCCTCCCATAAAAAAAGCGCCGGCCGCCAAAACAGCCGGCGCTTCGGTTCTCCGATTGCCGCCGGGTTTGGCCCGACGGCGTCAAACCTAGAACGAAGAATCCGGGTTGTAATACTGGGCAACGTTGCTCTTGTCAATCAGCGCGGAGGGAATGACCACCGTGGTGGGGCTGCCGGCGGAAGCAAAAGCGGCGCTCTTTGCGCCGGTGGCTACGTCAATCGCGTACTGGATGCCGTCGGCAATCATCGAGGGATGGTACAGGGAGGTGGCGCGTACCAGGGGATCGTTGTTCATAATCATCTGATACACGGGTTTGGAACCGGCGCCGCCAAGGGCGATCTTCACGTCGGTCCTGCCTGACTCTTTGATGGCCTGGAGTACGCCGGTAAGAACATCGTCATCCTGGCAGTACACCGCGTCGATCTTGGGGTACTGCTGAAGGAAGGTTTCCATCAGGCGCAGGCCGTCCTGGGTTGACCAGTTGGCGAATTCGTATTTGTCTTTGCCCAAAAGGTTGACCAGCGACGGTTCTTTGTCCATTTCGGCAAAGAAGGCGTCCATCCGCTCGGTGTCGATAACTACCGGCATACCGCCCATGGCCACATAGTTGGTAAGCCCTTCGGCCTTCATCGTCTTGGCAAGCCACTGGCCGGACACGCGGCCCAGACCGGGATTATCGCCGGCGAGGTTTACATAGCCGAAATTGGTGTCGGTAAGACCACGGTCAACTACGATGCAGCGCACGCCCCTGGCCGCAAGCTGCTTTACCGGCTGGGTAAGGGGGCCGGATTCATGGGGAAGGATTACCAGGTAGTTCATGCCCCACGCGGCCAAATTCTCTACGTCGTTTACCTGCTGGGTGGCGTTGGCGGAGTGGACAACATTGAACTGAATATTGGGATACTGTGTTTTCAGTTCTCCAACCTTGAAATCCGCCCACCAGCCAATACCGCCGGTCCAGCCGTGATCCGCTGTCGGGACGGCGATGCCGATTTTAGTTACGGCCCCCCCCCCTTCTTGTCGTGCGCCGCCGGCAAATACCGGAAGCGCGGCCAGAAGCATGACCAAAAGAACGATTGTGATCTTTTTCATCTCTTTCCTCCTAAAAATTATTTGTTGCTATTATATTGCAGCAATACTGCCACAATTATAACCAAACCTCGCGCGGCCTGCTGTAAAAACGACGAAACGCCGCCCAAAACAAGCATATTGTTGATCATCCCCAGCATAATCGCCCCCAGCACCGTACCGATTATCGTCCCCTTGCCCCCGTTCATGGAAGTTCCGCCAATCACCACCGCGGCGATGGCGTCAAGCTCATAGCCCGAGCCGACCTGGCTGGGCTGTATGCCGTTGATCCGCGATCCCCAGAGCATGGAAGAAACCGCCACCGTAAGGCCGGTGATAACATAGGGAATGAGTTTTATCAATTGTACATTAATTGCCGAGTAGCGCGCAACCTGTTCGTTGGCCCCAACGGCGCAGACATAGCGGCCAAAGCGGGTGTTGTTCAGCAGCAGGTGCATACCCGCCGCCAGCATGAAAAATATCCACACCGGCAGGGAAATACCAAGTATCTGCGCAGGCCCGAATGTGATGAACATCGTATTGGTCGATTCGATATTCGCCGCTTTTGAGAAATACAAAATCAGCGAACGGAAAATCGCCATGGTGCCCAGTGTTGCGATAAAGGGGGCGATGCGCCCCTTCGTTACCATAAAGCCGTTTACAAAGCCGCAGAAAGCGCCGAAAACCAGGGCAAAGAGCAGGGCGATGATCACGCCGGAAAGGGAATTGCCCGGAAACTTTTTAAGCAGAAAAACCGCGACACCTCCCACGAAGGCCATCATGGAACCCACCGAAAGATCGATGCCGCCGGAGATAATGATCAGAGTCATTCCCAGGGCGATGATCCCCGTGTACGACACCTGTCTGAGTACCATCAGGAAATTCGCCGGGGTGACGAAAATGGGCACGCCCCGAAAGCCTTGGGCCATGGCGGAAACCAAAACGCCCAGCGCAAAAAGCAGGATAAAACCCAGTCCGGTAGAATGTTCATTCCAATTGAAGTTAGCCGTATACACGGCAAGTCCGGTTTTTTTTCCCATCAGACTTGACTCCCCTTAATTCCTGTTGCGTAGAACATAATTTCTTCTTCGTTGATATGCGCGCCTTCCAGACAGCCGGTCAGCGAGCCTTCCCGCATCACGTAGACCCGGCCGCAAAGGCCGATAACTTCCTCCAGTTCGGAGGAGATCACCCAGCAGGAGATGCCCCGTGATGCCAACTGGTGGATGAACTCGTAAATCTCGTGCTTGGCGCTGACATCGATACCCCGCGTCGGTTCGTCAAGAATCAAAATCGAAGGGTTGGTATCCAGCCAGCGGGAAAGGTAGACCTTCTGCTGGTTGCCGCCGGAAAGGTAGCGCAGGGCCATTTTCTGCGAGGCTGCCGCGATGCGGAAGGTTTTGACGTATTCTTCGGTTTTATCCGCCTCGGCTTTTTTGTTGATAAACAGCCCTTTCAGGTACTGTTTAAGCGAAATAAGGGTGATGTTCTGGGGCAGGTTAAAGCCCTGCACAATGCCCTTGCCCTGCCGGTCCTCGCTCAGGTAGCCCAGGCTGTAGTTCACCGCGGCCGCGGGTTTTTTTATCTGTACCTGTTTACCCTCCAGGTTGACGGAACCGCCGTTGATCTGACGGAGGCCCATCACCGCCTCGGCAAGCTCGGTACGGCCCGAACCTACCAGGCCGGCGAAGCCGAGTATTTCCCCTTTCCGCAGCGAGAACGAGATGTTTTTCAACAGGCCCTTAATTGAGAGGTCTTTGACATCAAGCACAACCGTATCCGCCGGCCGGTCTATTTTGGCCGGAAAGATCTGGCTAAAGTCCGTGCGGCCGATCATTTTGCGGGCAATATCTTCCTCGTTCACCGTGGAAACCTCGTCCACGCTGATGAGTTTTCCGTCCCGCAGCACCGTTACCCGGTCGCAGACCGCCTTGATCTCCCCCAGTTTGTGGGAAACAAAAATGATCGTAACGCCCTGCTTTTTAAGGTTACGCATCAGGGCAAAGAGAGTCTCCACCTCATGTCCGGTAAGGGTGGTGCTCGGCTCGTCCATGATAAGCAATTTGGCATGAAGCATCAGAGCCTTGGAAATTTCCACCATCTGCTTTTCCGCCACCGAAAGCCGGCTCACCAGTTGATTCACCCCCACGGGCATCCTGAGTTCCTCAAGCTGTTTCGCCGCGAGTTCCCGCATCCGGGGTTTGTCCAGCAGGCCGGACTTAAGGCGGAATTCGTTCCCCAGGAAAATATTTTCGTATACCGTAAGGGTGTTGATAAGGTTGAATTCCTGGGGAACCGTGGATATGCCCAGTTTCCTGGCGGTGATGTAATCGGGTATCTGTACCTGACTGCCGTTAAGCTCCAGCGAGCCGCCGCCGGGCAGGTAGATACCGGTGATGATTTTGATCAGCGTTGATTTACCGGCGCCGTTCTCTCCGATAAGCCCCATGATCTCGCCTCTCCTGAGATCGAAAGAGACATTGTCCAGAACCTTCACCCCGTCAAATTCCTTGGTGATACTCCGGATAGAGAGAATAATATCGCCGACTTCGGATTTTTTCGCTGTCATTCGTTATGCGTCGTTTTCACATCCTAGTCCGATTTCAGCGCCTTGTCAAACGCCACATTGGAGGGCGAAAAATCAACGTCCCTGACAAATTCGCAGGCTTCTTTCGCGCCGTACTCCCGTTCCATGCCGGAGTCTTCCCATTCCACCGAAAGCGGCCCCTTGTAATTCATGGCGTTGAGTTCCCGAATGATGTTTTCAAAATCCACGTCGCCGTGGCCCAGGGAGCGGAAATTCCATCCCCGCCTGGTGTCTCCGAAGGTGATATGGGAACCGAGGATTCCCGCCTTGCCGTCCAGGGTAACCGCCGCGTCCTTCATGTGCACATGGTAGATCCTGCTTGCAAAATCCCGAAGGAAAATGTGCGGCGTAACGCCCTGCCAGATCAGGTGGGAAGGATCAAAGTTGAATCCCAGCGTTTTGCGGTTCCTGAATTCCCTGAGCAGCCTTTCGGCGGTGTAATAGTCAAAGGCGATCTCGGTAGGATGCACTTCCAGGGCAAATTTGATTCCGTGTTTGTCGAATTCATCAAAAATCGGAGTCCAGAGTGTAACGATCTGTTTGAAAGCGTCGTCGATCATCTGCTCGCTGGTCTGGGGGAAGGAGTACCAGTAAGCCCAAACAGGGCTGCCCATAAAGCCGGTAACAACCTTGACCCCCATGTTTTTGGCCGCTGCCGCCGCGTACTTCATCTCCTGGATCGCCCACTTGCGGATTTCATCGGGTTTTCCCGCCAGGGCCGAGGGCGCAAAACCGTCCAGGCGGGGGTCCCAGTTATCACCCACGCACTGACCCACAAGGTGAGTCCCTATGGCCCAGGTTTTAAGGCCGTACTTTTTGAGAATCTCCCTGCGCCCTTCGGCATATTTGGGGTCTGTCGCCGCTTTTTTCAAATCGAGGTGATCCCCCCAGCAGGCAATCTCAATGCCGTCATAACCAAAGGATTTAACCTTCTCGCAGAGTTTTTCAAAGGGCAGGTCCGCCCATTGTCCTGAAAAAATCGTAACCGGTCTTGCCATATAATCCTCCTGATTGGCAGGCGCGGGGATAAGCCCGCGCGTTTAGTAATTAACCCAAACCGCTCCCCTGGCGGAACTTTCAACACATTTCCCGACAAAGCGGACTCCTTCAAGCCCGTCCCCGGCGTTGGGAAAATCCAAATCCTCAGGCGTAAGGGCCTTCCCTTCCCTTTGCTTGATCAGCGCTTTAATGTAGGTTTTGTAGATATTCGCCAGCGCCTCAAAGTAGCCCTCAGGATGCCCCGAAGGAACCCGGGAATAGCTCTGGGCATGGGGATAGAAGGGGTCCCGGCCGCGGGACAGGAGCGTTCCCGGTTTCCCGAAAATTGAAACCTTCAGGTAGTTGCTCTCTTCTTCTTTAAATTCGATGGAGCCTTTGGTCCCAAAAATCCGCACCCTTAAACCGTTGTCGTAACCGGACGCAACCTGGCTGCTCCAGTACACGCCCTTTGCGCCGCCTTCGTACTCCAGCATGATCGTGGCGTTGTCGTCCAGGATCCGGCTGCCGGGGCCGATCCTGTCCAGCCTGGCGCACAGAGACTTGATTTTCAAACCGGTGATATACGAAACCATGTTTTCAATGTGGGTACCGATATCGCCTACGCAGTTGGATTTCCCCGCCATTTCGGGATCCGTCCTCCAGGCGGCCTGCTTGTTGCCCTCCTTCTCCGCCGGCGACAAAAGCCATTCCTGGGGATATTCGCCGTTCACATAGATAATGTCCCCTATTTCGCCTTTGCGGATCAGTTCCCGCGCGTGCTTAACCGCCGCGTTTCCCGTATAGGTATAGGTAACGCAGAATAAAAGATTGTTTTTCCCGGCCAAATCGACCAATTCCCGCGCCTCGGACTCCTCAAAGCAGAGGGGCTTGTCGCAAACCACGGGGATTCCCCGGCTTAAAAACGCCTTTGCCGCGGGATAATGGGCGAAATTGGGGGTAACAATCACCACAAAGTCGATTTTGTCCGATCGTTTTGCCTCGGCTTCGGCCATTTCCTCAAAGGTTTTGTAGAGCCGCTCGTTAGAAATACCCAGAGCGGCCCCGGTTGCCAGGGTGTTTTCCGCCGAACGGGAAAAACAACCCGCCGCAATCCCGGCCATGCCGTCCAAAGCAATCGATTTCCGGTGCACATCACCGATAAACGAACCCTGACCTCCGCCGATCATGCCGTACCGGAGCTTTACGCCGGCCTGTACATCGGCGCTTTGTTCTATCATGGAATACCTCCTGCCATTTGTTTTGTCAAAAAAGGATGAGGGTATTATAAAACACTTAAGTTCAAAAAGTCAAGGCCTTTTTTGGGGATATTCTCAGGGCCGCGCATCATTTTGACTATCATACCGGTGAAAAACCGGAATTTTTACCGCGAAGTTGAAAAAGTCGAAGCGGTAGTTATCCCCGATGAGGAAGACGTCCTGTTGGGCGCGTACCCCCTTGAAGGGATGGATTTGATGGTTCATCCCAAAACACAGGAGCTTGTCGGCGCCCACGGAGAGGCGG
>JAIROT010000014.1 GCA_031257385.1 Treponema sp.
GCTGCGGGAAGCGGCGGCGCGGATCATTTTTGAAAAAATCAGGATGGGATTGTTTGATGAACAATAACGAGCCTCCGCGCGGCAAGCCCTAAACTTGACCCGTAAAAGATTGCTTGCCCGTCGAAGGGCCGCCCTTCCCTGGCCTGTGTTTTTTACCGGTTTTGTCACCGCGGCTAAAGCAAAACAGCGCCTTACCACCATATAAGGGGTATGAGGCACACACGTACGTTAGCGCAGGGGGTGTGGTATGAGATACGCTCCCACATCAATAACCGGGAGCGCATCCTCAGCCTGCCAAAGGCCGCTTCCCTCTTTGCCGGGGTTTTCCGGGAAACCATGCGCCGCTTCAGTTTCGGCTTCCGGGGCCTCCGTTTTGAGGCGGACCGGCTGAGCTTCTACATCAAGCCGGAGGACGGGATGGAGCTGCCGGCTATCATGCAGTGGCTGAAACAGACCTTCGCGCAGCGGTACAACGCGCTGGCGGGGAGGACGGGGCATATATGGGGTGACCGGTACTGGTCGTTGATTCTGGAGGGGGAGCCTGTTGAGGAAGAGGGGGCGGCGCTTGAGGCGGGGAAGGGGGACAGCCCCCATAGGCGGGAACGGAGGCGCGGCCCCCGATTTTCCCCCGTTTTCCCCGCACCACTCGCCCCCTCACCCGGCTAAGGGGCCGGATACCGCCCACAGACCTGCCGAAACCCTCTCTATACCCCCTGACAAGCATACCCCGTAGGGAAGATCCGCCCAGAGGCGGGGCCTGAATTGCGGGTCAAGTTTAGAGCTCTGCTCCGCGGAGGCTCATTGCGCTAATACTTCCTCGGCAGCGGACGGAGAAAATTAAGCAGCGGTTCATCCCAGGTTTTCGCCGTTTTCCGCTCTGAAAGAAAGCGCCGGTACAGATCGATAATATGGTTTTTGATCTCCAAAATATCCGCCCGCGTCATGTTGATCCGGGGCGCGGCGGAAGGACGTACCCTGGCATTGGGCGGATGACCGGCATAGCGCGTAAAGGAAGCGTTTCCGGAGTCAGGCGCCGGCGGTTTCTCAAAGAGCAGGGCGGCAAAAGCCTCCGCTTCAGCGGGGGGGAACAGGTCAGGATCAAAACAGGTTATGGCGTAGAGAGCCGCCGCTATACAGTTCACGCTGTGCTGTTTTACAAATAAAATGGCCTCCGTGATACGCAGGGCGCCCTGTTTCATTTCCTCAATCTGGGGGGCAAGGCGCTCCGCGTCTCCAAAAGAGCGGATGATGGATGCGAATTTGGTCCAGGTTCTGATCACCACCATTACGTGCAGACTGGGGATGCACATAAGGTGGGGGTCCACCAGGTGGATCAGGAAGAAGCGGGGCCGGGCAATGTAAAAGGGCCGTTCGGTAGTGGAAAAATTTTTTCGGTAGGCCTCCGAGGCAAAGGCGTAGAGTTCCCCCATGGATGTGATAAAATCCCGGGCCGCATTGAAAGAGCGGCGCCTGTATGAATGCAGCAGAAAAGAGAGTACCCGCACCCAGAAACCGACAAAGTCAAGGTATATCGTTATCCATGGAGGAGTAAAAGGTATCTTGGCATCCAGCGGATGATCAACAACGCTGACCGGGACCCGTCCCGGCAGAAGGGCGGCCCGGTATTGGCGGAAGAAAAAATTGCCCAGGATCGAAGCCACGCACCGGAAAGCGGCGCGCCGCAGCAACGGAACGCAAAGGGTTTTGAAACAGGCATACGTTACGGTTTCATCATAAACGCTTGTAAAGCCGGCGCGGTTCATCTGCCGAAATAATACCACAAGGCGCTTTTGTATGTCAGCCGTCCGTATCCTCCGTTGCCCTAGGAGCCTGTGGGACTTGTGGATTTTTGCGGCCTTGACCGCAAAAACCCCCGATTTTTGGGCTAAAGCCCCACAGACTCCTATCCTCCCATGGCCTTTCCCGATCCCGCATGGGATTTCCATTGACAAATATTACAAAACAAAATATGGTTAAATGAGCCTTCGTGCGGTATTTGGAACGTGGAGTAATTTCTTGATTGTATGCAAAGGGTACATAGCCCTTCAGGGCGATATAAAGGGTATGTACCCTCAGACATATACCTTACCAAAACAACATACCTCGTCCCTTTAGGGCGAGGTTGTTGATCGGAGGCTCGTTTGAGGGGAAATGTATAATACTGTCTGGTTTAATACCGGATTTTTGAAATTGTTACATTGTTTGAACTATGGGAAGCCTGGACTAAAGGTTCGGCGCGGTATTAAAACGGACTTTCCAATGAAGAACCCGGGAGCAAGCTTCGGGGTATGGAACTTGCCTTCCAATCAACAACCCCGCATTGAAGCTTCCCCGCCGCAAGGAGGGTTCCGGGGTATTAAACCCCTTCGGCGCGAATGAAAAACTATTACGATCTGCTCGGCGTCCGGCGCGAGGCGGCCGCCGGTGAGATAAAAAAGGCGTTCCGTGAAAAGGCGAAGAGGCTCCACCCTGATATTGCGGGCAAGGACGCCGAAGAGGCGATGCGGAAGCTCCTCACCGCCTACGAGGTGCTTTCCGATCCTGAACGCCGTTACAAGTACGACCGGGCCTATACCCGCTTTGTACAGAACGCCGGCTTTGATTACCGGACCTGGCTCCGCGAGCGGGACGATCCCGCAAGCCGGTCAAGGCTTGTCTTTTTTCAACTGCTCCACCTTGAGGAGAACGAGGCGATCAATATCTGGCGGGAAAACGGCGGCATCCATTTTCAAATGGAACAGTATCTTGAACGGGAGGACTGGATGGACTGTCTCTTTATCCTTGCCGAAGAACTGGACAGGCGGGGGTGCTGTTATGAGGCGTTCAGGCTGCTGGTAATACTGGTGCGGGAAGAGCGGCGGCTGCCCTATTTTCGGCACTTCATGGAAGAGATCGAAAATTACCTCAAGACCCTGGTCAGGCTTAGGCTCAAGCCCCAGGTGGACGAGGAAACCTGGATCGAATGTATGGAAACAATGCTTACACTGGGCTTCGAGGCCCGCGACGAGGCCCGCTGGATGCGTTCCATGGCGGAAACTCTTCTTTCCCTGGGAGACGAAGCCGGCGCAGGGTGCCTTATCCGCGAGGCGCTGAAACGGGATCCCGCCCTTCCCCGTACAAACCGAATCCGCCGCAAACTCAAGGTATAGGGCCGGCCCGTGATCCGCTTAAAAACCGAAAAACAAATCGACGGGATTAGAAAATCCTGCAAGCTGCTGTCCGCCATGTACCGGGAGCTTATTCCCCTGGTAAAATCCGGCATCCAAACCCTTGAGATTGACCGCTGGGTGCGGGACTGGATAAAGCGGGCCGGCGGAAAACCGGTCTTTTTGGGTTACGGCCCCGCGAGAAATCCCTTTCCTGCGGCCATCTGCATTTCCATCAATAACGAGGTGATCCACGGCATTCCCTCCAGGCGGATAATCCGTGAAGGGGACCTGGTTTCCCTGGACTGCGGCATAGATATGGGGGGCTTTGTAAGCGACCAGGCCATAAGCGTTGAGGTGGGAAAGGTAAGCAAGGCCGTGCATAACCTGAACGTGACCACGAGGGAGTGCCTGTACCGGGGTATTGCCGCGGTAAAAGCCGGAGACCGGCTTCTCCAAATCGCCAGGGCGGTACAGGGCCACGCCGAAGCCGCCGGCTACGGGGTGGTGCACGAATTCTGCGGCCACGGAGTCGGGCTGGCCCTGCACGAGGATCCCCAGGTGCCTAATTACCCCCACGGCCCCAACCCCCGGATGAGAGGCGGCATGGTCATCGCCATTGAACCCATGATCAACATGGGTACCGGCGATGTGGATATTCTCGACGACGACTGGACCGTGGTCACTGCGGATGGTGAAGTTTCCGCCCATTGGGAACACACGGTGGCGATTTTTCACGACAAAGTCGAGATTCTTACCGAGCCGCCGCAGGCGGGTATGTAACTTTTCAATGGACAAATTAATTTGTATATTATAGATAACTAAAGATATGTCCAGGAGTGATTATGAACATTGTGAAAAAACTCTCTTCAAAAAACGTACTTTTCTTTAACCTTGTTTTTATCGGGATTATTTTTGGGTTTTCCCTGGCGTTTTTGTCTTTTTCCTGCTCGGCCCCCAAGGCGCGGAGTACCGCTCAGGCCCAGCAGAATCAGGTGATTATCCCGGAAAATGCCCTGTCGGTGGCCGAAGGCCTACAGGCCGCCTTCCGTTCCGTTTCGGATAAAGTGCTCCCCTCGGTGGTGGAACTGAAAACCGTTTCGGTCAGGCGGCAGCAGGTCCCCAACTTTAACGGAATCCCCTGGGAGTTCTTCTTCGGCCCGAGGGATCGCGGTTCGGACGAGGGTGGCGGGCAGGAGCGGGAATTCCGCTCCCAGGGACTCGGATCGGGGATCATTGTCCGCAACAACAACGGGACCTATTACGCCCTCACCAACAATCACGTAGTGGACGGCGCCACCGAGATCAGGGTGGCCACCAAAGACGGCAAGGAATACCCGGCGGAGCTGGCGGGAACGGATGCGCGTAAAGACCTCGCCCTGGTTTCGTTCAAAACCAGCGATTCCTACCCCCTGGCGGTGCTCGGAGACTCGGACGCGGTAAAAGTAGGGGACTGGGCTATCGCCATGGGTAACCCTCTGGGAGAGCAGTTTTCCTTTTCCGTGACCATGGGCATTGTGAGCGCTGTGGGACGCACCGGCGGGCCGGGCGGCAACATCAACGATTTTATCCAGACCGACGCCCCCATCAATCAGGGTAATTCCGGCGGCCCGCTGGTCAATATCCGGGGGGAAGTGATCGGCATCAATACCTGGATAGCGAGCAATACCACAGGCGGCGGCAGCGTGGGCCTGGGATTTGCCATCCCCATCAATAATGTCAAACGCTCAATAGACGAGTTCATCAGTTCCGGCACGATCAGCTACGGCTGGCTCGGCGTGTCACTGAACGAACCCGGCAGGGAAACGATGACTGCCCTGGGCATTGAGGGCAAGCGGGGGGCGCTGGCTTCCCAGGTTTTCCTCGGCTCCCCGGCCGACAAGGGCGGTATCCGCCCCGGCGACTTCATCACCCATGTGGACGGCAAAGAGGCCAGAGGGGTAAACCAGATCACGATGCTGGTAGGGGACATCAAACCCGGCGACCGGGCCGTCTTCACCCTAATCCGGGACGGCGTCCAACAGGAAATCCAGGTCCGTATTGAGGCCCGTACCGACCAGGTGGCCTCGGACAACAAGAAACTCTGGCCCGGCGTATATGCCGTTCCCCTTAACGACGAACTGCGGGAAAACCTCAAGCTGGACAAAAACGCCGGGGGTCTGTACACCGCCACGGTCATCGCCAATAGTCCCGCCGACATCATCGGTCTGAGGCAGGGCGACCGGATAACCGCGGTCAACGGCGAAACGATTACCGATCTCGCCTCCTACTTCAAGCTGCTCCGCGAAAAAACCGAAAAAGAACTCTGGTTCGGCATCATTCGCGGCGAATCCACCCTGGAAACGCTGAAGTTTAAGAAGTAGTGAAGGGGTACGAAGGAAATCGGGCAGGAACTCCTGACAGGCTGAATTAGGCTTCGGGGTACAGGTTTTGCATTTGTTTGATGCAGGGGAGTATCTCGAAGAAAATATTCACCAGTTCGGGATCGAATTTTGTCCCGCTGAGCTGCCGTATTTCGGCCAGTACCTGTTCCTCGCTCCAGGGTTCTTTGTACACCCGTTTTGAACAGAGTGCGTCGAACACGTCGGCAAGAGCGACAATCCGGCCCACCAGGGGTATCTCTTCCCCCTTCCTGCCCAGGGGCTTGCCTTCCGCGCCGGTTTTCAGGGATATACCGGTATGCGGATCAATCCAGCCGGGATAGCCGGTACCGTCCCAATTCTCGTGGTGGGTCAGTGCGATATCCCTGGCGATAATATCCACAGGCGACTGGGGGTCGTCAAACAGACTCGCGCCATAGAGGGTGTGGTGCTGCATGACAAGGTATTCTTCAGGGGTAAAGCGCGCCGGCTTTTTGAGAATAATGTCGGAGATTGCCACCTTCCCCACATCATGTAACATGGACGCAATCTTAAGGGTATCCCGAAACCGCCCCCGCTCCGTATCAGGTACACTGTGATGGTAAGCCCAGCGGTCGTATAGCTCCACCGCGTAACCGGCGACGCGGTTTACATGGGTTCCCGTTTCTTTGGGGTCCCTGAGCTCCGCCATCTTAATCATCCTGAGAATTATCGCCCTGGTCATATAGGCGCGCTGCAATGCTATGGTGGCGTTGGCCGCAAAGTGGGTTATGAGGAATTCATCTTCATCGGAAAACGGAACGGTATTTCCCTGCCCGTCCTTGGCGTTAATAACCTGGATGACTCCCAAAAGCCGGTCTTCTGCGGTAACCAGGGGGATGGTCAGGGTGGATGTAGTTTTATATCCTGAAAGTTTGTCAAAGGACGAGTTAAAGGAATAGGGGGCGTCCGTGGGGATATTGTACATATCCTGCACGTTGATCAATTTTTTGGTCAGGGCGCAGTAACCCGAAATGGACTTTTCATTTATCGGCACCGAAAAAACCGAATAAATTATTTTCTGTCCCGAAGGGACTGTTTTCTGGCTGGTATCATTTTGGGCGTACTTGATTGAAAGCTGGTCAATCGTTTTTCCATCTTCTTCGGTTACGGTCTTGACATAAATCGAACCCGCGTCGGCGTGTACCACCCTGCGGGCCTCAAGCAGTATCCGTTCCAAAAGAAGGTCCAAGTCCTGAATTTGATTCAGTTCCGAATCCAAACGGATAATATCTCTAAAATCCGTCCTATCCTCAATCATACAACCCCTCAGTCACGACGTCCGGTGCATTTAATAATATGATAACCGAACTGAGTCTGCACCACATCCCCCACGGAACCGGGAGAGAGGCGTTTTACCGCGGATTCAAAGGCCGCCGCCATTTTCCCCTGCCCGAACCAGCCGAGGTCTCCCCCTGAAGACTTTGAGGGACAGGTTGAAAATTCCCGCGCCAGGGACTCAAACTGCGCCCCCTGTTTGACCCGCCTCAGCAAATCATCCGCCAGGCTCCGGTCTTTTACCAAAATATGACTAGCCCGCCATTCCATGCGATACTCCTTTTGCTATTCTACATCAAACTGCCCATGTAAACAATAGGGTGCATTGCGCCACGTTAAATCTAACCATAGCGAAACGTTTGCGCCAAAATAAAAATCCAGGAGTCTGTGGGGCTTTAGCCCAAATGATAAAGAAAATGCACAATTTTGTGCATTTTCTACCTGTGCGCCCGGCATGGGGAGTAACTAGGCGGTGAAAGTCCGCTACACGCTTGGT
>JAIROT010000016.1 GCA_031257385.1 Treponema sp.
TCTGAAACCGCCAAAAGCGCGGGCTTATCCCTGCGGGGACTTTTTGCTGAAGAGCAATTCGGGAATCTTATAAAGGATATGTCCGAACAGGCGGGGCAAAAAACGGTTGTCATCATTGACGAGTACGATAAACCCCTCCTAACCACGATTGGGGCGCCGGAGCTGCACACAAGAATCAGGAACGCCCTTAAAGCCTTTTACGGGGTTCTGAAGTCTTCCGATGCGTATCTCCGCATGGTATTTCTGACCGGCGTCACCAAATTTTCCCAGGTGAGCGTGTTCTCCGATTTGAACAATATAACCGATATATCCCTTAATCCCCTGTATTATGATCTCTGCGGCATAACCCAGGAGGAACTGGAACGGGATTTTGCCCCCGAAATAAAAGCAGTTCTCAGTGAAAAGCACACGGACCGGCAAAGCTACCTTGCGGAGATAAAACGCTTTTACAACGGCTACCGGTTTTCCAGAGCGCCCGACACGGTTTACAATCCCTTCGGGCTTTTGAATCATTTTTATGAGCAGGGGAGATTCGGCGCCTACTGGTTCGCCACCGGCACGCCGACATTTCTTGTCACTCTGATCGAAAAGCAGAAAATAGATATTCTGAGCCTTGAAAAGACTTCATTTACCTTTGCAGGCTTGCAGAAGTTCAATGTTGATAACATGGACGCTTTGGCGGTACTGTACCAGTCAGGTTATTTGACCATCGTTGATTATGATGAAGAATATAACGAGTACACCCTTGACTATCCGAATGAGGAGGTGCGCTCGGCCTTTGCGGAAGCGTTACTGGAACAGTATGTCCGCGTTCCTGTTCAGGATGTAAATACGATGGCGGTAAAACTGCCGAAGGCTCTGTCAAAAGGCGATATAGAAGGCGCCCTGCAAATGCTGCCGCCGCTGTTCGCGTCGATACCCTATGACATACAGATAAAGGACGAACGGTACTACCAAACCGTTATACACCTCATATTCCGTATGCTGGGCCTGTACTGCCGTTCAGAGGTCCGCATAGCGGCGGGCCGGATAGACACGCTGGTGGAGACAAAACAGTACGTTTACTGTTTTGAGTTCAAGCTGAACGGCACGGCGGAAGAAGCCCTGGCGCAGATAGACAGCAAGGACTACCTGCTGCCCTGGGAGGGAAGCGGCAAAGAGCTTGTCAAAGCGGGCGTTAGTTTTGACTATGAGAAACGCAACATCGGGGAGTGGAAGGCGGCCAGGGCTGCGGTTTCCGAATAGCGGAGGAAAGGCCGTGGCTATAAATAGTAGAGGTCATTGCGGAATATGCGAATAACGGCCGCTGAAAAGGACGCATTGGTTCACTCGGTCCGCCAGGCGGATCCCAACGCCCGGATATGGCTGTTCGGGTCCCGCCTTGACGACTCGAAAAAAGGCGGCGATATAGATATCGCTGTTCTTTCCCCTTTGATACAGATATCCGAGCGGATACGCATACGGAGCGCTATTATTGATCGCATTGGGGATCAGAAAATTGATATGGTTGTTTCCTCTATTTTTGACTTGCGTGGGTTATGTCATTTATTTTTTTTGATTAATAGAATTGAACTGTTAAAAATGGTTTGTGCTGCACAGCCCGAACACGGTGGTTGCACAGTATATGAGGATAGCCTGGAACACGGTAGGTGAGATAGTCAAACGGGTGCACAATGACATACAAAGGGAACGGGACAGCCTGTTTGACGGACTTGTCCGCGTGGGGATAGACGAGACGAGCTACAAGAAAGGGCACGGGAAAGCGGTGTTGGATCAATTTTTTGCGCTTCTGACACCGGAGCAGCGAGCCGGGATACAGCTTAATAGCGACGGTGATACTCAGGCGCTCAGGCATTAACTTGGCGCTTCCAGGGAGGGCTTAAAAATTACCCACACATACTGATGAAGCATCTATTTTTGGGTATCCTAATCCCTTTTGAATTGCCGATAGGTATCACTGAAACAACCATATACTTCTCCCCGCGCCTTGGGAAGGCGGGCCTTCGCTTCCTCCTTCCTCGAAAAAAAGGCCCTGCTTTTTGAAAAAGCAGGGCCTTTTTGAGCGCTTTGCTGTGGAAAGCTCCGGAAACCCGGTCGGGGGCCTCCAGAAATTCCGGCAATTAGCTGGCCAGTTTCTTGGCGAGAATCGCCGCGCCGGCAGCGTCGGCGCTGTAGCCGTCCGCGCCAACCTGATCGGCAAATTCCTGGGTGATGGGCGCGCCGCCGACGATGAGCTTGAAGCTCTTTACTTCGCCGGCTTTAAGGGCCGCCGCAATTTCCTTGAGGGAAGGCATGGTTGTGGTGAGCAGGCAGGAAAGGGCCACGATCTTGACATCGGGGTTTTCCTTGATGGCGGCGAGGAAAGCCTCGGCGGTTACGTCGACCCCAAGGTCGATGACGTTAAAGCCGGCGCTTTCAATCATGAGGGCCACCAGGTTCTTGCCGATGTCGTGCAGGTCGCCGTGCACGGTGCCGATGATACATTTGCCCAGGCTGGCTACGCTCCCGTCGCCTAGCTTGGGTTTCAGGATCTCCACGCCCTTCTTCATGGTCCGGGCGGCGACCAGCATTTCCGGCACGAAGACTTCGGCTTTCTGGAACTTCTCGCCGACCACCGACATGGCGGCGATCATGCCCTCGTTGAGGATCTTCAGGGGATCGATCCCTTCGTTGAGAGCCTCAGTAACCAGGCCCTCAATGAGCTTGGACTTTCCGGTCTCTACCGCCTGAGCAATTTCTTGAATTTTAGACATAACACACTCCTCGTAAAAAATATTTGATAGGGTTCACAACCCATCTGGGACCACGGTTATTTTTTGTCAAACAAGCCTTCCCGGAAGGCGGTGATGTATTCGATACAGAAATCGTCCATGCCTAACAACGCTTCGGTCGCATAGATAAGGCCTATCATGTCCCCGTTGAGGGGATCGATAATGGCGCTATCCATGCCGGCGTTCATGGACAGGATGATAAAGGCCCGGTTGACAAATTTCCGGCCCGGCAGGTTGAAGGAAATGTTGCTGGCGCCGCCGGTTAAATGGATATCCGGATACTGGGCTTTTATTTTCGTCATGGTTTCCACGACCTTGGCTATCCCGTCTTCGGAGGTGCAGAGCATCTCCACCAGGGGATCCACGTGCAGGCGCTTGGGGGCGATCTTGTACTGATCCGCCTTTTTCATCAGGGCGTCAAAAACTTCCAGCCGTTTCTGGGCGCTTTTGGGGATCCCCGTGTCGTCGCTTAAAAGGGCAACGCATTCCCAGCCGGTTTCGGCAATAAGCGGGAACACCACATCAACCTTGTCCCCTTCCATGGAAACTGAATTGACCAAACCGGGTCTTTTGCAGAACGGAATAGCTGCGGCGCAGACGTTCGCGCTGGGGCTGTCAATGGAGATAGGGACATCCGTCACATCCTGGACCAGATCTATCATCCATTTGAGCGTCTCAAGCTCAAGCTTTTCCTCAACGGAGGCGCATACATCAATAAAGTTGGCGCCGGCTTCAGCCTGTTTTCTGGCCAAATCCTGAATGTGCGCTTCATTCCTTTCCGCGATTGCCTTCGCCATCGAAGGAATCGATCCGTTAATCTTTTCTCCAATAATAATCATTAAATCGCTCCACTAAATTCGAATTTGTAGTATTATGTTACGATATATTTTTTTATATGCCTATTCTAAACATTGCAGGAATTTTAAATTTTTTTCTCCTACATTTTGTAGGAATTGAAGTATACGGAAGCCCTTTCCTTAAATTGTACGCCATACGCGGGGATTTGCAAGCCCCGGTTTTGTTGAATATTGAAGAATGTGGGCGCATCCTGCCTGAAGGCAGGACCGGGCTATCAGCCCGTTGGGCTGGCAATATTAGGAAAGATTCATGTGCCGCTCTGCAGCGGCACGGAATTGTCCCTTGCGCGGACGACGCAAGGCGGCGGTTTTCCGCTCCGCCGGGGCCTGTAAACAGTGCAGGAGCGCGCAGGGTCAGCCGGTTTGCGGTGGCCCCAGGTTGAGCGACGCTTCCAGGGAAATTTCGGACCCGCCGGGGATGATCAGGAATTCGTCCTCCCCCCAGTCCCCCGCAAGGAGAGCGTCGATGATGCGGAGGTTCCCCGGCACGACCGAGACCGGAACATCGATGAGTCCCGCAAGGGGCGCCACTTTTTCCGCAACTTCCCCGGGATCAAAGGCTCCGGTGTCGACTATCGCAATGGTTTTGTAGTGTTTCATCATCTCCCGCATAACCCGGAGGCTGCGTTTTTGACCGTATTTTTTCATAACCCTTTCGTAATCCCTGAGGATGTTTGATTCCGATTCCAGATAGCCCTTGGTGAAAAAATAGGTGTAGATGCCGTATGCTTCCCGGGTTTTGCGGGATCCTAAAAACAGAGGTATGCAGTCCGCTGCCCGGGGCATCACCAGGGTGTGGGAACGGGATTGAACGCCGACCATGCTGTTGCCGCAAAACCCAAACGCCAGGAGTATTGTTTTTCCCGCAGGAACACTGTCAATGCTTTCCTGGATACAGTCCCGTAGCTTGTCCGGCCATATATGTTTGCCCGATTCCACAAAGGTAACAGGCATATCCGCGCCGCGCCCCCGCATAACCAGCTCAATTTCCGGCGCCAGGGTCTTACAAGCGACAATATGGGCATTTTCAGGCGGCACAGAAGCTCCTTGCACTAACCGGATTTTAGGACAGGCTCATTGTATAACCCCCCCGCGCTCCTGTCAACAATACGCATTGCCTCATAATCAATACGTTAGCCGGTTCAAAACCGCCCCAGAGGGGCGGGGTATTAAACCCGCCTGCGAATAAACCATCCCCTTTTGCCCATAGTATGGCTGTTCGTTCTTGCGGCGGCTTCTTTTCCAACGGCTTTGCCTGGAGCGCCGGTGTAGCGCTGCCGCTATTCTGCTATGGAAACACCCATATCATATAATTCGTGCGGAGCAATATCCTGGCCATGTTCCCATTCAATCCCTTTTCCGTTTAAAATTATGTGAACTGTTTTAAAATAACTATAATTATTTAATTCCTCATACCAGGCGCCGGAAATATACGGCAATACATCAAATAATTTTATCTCGCCAGTTTCATAATTTAATTTAATTTTATAGTCCTTAATTGCTTCAACGCTGATTATTTTGGGAATTGACATACTATAGCGCCTATAAAAGCAAGTAAATACTGATTCGTGGGTCGGCAAGCACAGGAAGGATATGCGCCGCTCTGTAGCGGCACGGAATTGTCCCTTGCGTGGCTGGCTTCTGCATTGGAGGGCATGGGTTGTCTTCCCCCTATGCCCGGTCAGCGATTTCTTCCCGTTCCCGAATATCGTAGAGTTTCCGGTCCAGCTCCGCCAGCATCTGCTGCTGGAGGGCCATTTTGTATTCCACCGGCAGTATTTTGACAAACTTCGGCTTGTAGTCTCCCCAGTTGTCCAGAATGTCCTGGGCGTAGGCCGACCCGGTCCAGTAGATATGCTGCTCAATCTGTTGCCTGACAAAATTTTCGTCCGCCTCGTTGTCCAGGCCGGAAAGCTCCACCATGCCCCTGTTGAGGAAGTATTCAAAGTTCCCGTTCTTGTTCAGCACGTAGGCGATGCCCCCGGACATTCCCGCGGCAAAGTTCCTGCCCACGGTTCCCAGGACGATGAGCCTGCCGCCGGTCATGTACTCCGCGGCGTGATCCCCCACCCCCTCCACTACCGCGGTGGCCCCGGAGTTCCGCACACAGAAACGCTCCCCCGCGACTCCCGCGGCGTAGAGATCCCCGGAGGTGGCGCCGTACAGCGCGGTGTTCCCCACGATGATGTTCTCCTCGGTCCTGAAACGGGAGCCTTTGGGGGGGGCCGCTACCACCCGGCCCCCGGAAAGGCCCTTGCCCAGGTAGTCGTTGGCGTCCCCGGCCAGGCGGAAGGTGATGCCCCTGGCGAGGAACGCGGCGAAACTCTGCCCCGCGGAGCCGTTGAAGTCAATGGTGATAAAGTTTTCCGGCAGGCCCTGGCCGCCGAAGCG
>JAIROT010000200.1 GCA_031257385.1 Treponema sp.
CCCACAGTCTCTATACCCCCCAGGCTCAACATACGCAGGGGAGTCGGGCCGGTGATACTGTCCGCGCCCGCGCTTAAAATCCGGGAAGGCCGATCCCAGGTAGTAAGCGCCGCGGGAAAAGTCATAAGGAGGAAGGCCCGGCCGATAAGAGCGGGATTAAATACATTCGACCCAAGTCCGCCAAAAAATTCCTTTGCCACGATGACGGCGAATACGGAACCCAGGGCGGTGATCCACAGCGGAGTCGAGGGGGGAATAACCAATGCCAGCAGTAACCCGGTTACCGCCGCCGAAAGATCCCCTGTCCGGTTATCCTGTTTCGTGACGAGCCGGAACAGCGCCTCCGCCGCAACCGCGGTAGCCGTGCCGATCAGAATATTTGTCAGCGCGGGAATACCGAAGATCACGATACCAAAAATTGAAACCGGTGCCAGCGAGATAAGTACATGCCCCATCAAAGTACGGGTGTTTACCGGTGACACAATATGCGGACTGGACTGAAGCAAAACAGGCGGAGATGGTACGTTTTCTGCCATGTATTATTCTCCTTAGTTTTTTTCCGTGGTTACGGCCGCCGCTTCCGCCGCCTTCCTGCGGGCCGCTTCGGCAGCCTGTTTCGCGCGCAGGCGGCCCTTTCCGATTCTGAAACGCTGTACCAGCCGTATCCGGGCCGGACATACGTAGGTACAGGCCCCGCATTCAATACAATCCATAAGCCCCGCCCAAACCGCCTCGTCCAGATCTCCGGCCTCCAGAGCGTTGTTCATCAATACCGGGGAAAGCCTGCACGAACAGTTGCGGATACAGCGGCCGCAGCGGATACAGGGGCCTTCCGCCGTTGTGTAAGTTTCCTCTTCCGTCATCAGGATAACGCCGGAGGTGTTTTTTTGAATCGGAATCGCCGTAAAAGGCACGGCGGTACCCATCATGGGGCCGCCAAAGAGGATCTTTCGCAGTTTCTCCTGATCAATTTCAATAAAGCCCGGAATTAAATCGCTCACCAGGGTTCCAATGGCGGCCCGGATATTTTTCGGCGTCCTGCACGCCCCGCCGGACACGGTAAGTCCCCGGTCTATCAGGGGCTTGCCCAGGGAAAAAGCCTCGGCAATTGCCGTCAGGGTTCCCACATTCGAGACAATACATTTTGCGTCCATGGGAAGCCCGCCCGAAGGCACCTCCCGGCCGGTCAACGCGGTAATAAGCAGTTTTTCGCCCCCCTGCGGATAGCGGGTCTTGCAGAGGCCGGTCTCAATGGTACCCGGATGCGGCACTTCGGCGGCGGCCTTTTCGATTTTTGGAATAAGCGGGGCCTTGTTGTCTTCCATCCCGATAATGGCCCGGTTTACCCCGGTGATCTTCATCACGATAGCAAGCCCCTGGATCAGCGTCCGGGTTTTTTCATTGATAAGCGCCTCGTCGGTGGTAAGGTAAGGCTCGCATTCGGCGCCGTCGGCAATGATCACGTCAACCGGTTTGTTCGCGGGAGGCGATAATTTAACGTGAGCCGGAAATCCCGCCCCTCCCATGCCGATGATTCCCGCGTCCCGTATCCGGCCAAGGGCCTCCTCTTTTGTGCAGCGGTTTATGTCCAGTGGAGGCATAAAGGCGGTCTCGTCCGCTCCGGTTTCAGCCACACCCGTCTCATCGGCCTCGATAACGACACAAAGCCCGTCCGTATTGTTCGACAGGGCACGGACTTCGATTTTTTTGACTAGCCCCGCAATGGAAGCGTGAACCGGTACTGCCAATGTATCTGGATTAAGCGCATCGGCAATCTTCTGCCCCTGTTTGACCCGGTCACCCGGCGCAACCAATGCCTTATTCGGGGCTCCAAAATGCTGATTCACCGGAATAACCACCTGTTTCGGCGCCGGAGCGGCCTCCGTGGGTTTTCCCGCGGTGACATGTTTCCTGGTAGGCAAAAGCAGGCCTCTTTTGAACGTCTTTGCTGCCATTAATGGTCCTCTCTTCCATCAGATTCTATAAATTTATATCTATATTGTTTAATTCAATAAAATTATACCGAATAGGGAAAATAATCAAGACTGTACGAAGAAAATACCGAAGAAAAAGAGGTCTAAAGAGGTCTATTGTCAGATTTTTAGTATGGTTGTTTGTTCGTTTTTGGCACCCTGTAATGTTTGGGTGTCAGAGTTCTTCCAGTTCCCGCTCAATTTCGTCGAGTCGCCTGGAAAGATTCGCTATCGTACGTTCCAGCCGTATCTTTTCCTTTTCCAGCCGGGCTTTAACATCCCCTTCCCGCAGGGGTTTTGCCGGTAATACAGGAACCCCCCCCTTAATGGCGGTTTTTACCATATCGGGACTCTTACCGCCGACAAGGGCCTTTTCCGCGGCTACCCGGTCGTCCTCGCTTCTAATTCCAGCGAGAAACCGCATATTGTCCGGCCCTACCTGCGGGTCTAAATCGTACTGAAACATTTTGATCGCCATATTGGCCGCGACACGGGGTATACGGAGAATCCGATCAACGTAGTCCTCAAACCGCGCCCCGATAACCCCGCAAAGTTCGTGCGCCTTAAGAAGCTGCTCTCCCAATTCCTTAAGGAGTTTGCCGTTTTCGGCAAGGTATTTGCCCCGTATCTTTTCGGTAAGTTTTTCCAGTTCAGGAGAATCGGCGAATACGTTCCGGTAAAGGTCCTTCGCCTCGGCCTTTTCCAGCAGCGCGTGAAAAATAGCCCAGAATTCAGTGGTGTGGGAACGGGCGGAGAGCTTGCCTCCCCGCGAGCAGGCATGAAGGTGATGGGCGTATTCGTGGATCGCCGTATAAAGCAAAAGGTTGTCATCTTGCCTGCCGTCAGATTTGAAATTCCGGTTGTGAATGATGATTTCCCGGGTATCGGGTTTGTAAAGGCCGTTCACCTTGGCGCTCTTCTTCCCCGAAAAGATCACCTGAAATTCCAGGGGAGCGTCCTCGATAGAAAGCAAAAGTTCTTTTACCTGATCCTGATTCATAATACCCCCGATTCATAGTGTTCCCTTGCACAGACCGCCATCCCGGACCGTTCCGATACTCCTATTCTCCTATTTCCGGTTCCCCTTCCTCAGCTCCTATAGTATAACACCATCGGGACTGTCCGCATATAGGATAAACCCTTCTTCCGATCCGGCTTTTACAGGCCGGATCGGTCACCCGATAAGCTGTTTTTGGCAGATCGATGAATGGGTCACTTTTTTTTCAATGCCAGCTTCAGGGGGATGTAGAGAGCCTGGACAATGACGGAATTGATAAACGCGGTGCCAAAAATGATCGCCATAAAAATCGCCAGCGGTGTCGGCTTTATGTCAAAGCCCGAATAGTACATCAGGTACATGACGCCGATAAAGGTAAAACCGCTTATCAGGGTGCTGAAAAAAGTGCAGATAATCGGCTTAATGGGAAGCTTGATTCTTTCCAGGGGAAGCTTGATAAGCAGACACATCGCGGCGGCCCCCAAAAGTTCGCTCACGAAATTGATGTAGGGCTGACCGGGAAAAAATTGGCAGATAGCCCCGGAAAGAAGGCCGATAATCGCCGCTTCGATGATTCCGGGTCTGGTCAGCATGATAATAAGACAGTACATCGCAATAATGAAGTTCGGTTTCATCCCAAAGTTGATAACCGAACCAACAAAAAACTTGAGTACCGCCCCGGCCGCCAGAAGTATGCCGATAAGCAGAACATCCCGAATCTGGAGCCCCTTCCGTTCCTGTCGGGTCACTTCCCGTTTTTCCGCTCCCGAAATCGTTGTCGCGTCCGGGTTTTTCACATTTGCCGCATTCATAAAAACTCCTTCGATTTTTAGTTTCTTCTAAAAGAAACGTTTCTTTATATAAGAACTTATTGTATTGCCCAAAAAATGTCAAGGGTTTTTTGGAATTTTTTATTTGGAATTCGGGCGCATCTGACCGCTTCAACAGCGGCGGCGTACAGCCGCCTTAACGAAACGGTCAGACCGGGCTTTCCGGGGCTCCGCGCGTCCGCGCTCCGGCCCCGCCTGCGGCGTGTCTGCTTCGCCCTTCGGGCTCGCACCCCTCCAATCCCTTGCGCGTTTTGGCTGTCCAAATCCTCTGATTACAATGATTATATAGGCAAGGTCCGCCGCCACCAAAGGTTGTTTGCCAAAACCCGGCAGGCGCCGTTGGCGGTACTGAATTCACCCTTGGCGCCGGCAGAGATTACCAGCTGATTACCGGCTTTCCGCATCTTGTGTTTCCGGATACTGGTGTTTATTTTTTCGAAGAAATAGGGGTTGTTTCTCATCAATCCGCCGCAAAGCACAACACGATCAGGGTCCAGAACATTGACCGCCATGGCGATTCCTATGCCGATATACTCCGCCGCGATATCTATAATAGCCAAAGCCGCATTGTCCCCCTGCTCTGCGGCGTCAAAGACCAACTTGGCGTCAATTTTAGAAAAATCGCCCCCGCAGAGTTCCCAAATTTTTGATTTTTTGTCTTGTTCCGCCTCTTTTTTTGCCTGATCGGCGATTGCTAAACCGGAAGCCACCGCCTCAAGGCATCCCCTGTTCCCGCAGGCACAAAGGGGGCCGTCCCGGACTACGGTAATATGGCCTATTTCCCCGCTGGTTCCGCTGCTGCCGGTGAATATTTGATCCCCTATAACCAGTCCGGCGCCTATACCGTAACCCAGGTTTACGGAAAAAGTAGCACGGCTTGATTCTACTTCTCCCGGCAAATAACTTTCGTTTAAAGCAAGGGCGCGGTTGGAGTTTTCAACCAGAATCGGGTACCCCAGGGAATCCTGCAGCCAGGCCTTCAGGGGAATGTCTTCCCAGCTAAAATCCGGGGAAAATAACACCCTGCCGGTATCATTTTCAATAAGACCCGGCATGGCAACCCCCACCCCCAGAATATTGTACTTCGCGATTGCCGATTGCCTCACGATAGTTGCAACGTATGAGCATATACGGTCCACCAGATCCTTCGCGGGCAGGGGATTTCCGGTAGGTTCCTGTAAACTGGCCACCTGTTCATATACGGCATTGTTTACCACCACCCGTATGACGGTTCTTCCAACATCAACGCCGATATAGTAAAACCGGTTCGGAACCATTTCCAGCATTTCCGGGGGCTTTCCCCCGGAGGATTCGCCCTTTCCTATAGAGCGGATAACCTTCTTTTCAAATAGATCGTCGATTATGGACATAACCGTCGGAATGCTTAAATCGGCGC
>JAIROT010000029.1 GCA_031257385.1 Treponema sp.
TCAAAAGAAACATCGTTCAGTACCAGGAGATCGCCGAATTTTTTGGTCATGTGGTTTACGGTAACTTTAATTTCATTGTCCATAATCCGGCTCCCTACAGCGTGCTGTCAACGATTGAAGATATGTCCTGACGCAGTTTCAGGAATTCCTGCGCCACATAAGCGCGGGGGCGGGGAATATCAATTTTGTATTCTTTTTTGATGTTTGCGGGGCAGTTGGTAATCACCACAATCCGGTCGGCAAGAAAAATCGCTTCCTCGATATTATTGGTAACAAAGACCACGGTGCGTTTTTCTTTTTCCCACATCTTCATTAAATCTTCCTGCATAAGATAACGGGTCTGCGCGTCAAGGTGGCCGAAGGGTTCATCCATAAGCAGAACGGAGGGCTCATTACAGTAGGCCCTGGCAATGCCCACCCGCTGCTGCATGCCGCCTGAAAGCTGGGAAGGAAAGGCGTGTTCAAATCCTTCCAGCCCCACCAGATTGATATAATACCGGGCCTTTTCCCTTCGTTTCTTTTTGGGCATACCCCGTACTTTGGGGCCGTATTCCACATTCCCCATCACCGTAAGCCAGGGAAAAAGCGCGATACGCTGATACACAAAGCCCCGGTCAGGCCCCGGTTTTACCACCTTTTCACCGTTCACGGTAACGCTCCCCTCTGTGGCGGTTTCGAGGCCCGCCAAACAGTTGAGTATCGTTGATTTGCCGCACTGCCCCGGCCCGAAAAGAACAAGGAATTCATTTTTTTTAACCTTCAGGCTTATTGAATCAATAACGTGTACCGGGCCCCGGGCGGTGGTGAAGGTTTTTTCAAGACCGTCGCAGATGATCATATCCTCTTTCATTTGCCCCTCTCGTTCCACACAAAAAGTTTTGCTTCCACCGCCCGCATGACTGTGGCCAGGATAAACCCAACAATTCCCACGCACAGAATACCGACAAGGATCTGAACCATGCTGTTTATTTCCTGCCCCTTGATGACAATCCAGCCCAGACCTTCCGAAGACTTTACCATCTCCGCTGCCACCACCGTCATCCAGGCAGCGCCGATGGCTATTTGTAAACCCGCGAATATATGAGGCACGGCGGCGGGCAGTATTATCGTCGTAAAGACCTGCCGGTCACTGGCGCCAAGCATTTTAGCCGCGCCGATTAAGGTTTCATCAACCGATGAAGCGCCGGTAAACGCGTTAATCGTTACCGAACAAAACGAGGAGAGGGCGATTAAAAAATATTTTGCCGGTTCCCCAAGGCCGAACCACACGATGGAAAGGGGTATCCAGGCAATGGCCGGAATGGGGCGGACCAGTTCAAAAAGCGGACGGATCAAGGCGTCAACCGGTTTATACAAACCCATCAGAATACCCGCCGTAACGCCCAGGGCTGAACCGATGGCAAAACCGGCCAGCACCCGCGAAAGGCTCCAGAGGATGTGTCCGAAGATTCTGTTTGTGCCGATGGGGATTACGAAACTTTCAAGGAAGGCTTTAAGCACCTCAAGGGGGCCTGCCAGAAAAAGTGACGCCTTCGTATATGACGCGGCGAACTGCCAGAGGCACAGAAATACAAAAATTGATATACACGCGCAGATAATCCGTTCATGGTTTGCCGATTTTTCTCTCAGGTTTATCATTATTCCCGCCTTACGCCTTTTATCACGGCATTTTCGATTTTCCCCAGGAGCCAGGAGATGAACGCCCCGATTAAACCGATGGCGATCATGCCGCAGATAATAATGTCCGGGCGGTAAATGCCCCGGGCCTGCTGAATCATGTACCCCAGCCCTTTTGTGGAGGCCAGAAGTTCCGCCGCCACAATGCAGGTCCAGGAAGAACCAAGGGCCACCCTGATCCCCGCCATGATCATGGGCAGCGCGGTGGGAATCGCAATATTAATGAGCATCTGAAAATTTGACGCTCCGAAGGTCTGGCCGACCCAGAGGTGAACATCTTTTGTCTGTTTTATGCCGGTATATGAGTTTAATACACAGGGAATAAAAGCCGAAAGAAAAACTGTTACGATTTTTGAAGCGTCGCCGATGCCGAATAAAACGATCATCAGCGGAATCCACGCAATGCCGGGCACCGGCCTGATGAGGTCAAAAAGGGGCCGCACAAAAAGATCCGCCCGTTTGTACCAGGCCATGGCGATGCCCAGGGGCGTTCCGATAATTACCGCCGCCAAATACCCGGACATGGCAATCTTCAGGGATGAGCCGATATGCTCAGGCAGGGCCGCTCCGTCCGGGGCGGTGGCCGTCATTTTTCTGATAAAGGTCCTGAAAACGGCGACCGGGCTGGGAAGGGTTGTACCTGGAAACATATTCAGTACCGCCGTCACAACATACCAGAAGCACAAAAACAGGATGACCGAAACGGCGGAAATCCAAAGGTAATTCTTCTTTTGCCCGACTGCCATTTTTATCCCCGGTAAAAATTAATTTCCGCTGTACTTCACGATGGGTTTACCCACCGTTTTAGAGAGGAAGGCCGGGTCCAGGGATTTTGCCACATTGGGCCCGTTTTCCGGCACAATTTTTTCGTTCCGGACCAGGAAACTCGTAATGGCTCCCCAGGCTTCGCCAAAAACATAATCCGGGGCGCTTACGAATTTTGTTCCGATATAATCCCGATCCGCAATTTCACGGTTCAGAATGTCGTCGGTGTACCTGGTCCCGTTGGCGATAAAACTCTGCATGGAATAATCGAAACGTACCTTTTTATCCTGCAGGGCGTCCATGGCCCTCACAAGCACGTTGACAAACTTCTGCACATCATCGGCACGGGTCTTTACAATTTCGGACCGGGCAAAACAGCCGTCCATGAGGGATACGCCGGTGGCGTCCTCAAAGGAGCAGACTTTCACATAGCCTTCATCCTGCATGGTGTAGGAAGTGGGCGGGTTTGTGGCGCTGAGATCGCCCTGGCCGGATACAAACGCCTGATACGCCGGGATGTATTCCATATTGAGCATCCTGACGTCGGCGGTTTGGAGGCCGAGCCGGGAGGTGTAACCTTCCACCATATACTGAACCGCTGTTCCCACGGGCCCCAGGATTTCCAAACCTTTTACGGCCGCCGCGGAGCCGAGAATGTTGGGGAAACCGGAAACGTTACTGCCCGCCGCGGCAACGGGGCTGTTTTTCCGGGCGAAGATGCCCATGCCCCCGGTGGAGTTAATATCCAGCAGCCAGACGCAGTTGCCGTTGGCAAGAGAATAAATCGACGCAAACCCCGAGCAGGCCATGTCGAGTTTTCCCGCGGCGATTGCCTCGTTCACCGGCGCGCCGGTGGCGAAAATTTGCAGGTCCACGTTGAGCCCTGCCTCTTTGAACCAGCCCTGATCCCGCGCGTAGAGGGCCGGGATGCCGACGGTAGATACCAACACGCCCACGGTAAGCACTTTACCCTCACCGGTCCCCCCGGCGGAACTTTCGCCTTTGCCGCCCGCGAAGGATGTCCCCGCAGCAAGAAGGATCACGCAGGCCGCCGTCAATAAACGCTTCGGCATAAAGCCCCATCTTTTGTCTGGTTCTGTTTTTAAGCTTAGCAATTTCATACATTCCTCCATAATTTATGGTCTTTATTCTATTTGCGTGTGCGCACACGCAAATATGATTCATTATCCACCGGTTTTCAGGTATTGTCAAGCAAAATTTCAAAAAAATGCAGATTTTTGTAACTATTCAGTTGAGTAGAGATTTTACCTGAATTATCGCTATAAACAGCATGAATTTCTATAAAACCGCATGATTTTCAAGGCATTATTGTCCAAAATGGCCTGAAATAGGGGATCGGCTGAATAGTTATGAATCTTTTATTAAAAGCCTATAACCCTCTATTGTTGCCTTCTTTACCGGATATCGTGAAATATAGTATAATCAGGGCTTGTAGAAGTCTGTGGCGCTTATAAATTGTGAAAAAAGCGTTTGCGTTACCGCATAAAATGCCGTTTTATGCTCGTTTTAAGGCTGGCAGTCGGTGTTTTGGAGTCTGTGATGACAACAATAAAAGATATAGCGGAACTGGCGGGGGTATCGGTAGGAACGGTGGACCGGGCGCTTAACAACCGTGGGCGCATAAGCCCGGAAGCCAAAAAACGGATTGAGTCCATCGCGGCGAAATTGAACTACCGGAAAAACAAAGTCGCCAAGTCTTTGGCGAACCGCAAACTAAACCTCAAAATCGCCGTGGTTCTTCATATCCATTCGAATGAATTCTTCGGCGAGGTGCTGCGGGGAATTGAGCGGGCCCGGACGGAAATTGTCGATTTCGGCATCAGCATGGAACTGTACCGTTGTAAAGAGTTCGACCCCCAGGATCAGCTCCATTTAATTGACACGGCCATAGCGGAGGGGGCGAACGCGGTGGTCATTGTGCCGATAAACCATCCTGAAATCATAAAGCGGCTCCACCGCCTGAACGAGGAGCATATTCCCTTCGTCCTATTGGCTTCGGTCCTTGAGGATGTAAAATTTTTTTCCGCCGTCCGCTGCGATTATGCCCGCTCCGGTTGGATGGCCGGAGGGCTCCTGCGCCTTATATCAGGCGGCGGCTGTAAGGCCCTGGCCTTTTTTCCGTCCTTTTCCATGCTGGGCCACAAGCAGCGCCTGGAAAGTTTCAGGCTTTATCTGGAAAAACACTGCCCCGGCATTACACTGGAAAACGTGGTCGAACTCCCCAATGATGGTTTTGATTCCTACCAGATTGTCCGGGAGGAACTTTCATCCCATCCCCATGTGAGCCACATCGTATACAACGGCGTCTACTCTGAGGCGGGGATCAAGGCGATAGAAAATTCGGGACGGCGGATACAATCTATTTTCTTCGATTTTGCGCCGCCTACGAAACAGGCGTTAATTGAGGGTAAAATATCGGCGGCCATTCTGCAGCAGCCCGAAGAACAGGGATACCGCGCTATTATGGTACTTTTCGATTATTTTACCGCCAACGTGATACCCCCGGAACAAACCATTGTGGAAAGTTATATCCTGTTTAAGGAAAGCATTGAAGCTTTGCCAAAATGAAACATCTGTCTGTCTTGATAAAACCGGCTTCTTCCCTCTGCAATATGCGCTGCGGCTACTGTTTTTACACGGATGTTTCAGGGCGCCGGGCGGCACCGTCTTACGGGATCATGAGCCCCGGTATCCGACAGGCGGTCCTGGAACATATCCTCCGGGATTTGGAGGATCATGATGAAATAACCCTGGTCTTCCAGGGTGGCGAACCTACCCTGGCGGGCTTAGCCTGGTATGAGGATTTTACACAGAGTTTTTCATCGATACAGCGGCAGGAAAAAAAGGCTCTGGCTGTTAAGTACGCGCTGCAAACCAATGGACTGCTTCTTGACGGGGCCTGGGGAGAATTTCTCCATAACCATAATTTCTTAGTGGGTCTTTCCCTGGACGGGGGGCCTCATTTTCATAACCGCTACCGTTTAGACGCCCAGGGGCGGGGAACCTATGAGCGGGTTTTACACAGCAAAGAGCTGCTGGAGGAATGGGGGGTTGCATACAACATCCTTACGGTACTCACCAACGAAACGGCGAAA
>JAIROT010000148.1 GCA_031257385.1 Treponema sp.
ATAAGCCATTTCTTGTCTTCTTCGCTGTACCGTTTCATAGTACCTCCTGGTTAAGTGTTTCCAGAAAGTCTACGCTTGTCGTTCAGGTGAAAAAAGGTGGGGCGTAATTGACGGATACGGCCAGTTTCCGGCGATACGCGAATGGATAGGGGAGCGCGTCGTTAAGGACATGGCGGAGTTTTCCTACCAGATTGTCAACAAGAAATACGAGGCGACTTTCGGCGTAGACCGCGCCCACCTTGAGGACGATATTCTCGGCCAGTACTCGGTGATCGCGCGGGAAATGGCCGACGAGGTGCTGCGCTTCTTTAACCGCGGCATCGCCGAACTTTTGGCCGGGGGATTAACCAACCTCTGCTACGACGGCCAGCCGTTTTTCAATGCCGAACACCCGGTCTATCCAAAAGCGGACGGCAGCGGCGACGCGGAGGAAGTTTCAAACATTCTGGGGAGCGGAAGCGCCGCGGGCTGGTATCTGCTTTCGCTGAAGGGGAGTTTGAAGCCCCTCATACTGCAGCAGCGTTCCGCGCTCGAGATGGACGAGATCACCGACACCCAAAACGAGTCGGTCTTTATGAAAGATCAGTATCTGTACGGCATCCGCTACCGCGGCAATTTCGGCTACGGGCTGTGGCAGCAGGCGGTCGCTTCTGACCTGGCGCTCACCGCCGCGAACTATGAAGCGGCGCGGCTTGCCATGCGGACCTTCAGGCGGGACGGCGGCGGCCCGCGCCCTGCTGGAAAAGCAGTTTATTGACGGCGGCGATTCCAACCCGAACTACCACAGCGCCGAATTGATCGTGTTTGACTATCTGCCGCCCGCCCCCGCGCCGTACGTCCCGCCCGCGCCCCCGTCCGGCGGACAACAAAGTTAAGGGAGGAACGTAAACCATGACTAAAGAACAACTGGCGCCGTGGATTGAAAAACTCAACCAGGCGGAAAAGAAAGAGCGTAAAGGCATTGTCGCCGAACTGTGCCGGGAACACGGCCCTTTTGGGTTAGAATTTCGATGAGGCATTGCCACAGCCCCTTTTTTTGATTATGATTGCCTAATATGAAACGCCGACTGATTACTTCCGCGCTGCCTTATGTGAATAACGTGCCCCACTTGGGCAACCTCATCCAGGTGCTCTCCGCCGACGCCTTTGCCCGCTTCTGTCGGCTGCGGGGCTACGAGACCCTGTATGTCTGCGGGACCGACGAATACGGTACCGCCACTGAAAACCGGGCCGCCGAGGAGGGCGTAACCCCGCAGGAACTTTGCGGCCGCTACCATGCCGTCCACGATGAAATTTACCGCTGGTTCAATATCGCCTTTGACCGGTTCGGGCGCACCTCCACGCCGATTCAAACCGAGATAACCCAGGACATCTTCAAAAAGCTTGACGCCGCGGGTTTCATCACCGAAAAGACGGTTGAACAGCTTCACTGCGCCCGGTGCGGGCGCTTCCTTGCCGACCGCTACATCCGCGGCGTCTGCCCCCACTGCGGTTCCGCCGACGCTAGGGGGGACCAGTGCGAGGCCTGCGGCAAGCTGCTGGACCCCACCGAACTGAAAGAGCCGCGCTGCGCGGCCTGCGGTTCCCTTCCTTCCCTGAAATCGACTAGGCACCTCTATATAGACCTCCCCAAAATCAAGGACCGGCTTGAAGCGTGGATCAAAACAGCCTCCGAAAAAGGCTTCTGGGCGAATAACGCTATCCGGATGACCCAGGCGTGGATACGTGACGGTCTGCGGGAACGGGCTATTACCAGGGACTTGAAATGGGGAATCCCCGTACCCCGTCCCGGTTATGAGGAAAAAGTTTTCTATGTGTGGTTCGACGCCCCCATCGGCTATATTTCTATCACCGGAAATTTGGGCGCCGCAATCGCCGGGGGGGATATTTCAAGCAACGCGAACCGGTTTAAGGCATATCCGCAATTTTCCGACTGGCATGACTTTGTCGACTACTGGTGGAAAAGTCCCGATGATGTGGAACTCTTCCAGTTCATCGGCAAGGACAACATCCCCTTCCACACGGTAATTTTCCCCTCAAGCCTTTTGGGGAGCGGCGACAACTGGACTATGTTACACCACATGTCCAGCACCGAGTACCTCAACTACGAGAGCGGAAAATTTTCCAAGTCACGGGGCATCGGCGTTTTCGGAACCGATGTGATGAAAACCAGTATCCCCTCCGACGTATGGCGCTTCTTTATTTTTTACAACCGTCCCGAAAAAGCGGACGCCCTGTTTACCTGGAAGGATTTTCAGGAAAAGGTTAACGGCGAGCTAATCGGCAACCTGGGGAATCTGGTAAACCGTACCGTTTCGTTCATCACCCGTTATTACGGCGGCAGGTTGCCCGCCGGAGATCCTGATCCTGCCTTTTGGGAAGAGGTGCGCGGGCGGGAAAACGCGATCGCGGAAAAGCTTGAGTGCGCCGAACTGAGGGACGCTTTCAGGGATGTCTTTGAACTTTCCTCGTTCGCCAATAAATATTTTCAGGATGCCGAGCCCTGGCGGCTGCGCAGGGAAGATCCCCCCAAAGCGGAGGCGGTAATCCGCGATCTGGCCCATGTCGTGCGGGATCTGGCGGTACTGGTTGAGCCGTATATGCCTCAGGCCGCGGCGAGGATCGCCTCGTTCTTCGGCCTCAAACCGCAGGAGGGGATCTCAGATCTCGCCTGGAAGGATATCGGCAGGGCTGAGGGGATTGCGCCTGACGCGGAAATAAAAAGCGAAGTTCTTTTTGCCAAACTTGAAGACGGGTTGGTGGAAACCCTGCGGGAACGCTATTCGGGCAGCCAGAAGGACAGGCAGGAAGAAGAGCGGAAAAAAGAGGAAGCGGAAAACGGAGAGGCCGCGCCCAAAAGCGCCCTGCCCTTTGCCGCCGTCCTTGATCTGCGTGTGGCGAAAATAGAAAAGATCGGGCGGCATCCCGGGGCGGACAAGCTCTATATCATTAACCTTGAAATAGGGGAGGGCTCAAGCGGCGTCCGCGAGGAGCGGACCATTGTCTCCGGTTTGGTTCCTTTTTATACGGAAGAAGAACTCCTCGGCAAGCGCATCATAGTGGCCTACAATCTCAAACCGGCGAAACTGCGGGGAATTGAATCAAAGGGCATGCTTCTTGCCGCGGGCGACAACAAGGGCGCGCTTCCCGACGGGCAAAACGCCGAGCGCTGTGAGGTGCTTGACGCGGGCGGCGTCCCCACCGGGACCAGGCTCCTGCCCGAAGGAGAAGAAGCCGTCCCGGCTCCGGCGGAAATTGACATTGACACTTTCTTTTCGCATTCCATAAGGGTAGATCAATTTGCGGTACAGTCCGGCGGAAAGAACCTGTGCCTGGCAGGAAAGCCCGTCCGTACATCAATCATCCCCGAAGGCGAAGTGCATTAGTACATGCGCAATGCGGGGGATGCCGGGTATATCCGAAATATCACCGGGAAGGAACTTGCGGTCTGCGGCGGAGCGGATTCGTTTTTGCAGTCCGCCATGTGGGGCGTATTCAAATCCCGCTTCGGCTGGGTAAGCCGGGCCTTTCTCGTAGACTGGGCCGGCGCCGGCGAGCGTTCCCTTCTGGTCCTCTTCCGCCGCTTCGCCCGCGGCCTTTCCATGGCCTACGTTCCCTGGGGGCCGGAATTGCCCGCCGGTTTTTCCCCTGCCGAGGGGCGGCAAACCCGGGTTCTGGCCGGGCTTGCCCAAAAGCTGCGGGAATTCCTCCCCCGTGACACCGCCTTTATCCGCTTTGATCCGCCCTGGTACTGCGAGGAAGGAACCGGCGGTATTGCGCCGCCGCCGGGTCCGCCCTTAAAACGGGCCGCCGCCGATATTCAGCCTCCGGATACGGTACTCCTTGATTTGAAACCCTCCCCGCGGGAAATGCTGGCCGCCATGAAGGCCAAATGGCGCTACAATATCGGTCTTGCCGAAAAGCGGGGCGTTACGGTCAGCAGGCCCGGCGATATAAGCGGCCTTGAGGTTTTTTACCGGCTCCTTACCGCGACCGCCCGGCGGGACGGCATAGCGGTTCACAGCCTTGCATATTACCGCTCCCTTTTTGAAGTATGCCGGGACGCCGCGGGGGACCGGCCCGCGCCGGAGCCGCGCGTCTATACCGCCGAACATGACGGCGACCCGCTGGCCGCCGCGGTAGTCCTCTGCCGGGGAACACAGGCGACTTATCTCTACGGCGCTTCCGCCGATATCAAACGCAATCTGATGGCCCCCTACGCCCTGCAATGGCAAGCCATACAGGATGCGAAGGCGTCCGGCTGCGAAACATACGATCTTTTTGGCATTCCCCCTGCCGGGGATCCCTCCCACCCCATGGCGGGCCTTTACCGCTTCAAAACCGGCTTTGGCGGTACAATCATCCACCGGAGCGGAAGCTGGGATTATCCCTACAAGCCGCTCCTCCGCGCGTTCTTCAACACGGCCGAAGACCTGCGTAAAAAAGCCCGTGACCGGCGTAAAAAAACACCCGTTAGCGCTGCCCGGAAACTTCAATTCCCGAAGAAGTCAATTGAGTACCCGGATAAGCCCTAAATCTGCCGGCGAAGAGATGCCCGGCCCTTCGGCCAAGCCCGTCACAGGCGGGCAACTCAATGCAAACGCCCAGGGGCCGGTTTTTTTCCCGCTTTGGTCAGGATGCGGGAAATCAGCATGATGAGGAGCATAATAAAGCCGCAGACCACAAAGAGACCGAGCATACCTTTCCCCATAATCGCCAGAGACGCGGACAGATCGTTGTAATTTATCATTATTTTCACCCCGCATTACAGATAACTGGTAATAAGACTTAAAACCAGGCCGCTGGCCGCCACCGAGGCGATCTGGCCTGAAACATTGGCGCTTACCGCATGCATCAGTAAAAAATTCTGGGGATCTTCCTTGAGGGCAAGCTTCTGGATAACTCTGGCGGACATGGGGAACGCCGAAATGCCCGCCGCGCCGATCATGGGATTGATCTTTTTTTTGAGGAAAAGGTTGAGCATTTTGGTGAAGAGCACGCCGCCGATGGTGTCAAAGATAAAGGCGAAAAGTCCCAGCGCCAGGATTTTGGCGGTTTCGATGGTAATAAAGCGGTTCGCCTGCATGGTAAAAGAAATGGTAATGCCGAGGAGCAGGGTTATCAGATTGGAGAGATTCTTCTGCGCCGCTTCGGAAAGGGAATTCAGTACCGTGCACTCCCTGATAAGGTTGCCGAACATCAAAAAGCCGATGAGGGACACCGCCGCCGGGGCGATTAAGCCCACTATCACCGTTACCGCAATCGGGAAAATGATCTTGAGGGACCTGGGAACCTCGGAGCCTGCCACCGGGTCCATTCGAATTTGCCGCTCCTTTTTGGTGGTTACGAGTTTTATGGCAAAGGGCTGGATAATCGGTACAAGGGACATGTAGGAATAGGCCGCCACCGCAATCGGCCCCACGTAGCGGGAGTGTAGCACCTGGGAAACGAGGATCGTGGTCGGCCCGTCGGCGGCGCCGATAATGCCGATAGCCGCCGCGTCCCGCAGGTCAAAGCCCAGCAGCACCGACAGGCTAATGGCGGCGAAAATCCCGAAATGGGCCGACGCGCCGAACAGGAAAAACACCGGCCTTGAAAGTAAGGGTGAAAAGTCGATCATGGCCCCGATGCCGATAAAGAGCAGCAGGGGCATCGCCTCGGAAGCCTCTATGCCGGTTTCAAAAAGCCACTGGATCACCCCATGGACCTCACCCACGCCGGGCAGCACCTGATTCAGCGCCCCGGTCAGGGGCAGGTTAACCAGAATCGCCCCGAACCCCATAGGCAGCAGTAAGGCGGGTTCGTACTCCTTTTTTATAGCCAGGACTATCAGGATTATCCCGATAGCGTACATTACTACATGTTTCCACGTTAACAGCGTGAAACTCTCTACCAAAAACTCCATACGGCCTCCTTACAAAAAAGGCAAAACCTTTTGCCGCCCGGCCGGCGCTTTTACGCTTAAAACCGCAGCGGCAAAAAGTCTTGCCCTTTGGTGAATAATCCGGAATCGCGGCTTTTTATCACGATTCGTCCTGACGGATGATTCTGCGTACTCTGTACGCCGGCTACTCCCTTTTTGTAATATCAGTATAGCCGGAGGCGGGGGGATGTGTCAAAGGGCGCATTGCGCCGTTCCGATGTCTTTAAGATTTCGGTAAGTAAACGCGGGTATGCCTCCCGCTCATTGCTCTTTGGGTGTTAACAGCAAAGATTTGCCGCTTTACAACCCGACATCCATGATCGAAAACAGGTATTTATGCCGAAACTCAATTTGGCGCAGGGCTGTTTTGACATCACCGGCGATCATGGCATTGAGCATCGCGGTAAGGTTTTCAAGGTACTCCAAGTGTTCTTCCTGCGTATTGGCGGAGCGCTTGCGTATGATTGCGATATAGTCGGAATAAGTGTCAAGGAGCGCCACCACCCGCCCATACCCGGAGATCTGGAATAAACGGTTGTAGAATTTCCCGACTTCGTCTAGGCCGTCATCTATCATGCCGTTGCGGATAAAAACTGTGATACGTTCGAGAATCCTGGAAAGTTCTTTGAATTGCTCCTGTGTTCCGATACGGATCACCCGCTTGATAATAATGCTTTCAAGGGCTTGGCGTATATCGGCAATCTCTTCAAGCAGGCTGACGGAAATCTTGCAGACGAAATATCCCTTATTTTTAATATGCTCCACAAGCTTTTCCGCTTCAAGCTTCTGGAAAGCGCTTTTAACATATAGGCGGCTTACTCTATAGGATTTTGCAATACCGGTTTCTACGAGACGTTGTCCGGAAACAAACTGGTCCCACAAGATTTTGGATTTGAGGTCCCGGTAAAGCGCATCGGCGTTCATATAACAGTTCCTTTTCGTGTAAAATTGAAATGGCGGGGCTGCAATTTCCCGCTCAAAGTTTATTCGTGCTGAGGGGTTTAATACCCATATGCGTTTACTTAAATAATCACAGCGGCAAATAAGGCAAAACTAGGAAGGAAACCCCCCAATTTTTTGATGCAAAAACCATTGTTTTCCTTCTTTTTGCTCATGGCTAAAACCTAAGTAAACGCATATGGGTTTAATACCCCGCCCTT
>JAIROT010000157.1 GCA_031257385.1 Treponema sp.
CATGAGCAAAAAGAAGGAAAACAATGGTTTTTGCATCAAAAAATAGGGGTTTTTCCTTCCTAATTTTGCCTTATTTGCCGCTGTGATTATTTAAGTAAACGCATATGGGTTTAATACCCCGCCCTTCAGGGCGGTTAAAAAGGTATTAAACCCCGAATGCAATACATCGGGAGAACAACATACCTCGCCCTTCAGGGCGAGGTTGTTGATCGGCGAGACGGGCACAGTGATTTCAGATTCTTATGAAACGGTTTCCTCAGCCCCGGAATTACCGGAAAAGCTGTACGAGCTGCTCCGGAACGGGGAATCCGGACGATTCGCTCCCTAAGCTCAAAATTTTCTCCGGTGTACGATACAAAACCCCAAAACCATGAGATGTATTATTAATGGGGATCATGTTTGACGCAATTCTTCGGGCGCGTTATTTTAGGGCAAGAGATTTTGTTTTCAGTTTGTCTTCATTGGGAGTATCGGATATGTAGTATACGCTACTATTACTTTCCCGATTATTTGCCACAATAATGCGGATGGATATTTTTCCGGTAAGGCGGACAATGGATGAAGACAGTTGTGATTTTGGGCGCCGGTCAGATGGGCCAAGCGGCTTGTAAACTGCTCAATCCCAACAGCATAGAAGTGGTTGCTTTTGGCGACAACAACCCCGACACATGGAACTATACCGGCGACATCCAGGTGCTGCCGGTACCGGAAGCTTTAAGGGCTAACCCCGATTTGGTGCTGATTGGTGTCCTGGATGAAGAACGCGGCGCCCAATTAAAGGCGCAGGCCCATGAGTCGGGTTATTCCGGCGAAATAATGACCCTTGGCGGTTTATACCATAGTTTTGATATTCGCAGCGCCACTTTCAAGCATTTAGCCGAACGTATCCGGGAAACCAATGTAGAAGGAGCCCTTGCGGAACTCGGCGTATACCGGGGTGATTTTGCATGGCAGCTCAATGAGCAATTTCCTGACAGGAAGCTCTATCTTTTCGATACCTTTGAGGGTCTTCATGAGCAGGATATTAAAGCGGAACGGCAAATTGGCGCGTCCAAGGCACGGGTACATGATTTTTCCGATACGAAGGAAAAAGACGTGCTGACCCGAATGCCCTATGAGAAACAGATCGTGTTGAAAAAAGGCTATTTCCCGGAGATCGCCCAAGGGATAGAAGAACGGTTTGCCATAGTGAGTATTGATGTGGATTTGTACGCCCCCACCCTGGCGGGGCTTGCCTATTTCTATCCCAGGCTGAACCCCGGAGGGGTCATTATCCTGCATGACTATAACAGCCGTCAGTTTGATGGGGTACAAAAGGCGGTGCAAAAATATGAGTCGGAGCATGGAAGATTACCCATTGTTCCGTTAAGCGACCTTCACGGCAGCGCCGTTATTATACGGACTTAAAAAACTGTAGTTTATGTTACTTACGTTAAAAATGCTATATGATACGATAGAATCCTGGAATGAGCCTCCGCGCGGTATCTGGAACGTGGGACAATTTCTTGATCGGAGGCTCGTTCGAGAGGAAATTTATAATACCGTCTGGTTTAATACCAAATTTTTGAAATTGTTACGTTGTTTGAACCGCGGCAGAATAGCTGCTTGCGCAGCATCAAGGGCGGAGTATTAAACCAGACTTTCGAATAACAGGAGGGGCATGATACCAATTCTTTCAACGGGAAAAGACAAACTCGACGCGGGGCTTTTCGCAAGGCTCAAATCTGCCGCCACCGGCGGGTGGTTAGCTGAAGCAGGTACGACTATTACAGTGGCTAAAGGACGTACTTTTGTAAACGCCGATGAGGTTCCGCTGTATTGTTATTATGTTCTGCGTGGACGCGTTATATCTTATGAATATACGCTGTCAGGCCGGGAACGGATCTACAATTTTATTGAAGAAGGTTCTTTGATGCTGGACGCAAATACATTGATGCAGCAGCCACCGCCTGTTTCCTTTATGGCCATAACACCGGCAACGCTCTTGCGCATCCCCCGCGATGTTCTTCTCAAAAAAATACACAGCGATCCGGAAGTAGCGCTGGATATTATTTCTTCTGTATCAAACAAGTTTTTACTGGCCATGGAGCAGATTCGGGAAACGACCCACCACAATGTTTTGTGGAAAGTCTGCAATTTACTGGTGTCGTTTTCTGAACGGTATGGCGTGGAATATGACGGAAAATTGCTGATTAAGGAAAAAATCAGTCAACAGGTATTGGCAAATTTGCTGGGTGTGAACCGCATTACGCTTGTACGCATTATCAAAGAACTGCGTGAACTCAACCTAATCGAGCAAATCAATGGTTTTTATTGTATCCGCAGCATTGAAAAACTGAAACAATTTATGGAAGAAGAACAGAATTAAGTACGTTTGGAAGGGGGTAGATGAGTATTGAATGAACCCCCGCGCGGCAGAGTAGCTGCTTGCGCAGCATCAAGGGCGGGGTATTAAACCAGACTTTCGAATAAATATTTGTAGCGTATGTATCGGCTGTAGCGCATGAGGCTTTTGAGGCAAACTATTAATCCCTATGATTAAATCATCCTGGGGGTATTAGTGAAGAGACCCGCCGGAAAATTTTATCAGGAGGCAGGCGAATATGGTATTGCCTAATTTTGAGTATATGGCGCCTAAAACACTTGGTGAAGCATGTAACTTGCTGGCCGAGTTGGGCAAGGGCGCGATGGTCATGGCCGGGGCCACCGACCTGATTCCCCCGATGAAAGACAGGGTAATCAAGCCCGAATATCTCATCGACATCAAGAGAATCCCCGATCTGGATTATCTTGAGTTTGAAAGTACGGAGGGATTAAAGATAGGCGCCTTGACCACGCTGCGCAGTATTGAAACATCCCCCATCGTTAAGGAGAACAATCCTGCGGTTGCCCATGCGGCCAAAGTAGTCGCGTCCACCCAGATACGCGCCAAGGGTACTATGGTTGGCAATATCTGTAACGCGTCCCCCTCCTGCGATACGGCGCCCATTCTGTTGGTACAGGGCGCGAAGATCCTGGTGCAGGGTCCGAATAAAGACCGCTGCATTTCCATTGATGATTTCTTTGTCGGCATCAAGAAAACGTCTCTTGAAAGCGGCGAAGTGGTTACGGGTATCATAATCCCCCCGCTGGGGGAAAATGAAAAAGCGGCATATATAAAACACGCCGTCCGAAAGGCCATGGATCTGGCTATTATCGGCGTAGCCGCCAGGCTCAGGATAGAAAAGGGAATTTGCACGGATGCCAAAATCGCCCTTGGCGCTGTTGCCATTACCCCGATCCGCGCCCCCAGGGCGGAAGAGATTCTTATCGGCAAGAAACTAACGGAAGAGGTGATAGCGGAGGCTTCTGTTGCCGCTATGAACAGTTGTAACCCTATCTCCGATATCCGCGCTTCCGCCGAATACCGTAAAGATATGATCCGTGTATTTACCAAGCGCGCGATCAAGCAGGCTATGGAAGGCTAAAGGAGGGAAACAATGAAACGTATTGTCAATTTTATTTTGAATGGCGATCCGGTCGAGGCAATCGTCAAGGACAACCGGACCCTTCTGGATTTACTGCGGGATGAAATGCTCCTGACGGGTACCAAAAAGGGATGCGAGGAAGGCGAGTGCGGTGCCTGTACGGTTCTCCTGGACGGCAAGCCCGTTAATGCCTGCTGTACCCTGGCTGTTGAATGTGAAGGTCATGATATTCTTACCATTGAAGGGGTTGCGAAAAACGGGCGTCTTCACCCCATTCAGAAACAGTTCATCGAGAAGTGGGCCATGCAGTGCGGCTACTGTACGCCCGGTATGATTATGTCCGCCAGGGCATTGCTGGATACGAACCCCCACCCTACGGAGCTGGAAATCCGGGAGGCGATTTCGGGGAATCTGTGCCGCTGTACCGGTTATGCGAAAATTGTGGAAGCCATTCAAGCGGCTGCCGCCGAAACAGATTGGCAGGGAAAGGAGGCTGATTATGCATAAGGATTGTGACAAACGTTATTTCAAGAAACCCGAATTTTACCGCCTGACCGGAGGAAACAACTATGTCCGCATTGACGCGGAGGATAAGGTTACCGGCCGCGGCAAGTATGTGGGCGACATTATGTTTCCCGATATGCTTACCGGCAGGATGCTTCGCAGCCCGTACCCGTATGCCAGGATCAAGTCCATTGATAAAAGTGAAGCGGAAAAACTTCCCGGCGTAAAATGTATCCTCACCGCCAGGGACTTCGAGTGGAAGGCCAAGGTAGGCAATGCCGAGTTTGCCAAAGAATTCGCCGATAAAGAGGTTCTGTGTTCCGAACTTGTCAAAATGGTCGGTGATGATGTGGCGGCCGTTGCCGCGGTTGATGAAGAAACCGCGCAGAGAGCGGTTGATCTTATCAAGGTTGATTATGAAGCGCTGCAGGGCGTGTTTGATCCCTTTGAGGCCATGGAAGACGGCGCCCCCGAAATACAGTGGGAAGGCCGGGGCATGCATAATATCGGCATGCAATCCGTTATGAAATCCGGTACGGATGCGGAAGAAGAATTCAAAAACGCCGCGTATACCCAGCACCGCGAATATTCGACCCATCGTATGGTTCACGCCGCGATGGAACCTCACGGCGCGGTTTCCACCTACAGCAACGGCGTTTATACGATTTGGATGTCCACCCAGATGGCCTTTGTGGATCAGTACTGGTATGCCCGTTGTCTGGGAGTCCCGGAAAGCCGGGTGCGGGTTATTAAGCCCCTGGTGGGCGGCGGATTCGGCGGAAAACTGGATTCCTATTCCTTTGGTCTTTGCTCGGCGAAGCTGGCGGAATTGACAGGACGCCCGGTACGCATGATCCTGACGCGGGAGGAAGTCTTTCAGTCAACCCGCGGCCGCCACCCCATCTACATGAAAATCGATACCGCCTTCGATAAGGACGGCAGGCTGCTGGCGAAGAAGTGCGATCACGTTCTGGACGGGGGACCCTACGGCGGTTCCGGCGTGGCGGCCTGCGCCCAGTCCACCCTGTGGGCGAACTTTCCCTATAAATTAAACGGCACGGACTTTTTGGCCCGTCGTGTCTATACCAACAACCCCTGTTCCGGCGCAATGCGCGGTTATACCGCCTGCCAGGTTCACTATGCCCATGACCTGAATATGCAATATGCGGCGGACAAGATGGGCATAGATCCCGTTGAGTTCCGTAAAATCAGCGCCGCCGATCCCGGATATGTCGCGCCGGCCGGTTTGGCTATTACCAGCTGCGCGTACAAGGAAACCCTCGACACCGCGGCAAAAGAAATTGACTGGTACGGACGCAAGGATAAAATGAAAAAGGGCGAGGGTATTGGCTTTGCGGGTACCGGCTTTGTTTCAGGTACGGGCTTTGCGGTACTTGAACCGCCCAATCAGAGTTCCGCGTGTGTTACGGTACGGCTCAATAAGCGCGGCATGGCTACCCTTTACATCGGCTCCCACGATATTGGACAGGGTTCCGATACGGTTATGACTGCTATTGTCGCCGAAGAATTGGGGCTTACCATGATGGATGTTAAGACATTTATGTCAGATACCTTCCTGACGCCCTGGGACTCAGGTTCTTACGGCAGCCGCGTTACCTTCCTTGCCGGTAATGCCACCCGCCGCGCCGCGGTTGACGCAAAGCGCCGGTTGTTTGAAGTGATCGCCCCCATGTGGGGTGTAATGCCCGAGACCCTGGAATGTCTTGAGGGCAAGGTTATCAGCAGGGAAAAGGCCGAGTTACAGATGCCAATCGGGGACGCTATGTACAAGTATATGAGCGTTAAAGGCGGCGACGAACTGGTCGGCATCGGCTCTTACTATCACCGGACCGACAATTCCCAGTACACCGGCATCAATACCACAAATTACGCGCCGGCGTACAGCTTCTCCACCGGCGCCGCCCATCTGACTGTTGACGAGGAGACCGGCGTTCTGGATATTGACGAATTTGTGTTCGCCCATGACTGCGGCCGCGCGCTGAACCGCCGCGCCGTGGAAGGCCAGTTGGAAGGCTCCATCGCCATGGGGCTTGGCTATGCCGTATACGAACACAATGTCACCAAAGAAGGCAAGATTTTGAACCCCAACTTCCGCGACTACCGTCTACCTACGGCGCTTGACATGCCCAGGATGCGTACCTTCTACGATTTTACCCCCGATGAGGAAGGCCCCCTGGGCGCGAAGGAAGCCGGCGAAGGTTCGGCCGCCCCTGTCGCCCCCGCCATTGCCAACGCGGTCAATATGGCAACCGGCGTTTATTTAACGTCCCTGCCCCTTGACCCGGAACACATCTGGCGCGCCTTGCGAGGCATGAAAGACGACAGGAATACCAAATAGTATTTCGTTCAATGAGCCTCCGCGGAGCAGAGCTCCGCGGTATCCTTAGCGATGCATTAGTTCGAACGGAGGCTCGTTCGAGGGGAAGTTTATAATACCGTCTGGTTTAATACCAAATTTTTTGCAATCGTTGCTTTATTCGTGCTGAGGGGTTTAATACCCATATGCGTTTACTTAAATAATCACAGCGGCAATAAGGCAAAACTAGGAAGGAAACCCCCCAATTTTTTGATGCAAAAACCATTGTTTTCCTTCTTTTTGCTCATGGCTAAAACCTAAGTAAACGCATATGGGTTTAATACCCCGCCCTT
>JAIROT010000214.1 GCA_031257385.1 Treponema sp.
CCTCCGGCGGGGAGGGCGTATCGGCGGCCTCCAGCACGAAACGGGCCGCTTCGTCGTAAGTGAGAACCGGCGCGTCCATAAGCGCTTCCAGTTCGTCCGCGGACTGCGGCCAAACCGAAACCGGCGCCAGCAAAACCGGAACCAGCAGCAGCGCCCTCATTAATGTAAGTCCAAAACTTTTCATACTCCCCCGCTGTGAAACAGGATTATCCATTAAGCCGCCTGCAAAACCCGGTTGCGCCGGCTCTTGCAGTTTCCCCTCTGCCTGAGACTGTTGCCGGGCCGCCGGGCCAGCCGCCGAAAGGCCAGCCGCCGAAAGGCGGCAAGCTGCCGCGCGGACCGCACCGGCGGCGTTTCCAGCATTGCCGCAGGGGATTACGCAGTGTCTTGCCAAATTTCCCCCCAGGGCTCCGTCCGCGCCGGGCTGAACCGGCGCGCCGCCAGTGCGGCCCGCGCGATAACCGGCCGCCTTTTTTACATCCAGTTACTTGTAGTATCCACGCCGTCATCGGGATCGATAAAACTACCGGCGCCGGTAAAGTCAACATAGAGCCGTACGTCCGGCCCGGCTGTGGTGGTCCGGGTTCTGGGGCCGTAGTCCGAATACGCCGCACTCGGACTGTTGGTAGAGTCTGTATTGTCGCCGGTAATGGTTCCGCCCCGCTTGGCAAAGATACAATCCGTATTGGTATGCACCCCGGCCCCGGTGGGGGCCCTGTTCCCGCTAATGGTTCCACCGCTCATGGTAAACTTGGCGTAAGAAGCGGAAGAGCCCAGTAATTGTACCCCGCCGCCTGAGGCGTTGGCGGTATTACCGCTGATTTCCCCGCCGCTCATGGTAAACTCGCTGTTACCGCCGGATGAACCGATATTGATGTAAACTCCGCCGCCAATGTCGCTGCCGTTTCCGCTGATTTTCCCGTCGCTCATAGTGAAGGTTCCGTCCCCCACAAACACCCCGCCGCCTGAGGCGATGCTGATGCCGATGGCGGCGCCGGAGGCGGTATTGCGGCTGATCTCCCCGCCGCTCATAGTGAAGGTTGCTCCGTACCCCACAAACACCCCGCCGCCTGAGGCGCTGGAGCCGCCGGAGGCGGTATTATCGCTGATGGTTCCGCCGCTCAGGGTGTGGGTTCCTCTCCGCATATACACCCCGCCGCCTGAGGCGTTGGAGGCGCTGGAGGCGGTATTGCCGCTGATGGTTCCGCCGCTCAGGGTGAAGGTTCCGTCATACACATACACCCCGCCGCCGTTGCCTCTGGAGGCGGTATTGCCGCTGATCTCCCCGCCGCTCATAGTGAAAGTTCCGTCATACACATACACCCCACCGGCGGCGGCGCTGGAGGCGGTATTGCCGCTGATGGTTCCGCCGTTCATAGTGAAAGTTCCGCTATCCACATACACCCCGCCGGCGGCGGCGCTAGAGGCGGTATTGCCGCTGATGGTTCCGCTGTTCAGGGTGAAGGTTCCGCCAGCCACAAACACCCCGCCGCCGCTGTTGGAGGCGGTATTGCGGCTGATGGTTCCGCTGTTCAGGGTGAAGGTTCCGCCATATACAAACACCCCGCCGCCGAGGCCGATGCCGCCGCCGGCGGTATTGCGGCTGATCTCCCCGCCGCTCATAGTGAAGGTTCCGCCAGCCACAAACACCCCGCCGCCGCCGTTGGTGAGGGCGGTAGAGGTCCGTACGTTGTTTCGCAGCGTGGTCCCGTCATACATGAGGAGCCTGCCGCCGCTCACCTCGATTAAGGGATAGTCGCCGCTACAAGAGGCGCCGCCGCCGTCAATGGTCAGGCCGAGACCGCCTGAAGGACGCGCCGGGTCTTCCCCCAGAGTGAGCGAGCCGCCCGCGACTCTGAATAACGCGCCCGCCGTTATCCCGGCGCGTTCGATTTTCTGCGTTCCCGTCCCCGCCGCGGACGAGAGGAGTATGTCCGTATTGGCCGGAACGGTAACGGGCGCGGAGGAGGCCGGGACGCTGATGTTCTGTGTGACGAAGACATACTCCCGTTTGCCGTCCGTGCGGGCGCGGGCGGCGGCCTCGCTTAACTGCGCCCAGTCCGATACTTCCGTGGCCGTGTACATGATAACGGTAACGGGGGTGATATTGCCGGCGGTGATGGTAACGCTTTCTTCCCCCACGGCGCGTAACATACGGGCGGGAAAGGCGGCGGTGTAGCCGGACGGCCGGTCGCTCACGGCGCGGGCCGTGATGACCCAGACGCCGGGGTCAAGTTCGATGTCCAGCGTGCCGCCTCCGTTGACGGCCGCGGTTTTGACATCCCCGCCGGGGCCGGTAAGCCTTACGTCAATGACCATGGCGGCCAGTTCCGTGCCTATATCTACCGCTGTCCGGGGAGCGGCCCTGGTCCTGGCCTCCGGCCCGTACAGGTTAAGACTGAAGGCAAAGGCCCCGGTCTCCGCCGAAGCGCCCCCGCCGCTCCCGTTTCCGTCTTCGACATTCACCGGGCTGTAGCAGGCGGACAGGCCCGCCAGCGCCGCGGCGATAATGATAATGGTAATAAACGCTTTTCTCATCATTTTGTTACTCCCTATCATTAATGAAACTGAAAACCGCCGCCCGCGCCGCGCTCAGGTCTGCCGGGCAATCGGCAGGTGATCCGAAGAGGCGCAGCCCGCGGGGGAGCCGCCGGCATATGCGTATACTTTGCGAAAAGACCCGCTGATTACGCTGATTTTCACGGATTAAAGAGGCTAAAATCAGCGTTAATCTGCGAAATCTACGGATCCCCCTTTATTAAGTATATGCATATGGGAGCCGTCAGTCTATAGTTGCTTCAAAATTAATCCAAGTGAGGGGGGTATGCCATAATTAGCCCAATTTTGATGAGCTTGAAAACATAAAATACCGGCAAATCCATGGGCCGCGTTTCAAATTTATTCGAAAGTCCGGTTTAATACCCCGCGGCTTGCCGCGCGGAGGCTCATTCATCCTTTTTCCGTTTCCATGTTTTTGGGCCGGGTAATCCGGGTCCTGTTGGTTTAAGACCGGTATACGGACTATGATGCGCTATATATGGGGTATGGGGACAGACCCCAGGCACTAGATATAGCGTATTGGATATAATGACGGCATATTCCGGAGTCACGCTCCGGTTCGCGCACCGCTTCACGAGGCTCATTGCGCCCCCGCTGTTGCCATTGCCGCCGTAATTGTTCCCGCCAGGGCCGCGCTGCAGGCGGTCAAAAAAGCGACACGCCAGACTTTGCGGGCTTTTTCAAGGCGCGCTATCCGCAGTTCCGCGGTTTGGCGATAAGCCGCAAAGGATTGTTCCAAGCTCGTCAAGGAGGATCCGGCTTTCGTCAATTCTGCTTGCAGCAAGGTCAAGTCCGTCTGTGATTCTTCCTGAGTGTTCAAGAGCGCTGTCGATGCCGTCTGCAAGTACTCCAATTCCGCCCTCAATGCGTCCAGCTCTTCTTTTGATTTCCTGAGCGTATCCTGCAAGTTCTTCGAGTTCTTGCGCGAGTCTTCCAGCTCGTTCCTGAGCCTCCCGTTGAGATCGGCGAGCTGATTCGAGATCTCGATCAACCTGGACAGCTCGTTCTCTGAGACTCCCCCGTTCGCCATTTGCCCTGATTCCAAAGAATACAGCGGCAACGGCAATCCCCAGCACAAGGCCGCCCACAAAAGCAAACAGGCAGGGGTTTTTGAGAAAATTAAAAATATTTTTTTCCGCCACACAGATACTCCTTCGCCTCCGAAACCGCACAATACTCCGCGGACATAATTCAGAAACCTTGACTTCAATATACGAAAATACAGGCGCCAAGACAAATTTTTTTGGAGTTTATTTGTGCTGAGGGGTTTAATACCCATATGCGTTTACTTAGGTTTTAGCCATGAGCAAAAAGAAGGAAAACAATGGTTTTTGCATCAAAAAATAGAGGTTTTTCCTTCCTAATTTTGCCTTGTTTGCCGCTGTGATTATTTAAGTAAACGCGCATGGGTTTAATACCCGCCAAACCTGTGGTTCGAGCTTTCCGCGGTTCAAACAATGTAACAATTTCGTAACTATTTCAAAAATTCAGCATTAAACCGGATTTTCGACCAACCGTGTACACGGGGAATTAGAAATGCCGGCGGAGAGGATTAAGGAATTACGGGGGAAACGGTAAGGATTCCTAGTTGGCCGTTTTTTCCTGTAGATGGATAAATGTTTGAATAAGTGCTTCCCATGAATGATGATTGAAGTTTGAAGCAGTTTCTTTGTAAAAATGGTTCTTATCCATGATAGTGAATATGCCAAAAATGGATGAAATCGGCTCCGTTAAAGTCGTTTTATCGAATGGTTCTGAGCCGTCAAATTTTTCTTCGTTCAATAATTCAATAATGAAAAGATGACCTAGCTCATGGGCCAAGCAAGCGCGAAGCTGCCTTTCGTCCATACGGGGGTGGAAAAATATTGAGAAGTAACGTTCTGGATAATACTGGGCGCATCCCACATTTAATACTGGGGATGCAGGGTCTAAGGGAAAGGTATTTATCTGGAACATCGGGTTCCCGGTCTTCTTCCGAATATACGATTCCATACAACGGACAACATGGGCCAAATACTGATTCTTCACCCCATCGATAACTCTGGAAAAAAGCTTATGAATAAGCCCTACCTGAGACTTATCCACTTGGAATTGTTCGGAAATATAGGTGATTTTTTCATCATCAACCGAAAATTCAGACATTCGCAGTCACCAGGCCCATTCGATCATATATTTCGTTCAGTTTCCAGGACATGGTGAGAAACATCTGGATCGTAAGCTCATAGGCCTCTTCCAGGGAAACCTTGCCAGAGGAAAAAAAAGTCTGCGGATCTCCCATACATCGATTAAGTTTATCAATTTTCTCTTGGGTATTCGTAACATCGTATCGCTTAAAGGTGTCTTCGATAGATTCTCTGGTAGTACACGCTTTCAGGGCGCCAACGACGATCTTATCCTGCTCTTCCATAACCCCCCCCTTACCAGGGCATATTAGGCAGGGAGTGCCTCTCCCCGTCATTTTTCTTAAACATACCATTATCCCAGATAACGGTCAAGCTGTGTTTCAAGAAATTTTCAGGCTTTCTGAGGGGTTATTTTTCCGGTTGTTTTTTCCATGTTATTCCTCCTGTTCCTCAAGGGGTCGCTTGGCAATATCCCTGGCTCTGGCTATATCTGCCTGCCGGGTAGTCTTATCGCCGCCGCACAGGATGATAATGATTTCTTTCCCGGTCCAGGGGCCGGAGGGTGAAAGAACTTGAGGAAAGCCCGGAAGCCGGGTTAATCGGGAACAGGAAAATTTTTGAATCGTTCCTTCTGCGCGTAAAAAATGGCTTTTGCGGTCTGGGCATGGCAGTCCTCCAAAAAATAAAAGCACGATGCCACGCAATCTGAGAGAAGTTAGAAATAAGTCGTTTTGTAAGTCCTTATATTATAAGGACTTACGTTATGCCGGCGGAGAGACTTGAACTCTCACGAGGTTGCCCTCAGTAGATTTTGAGTCTACCGTGTCTGCCATTTCACCACGCCGGCAAACGCACGCCCTAAGGCGTGTAGATACATAAATGCGGCCCGCGTCAACGCCCCAAAGCCGCCACAGTTCCCCGCAAAGGCGGCCCGGCCGGGCCGGTGCGCCGCGCCGGCAAACGCCTTGTCCCACTATATCCCAGGATACGCCTCCACTGCAAGGGCGCTGTTCATTCCCCGATAATCTTTACCAGTACCCGCTTGCGGCGCTGTCCGTCGAATTCACCGTAGAAAATCTGCTCCCAGGGGCCAAGGTGGAGTTTGCCGTTGGTGACGGCCGCTACCACTTCACGGCCCATGATCTGCCGTTTCAGGTGGGCGTCGGCGTTGATCTCGCCGGTGTTGTGGCGGTAGGAAGAGACCGGCTCGTGGGGGGCGAGTTTTTCAAGCCAGACCTCAAAGTCCTGGTGCAGGCCGGACTCGTCGTCATTGACAAAAACGCTGGCGGTGATATGCATGGCGTTTACGAGGCACAGGCCCTCCTGTATGCCCGACTCACGAAGCAGGGCTTCAACTTCGCCGGTTATGTTGATGAACTCGCGGGGCCTTTTGGTGTTGAACCACAGTTCTTTGGTTATTGATTTCAAAATCGACTCCTCTAAACGCTTAAAACAGCCTTCTGCATTCCAGGTAAAAGCGCTTCTCGACGGCCTCGCCCATGGAGAAACTCTTTCGGGGCAGAGGGCCGGAACGGGCCACTGTTTCAAAAAGGCCGGCTTTTTTTACCGGAGGCAGCAAAATGCCCACCGCCTGCCCGGACGCGGAGGCCAGGCGGAACAGTTCTTCCTCGCCGTGGATGTAGTCGATGGACAGGGACATGCCGCTTTTGGCCGCCTGTTCCAGATGACGGTCCAGCAAAGGCTGAAGTTCCGCAGTGGCAATGCCGCCGGCGCTTGTCTCGATTAGCGCATAACGGTTCCCGAAAACACCGCCGGAGACGGCGTTGCAGGCAACGATACCGAAACGGTTTCCCGCGCAGGGCTCAATTGTCAGGCGAATCAGTTCTTCACGGCTGCCCAGTTCCCGGCTGGAAAAACCGGGCAGGCCGGCGAGTAAGGACAGGGCCTTGTCAAAATGTATGCCGAATATGATCCGGTGTATGGGTTCAAACGTGACGGCCGGATCGTAGAGGTTTTCAATCTCCACCATGGCGTAGCGGCAGGGATGTTCGGGCAAAGCGCCGCCGTTTGAAAGGCTATGGGCTTTCTTGTATTCTTCCCAGATGCCCTTGGCGGTGGCCAGTGAATGGTTGCCGTCTCCGGCGGCAAAGAGAAAAGGCGCTCCCCCGTTCCCTGCCGGCACGCCCGTACCCTGTCCGCCGGGCAAATAACGGGTCAAGGCCCGCCGGGCAAGTTCTTCAAGCCTTTCGGCGAGGAAGGTCCAGTCTTCTTCTTTATCAAGGAACCAGCCGCTTACACTGCCGGAACCCATCATCAGGCCGGTTTGGTAAACCGGCGGAGCTTTTTTTGCCCGTTCCCCCAGAGCCGGCAAAAGGCTTTCGGTCTCATCATCAATCAGTAGCAGGATGTGGGAAACTTCCAGGGGAGCGTCCCGGCGTATATCCATTCTGGGGGGAAGCCGCTCCGGCACGGTCCCCTCGGTAGATCGGATCAGGGGCCGGGCTGAGGGCGTCCAATCGTATTGTTCCAGATCCACCGCCGCGACCAGCCCCCGGCGGCCCCGCTGAAAGGGAGTGTCCCGTTCCAGATAGACGCAGCCCTGCCGGGCCTTGGCGAAAATTCCCCCGTCCAGATAACGTGTCATGGTTTCGTGAATATCTTTGATCCGCCGGGATTTGTCCCCGTCGGGCAGAAAAACTTCGGGAAATATCAAATTCAAGGTTGAAGGCGCTCCGGCGGCGGTATTTTTCACCCTTTCCCAGTAATCCCGGTCCTGGGTGAACTGATCGCAGGCGATAACCGCCCATTTTCGCAAATCGCTCCGGGGCAGCATAATTTTGGGGATCATAAGGCCCAGATCCGCCATTTTTTGTTGAAAATTCTTCATAATCTATCCGCCGGAAGCGGCTCCTCAATAATTTGCCGGCTGCGTTATTCGAAAGTCTGGTTTAATACCCCGCGGCTTGCCGCGGTTCAGATAACGCAACGCTTACAAAAACTGGTATTAAACCAGACGGTATTATAAATTTCCTCTCGAACGAGCCTCCGTTCGAACTAATGCATTGCTAAGGATACCGCGGAGCTCTGCTCCGCGGAGGCTCATCACCCGGGCGCTTTCCATGAGCTTTGCCAGGGCCGCGCTTTGGTCTTTCATGGCGCTGAGGCCGAGGGCTTGTATACGGACCGCCGCTTCTTCCCGCGTTCCGGCCAGGCTCGTTTTGACTGACGCTGACTGTATATCCATATATACAGTATCGTCCGGTTTTCCCCGAAAAACAAGCCGCCATTCAGCCGCCGGCCTTAGTACAATTAAGCGCCTTATACAAGCGGCGGTACAGTCTCTTTTTCCCAGCTTCCCCGGCGGTCTGCCGTGTCGCTGTCCCCGGCGCGGCGGGGGGCGAGGGTTTTGCTAAGCAGCTCCAGGAAAGCGGAGCGGCTGAGTTCCTCCCCTCCGAGGTTGCAGAGGTGACCGGTGGGTGTCTGACAGTCGATGAAGGCCGCTCCGCCGGCAAAGAGAAAACGTGCCAGGCTGAGAAAGGCCGCCTTGGAGGCATTGGGCTGTCTGGTGAACATGGACTCCCCAAAAAACGCCCGGCCCAGGTATATACCGTAGCAGCCGCCGGCCAGTTCCCCGCCGCGGTAAGCCTCCGCCGAGTGCGCCCAGCCCAGACGGTGCAGTTCCGTGTAGGCTTCGATGATGTCATCTGTGATCCAGGTTCCCTGCCGGTCGGACCGCTCCATCTCCGCGCAGCCCCTGATAACGCCGGCAAAGTCCCGGTCAAAGGTGATTTCGAATTCGCCCCGGCGCAGGATTTTCCGCATGGAGGTTGAAACATGGAGCTTTTCCGGGTAGATCAAAAAGCGGGGATTGGGGGACTGCCAGATAACGGGATCGCCGGGATTGTACCAGGGAAAAATCCCCTGCTCGTAGGCGGAGAGGAGCATCCCCGGTGAAAGATTCCCGCCAATAGCGACAATATCATCCTCACAGTTCAGGGGATCGGGGAAGGCATAACGGTCGTTTTCACCCAGATAGGGAAAGTCAGGATCAGGTCCCGGGTGGAAGTCCGCCACCTAAACCAGCGCCTCCGGGGAAAGCTGTTTTTCGGCCTTTTCTATTTTTTTGGTTTCTGCATTCAGCACTTCCAGCCGGTATTCGCCGTCACTGTAGTTCATTACAGCGCTGCCGCCGGAGCTCAGGCGGCCGAAAAGTACCTCGTCTACAAAGACGCTTTTGATCTTGTCTTCGATAAGGCGGCCGACATTGCGGGCGCCGAATTCCCGGCTGTAGCCTTCCTCGGCGAGTTTGTCCACGCATGCGCCGGTAACGGTAAAACTCACCTTTTTTTCAGCGAGCTGCACGCTGAAAGCGTCAAGCTCCTTGCGGACAATGGATGCCATGATTTCCCGTGAGAGGTGGACAAAACGGACCACCGCGTCAAGGCGGTTACGGAACTCCGGCGTGAATATTTTTTCCACGGCGCTGTCCACGGCGCTTTCGTTCATCACCCGGTCGCCGAAACCGATAAGGCCCTTGCCGATTTCCCTGGCCCCGGCGTTGCTGGTCATAATGAGGATTACGTTTCGGAAGTCCGCCTTTCGGCCCTGATTGTCGGTAAGAGTGGCGTAGTCCATTATCTGCAAAATGATGTTGTATATGTCGGGATGGGCCTTTTCAATTTCGTCTAACAACACCACCGCGTGAGGCTGCTTGCGTACCGCGTCGGTAAGCTGGCCGCCGTCTTCGTAGCCCACATAGCCCGGCGACGAGCCGATGAGCCGGGATACGGTGTATTTTTCCTGATACTCGCTCATGTCAAAGCGGAACATGGCGACACCCAGAATGTCAGCTAACTGCCGGGCCAACTCCGTCTTGCCTACCCCGGTGGGGCCGGCAAAGAGGAGATTCGCCACCGGCTTGCGTTCCGCCCTGAACCCGGCCCGGGAGCGTTTAACCGCCCTAACCACCGCGGTTACCGCCTCGTCCTGGCCGAAGATCCTCCCGCGCAGCTTTTCGTCCAGATAACGGAGTTTGTCTTTCTCGGTTTCGCCCACCGAGCGCTCCGGTATACGGGCAATTTTGGAAATCACGGCCTCAATGACCGGCAAGCCTATGTCTATTATCTTCACCGAACCGTCCTGTACCGTGGCGGATGCCGCGGCTTCGCCGGCAGGCGAAACCGCCGCGGCCTCTGTTTCCGAGACCGGAGCTTCCGCTGTCTCAGCGCTTTCGGCCTTCTTCCGGCCAGGGCTTTCCCCGCTCCGCCTGTAGGCCTCAATCCGCGCAAAAGCGCCGGCTTCGTCAATAACGTCAATCGCCTTATCCGGAAGACGGCGCTCGGTGATGAACTGGGCGGAAAGGCGTACCGCCCCTTCCACCGCCTCGTCACTGTAGCGTACCCGGTGAAAATCCTCGTACTTGGATTTAAGGCCCTTTAGGATGGTTATGGTATCCGCCTCTGACGGCTCGTTAATGTCGATTTTCTGGAAACGCCGCGACAGGGCCCGGTCCTTGTCAAAAAATTTGCCGTATTCTTCATGGGTGGTGGAACCGATACAGCGGAGCCTGCCCGAAGTGAGGGCGGGCTTTAACAGGTTGGAAGCGTCCAGCGCGCCGCCTGAAACCGAGCCTGCCCCTACCAGCGTGTGTATTTCGTCGATAAAGAGGATCGCTTTTTCCTTTTTCAGCATCTCCTCGACCACCCGCTTGATCCGTTCCTCGAAATCGCCCCGGTACTTGGTACCTGCCACCAGCGCGCCCATGTCCAGCGAGTAGATGCTGAAATCCCTGAGCGCCGGGGGTACTTTGCCCGCCACTATCCGCTGCGCAAGACCCTCGGTGATGGCCGTTTTGCCTACGCCGGAATCTCCTACATGGATAGGGTTGTTTTTCAATCTGCGGCAGAGCACCCGCACCGTGCGCTCAAGCTCTTCCTCCCTGCCGATAAGGGGATCCATCTTGTTTTCCCGCGCCAGGGCGGTAAGCTCGGTGGCGTAGCGTTCCAGGGCGCTCTTTTTGCCCGCCTTGGCTTTCTGCCCCGCATCGCCGTCCTCTGAGACACCGGCAAATCTCTCCGCCTCGTTCAACATATCTTCGCGGCTCCGGTTTTTTTTAGCGCCGAACCTTTCCTCATAGCCGTGGGAAAGGCTTTCCAGCAATTCCAGCCGCTTGACACCCGCCTTGCGCAGATAATAGGCGCTGTAGTTCCGCTCCTCATCAAACAGAGACACTAGAATATCCGCTACATCGATTATCTCTTTTTGGGAGGACTGGCTCTGTATCACCGCCCGTTCAATCACGCTCTGGAAACCGACGGTCTGGGCAGGCTCGGCCATGTCGTTGATAACCGGGACTTTCTGCTCAAAGTAATTTTCCATACCGTTCTTGATCTGATCAAGATTCGCCCCGCAGGAGACAAGCACACCCTGAACCTCGTCAAAGGCCAGAGCCGCGTACAGAATATGTTCGGGTGTCAGGTACTCGTGATTCCGCACCTTGGCTTCGTTATAAGCGGCGTTAATTATGGCCTGCACATGGCCGGAAATTTTCATGTTATTCCCCCACTTCTAATTATCTCTGAATCATGCCGGTTCTACAATACAACGGAGGGGGAATTCGTTCTCTCTGGCCGCCGCGTGAACCTGCTCCGCCTTGGTGGCCGCGATATCCCAGGCATAGACCCCCACCACACCCTTGCCCTTCCGGTGCACGTCCAGCATAATCCGGTTGGCGTCTTCAAAGCTCTTGTGGAAAATCACCATCAGCACTTCCACCACGAATTCCATGGTGGTGTAGTGATCGTTGAGGAGAATTACCCGGTACACTTCCGGTTCTTTGAGCTTCTCATCGTTTTTTTCCGCTGTTTTGGTGATCAGCCGGGCCATACGTTATTATAAAATGATGAATGAATGATGGGCAAGAGGGCGCGCGGCAGCGTTTCGGTTTCCCCGCAGCGCGAGCGCGTCACGGGCCCACGGTCTTTCCACTCGACATCCACAGGCTCCGCCATGCTATCGATCGCTGTTTCGCCGTTCGCCGGTTCTCCCTCATCCAAATCATTGTCCTCCATACATCTATTATACCACTGTACCACGACAAAAGCGATAAATTATAGTATGACTAAAGACAAGGAAAGGAAGAATTATATGAAGGGAAAGGGAATAGGCGTCGCGGGGAATATGATTGTCGATATTCTGTACCCGGTACGGGGCCTGCCGGCGCCGGGGGAACTGACCAGTATTTTGGACGGGATTTCCCGTTCAAGCGGAGGGGCTTTGTGTAATGTGATAGCGGATCTTGCTTCCCTTGATCCGGAACTGCCCCTTTCCGCCCTGGGAAGGGTGGGGACGGACGGCGAGGGTGATTTTATCCTTGAGCGTATGGGGAAGTACCCCAACATAAACCTTTCGCAGGTTAAGCGTGAGGGTATTACCTCATTTACCGCGGTGATGTCCGACGAGATTACCAGGCAGCGCACTTTTTTTCATTACCGGGGGGCCAACGCCTGTTTTTGCGAAGATGACATTAACTGGGATACCCTTGACGTGTCTTTGCTGCATATCGGTTATATCCTGCTCCTTGATACCCTGGATGAAGCGGACCCGGAATGCGGGACCAGGATGGCGCGCCTGCTCCGCACGGCCCAGAGCAGGGGTATTAAAACATCCCTGGACGTGGTAAGCGAGGCCGGCGACCGGTTCAAACGTATCGTACCCCCCGCGCTGAAATACGCCGATTATTGTATTATCAATGAACTGGAGGCCGCTCAGGTTACCGGCGTGCCGCTGCGGGACGGCTCAGGCGTGTTGATAGGCGCCGGGGGAACGGATTGCGGCGCCAATATGCGAGAGGCCCTGAAACGGATGCGCTCCTTTGGCGTATCCGAATGGGCGGTGATACACTGTCCGGAGGGAGGATTCGGTCTGGACAGGGAAGGGCGTTACGAGGCGGTTCCAAGCCTTGCCCTGCCCGACGGCTACATCAAGGGCACGGTGGGGGCGGGAGACGCTTTCTGCGCGGGAGCGCTCTACGGGGCGTACACCGGCGCGGGTCTTCGCGAAGGCATGGAGCTGGGCATTGCTTCGGCGGCCTGTTCCCTCTCGCGGCCGGGAGCGACCGAAGGGATGCGTTCCGCGGCGGAGGCCATGGACTTATACCGGAAGCTGATATGAAAGCGGTGATGTACGGGGCGGGCAATATAGGCAGGGGCTTTGTCGGCGCGGTTTTCGCGCAGTCAGGTTACCGGCTGTGCTTTATTGATGTTGCGGAAGAAACGACCTCGGCGCTGCAGCGGGAGGGGCGCTACCCGGTGAGGATACTTTCAGAGGAGGGCTCCGAGGACACCTGGATCGAGGGTGTTACCGCCGTTGACGGCAGGGATATTGAACAGGCTGCCGCCCGCATCGCAGACGCGGATATCATGGCCACCGCCGTGGGGGTACGCGCCCTCCCCTTGATCGCGCCGGTCATCGCCGAGGGCCTCAAGGCGCGTTTTTCCGGCGGAGCCGCTTGCATTAATATCATCATCTGCGAGAACCTCATTGGCGCCGACCGTATCCTCGCCGGCCTTATCAAAGAACATTTAAGCGAGGCCGGGCGCGCCGCCTTTGACAAACAGGTGGGACTGGTGGAAGCCTCAATCGGGCGAATGGTCCCCCTGCAAACCGCCGAAATGCGGGACGGAAATCCTTTAAGGGTTTGCGTGGAGGCCTACGGCTTTCTGCCGGTGGACCGCGCCGCCTTCAAGGGCGACCCTCCGCTCCTGCAGGGGCTGGTGCCCCTGGAACCCTTCGATTTTTACATCCAGCGCAAACTGTTCGTACACAACATGGGCCACGGAATATGCGCCTACCTGGGCCTGCTCTCCGGGGAGCGCTTCATCGCCGTTGCTGCGGCCCGTGCCGAAATACTCTGCGTTGCCCAGAACGCCATGCTTGAAAGCGCCCGCGCCCTTTCCGCCAAATACGGCCAAGCCCTGGAAGACCTCCTCTCCCACATACAGGATCTGCTCTGCCGCTTTTCCAACCGCGCCCTGGCCGATACCTGCGGCCGGGTAGGCGCCGACACCGAACGAAAACTCGGCTCCAACGACCGCTTCATGGGCGCAATCGCCTGCTGCCGCGCCCAGGGCGTTATCCCCGCGTTCATCTCGGCCGGCGCGGCAGCGGCGCTTGACTGCCATCTCCGCGAAAAAGGCCTGGCCCGGACGCCTGAAGCCGCCCTTGCCGCGCTGGAGCAAATCGCCGGACCGGAAGCCGTTTCAGGCGCGCCGCTTGTGCCTGTAATGTACCGCATCCTCTCCGAAGGCGGCGGCGTAAGCGCCCTGCTCCGCGAGGCCCTGCGCCTGGGCCGTAAACCGGGAGTGGTGTGAGCTTAGGGAGAGCGGACCTTGTGGAATCGCCATACGCCGCAGGCCCCCTGCCGCCGCTTGTTTTTCCGGTGAAACAGGCCGACAATAGGGTATGTTTGTTCTGATACTCCTGGGCATTATCATGCCGGCCGGTGTTATTTATCTGGCCCTTTCAAAGAAGTCCACTTTCCGGGTACGGATCGCCGCCCTTATCGCCCTGGGCGTGATGGTACTCTCGCTTATTATCAGCCTGTTTCTTATCTTTCTGGTGAAGCCTGCCGAACCCGCAAGCCCCTTCATCCCCTTTGACGTACCGGTGGAAGAGCCGCCCAATACGGGGAACAATATCTTCGCGCTGCTGGGCGTTATACTGTTTCTTGTTGTCCTGTTCCTGGTGATCCTGATGATGTCCATGAGGGAAAACCGTAAAAGCGGGGGAAAGGGCCGTTAGGTTTTGCAAACGGGGCGCTTGTCCGCCGGAACATTGACATGATATAATTGACAAAGCATGAAAGTAATAGTCCCTTATCTCAACAGTACTTTCCCCCTGGACTTTCCTGATGAGCATCTCCTTGCGATTGCTGAGCCCAATGAATTTAACGCATCAGGAAGTACCGAAGAAATACTTGCCGAAGCCCTTGTCCGTACTGTGGGAGAAGGAAAGACTAAAGGGCAAAGCCTGGATGAATTTCTTGCGGGATCTGAAAAACTCCTTATACTGGTCAATGACGCTACAAGGCCTACGCCGACAGAGGCCATACTTAAAAGCCTTATACCGGCCATAAGGGCTGCGGATATTGATTTGAATAACTGCACGATCCTGGTGGCTACAGGCGCTCACCGCAAACCCTCTGAGGAAGAATACAACCAGATATTAGGCGCTTGTTATAACTCCCTGCGGAACCGCTGTATCGCCCATGATGCCCGCAATGATGCTGAAATGGTTGACCTCGGGACTACCAGGAATGGGACTCCGATTTTATTAAACAAATGTCTTTTTGAAGCAGACCGCATCATTGCCACAGGCAGTGTAGAGCCTCATTACTTTGCGGGTTTTACCGGAGGCCGCAAAGCCTTTCTTCCGGGAATCGCGGCTTACAGGACTATTCAGGAAAATCACAAACAGGCCCTGTCCCCCGCGGCCCGTTCCCTTGCCCTGGAAGGTAATCCGGTTCATGAAGATATGATGGACGCCCTTCCCCTGATCAAGACGCCGGTTTTTTCAATTATGACGGTGCTTGATAAAAATCAGGAAGTGGCGGCCGCAACAGCAGGGGATCTTATGGGTTCCTTTTATGAGGCGGTTGTTATCGCAAAGAAAATTTTCAGTGTTTCTGTTCCGGCAAAGGCGGACATTGTAGTATCGGTTGCAAAGTTTCCCATGGATATAGATCTTTACCAGTCCCAAAAAGCCATTGATAACGGCGCGATAGCCCTGAAAGACGGCGGGACTCTTATTCTGGTTTCTTCCTGCCGTGACGGTATAGGGGATGAGGCCTACGCCAATCTGCTGGCTTCCGCCTCAAGCCCGACAGATGCAATGGCCAGGATTCGTGAAGGCTATAAGCTGGGATACCATAAGGCCGCCAAGATGGCGGCTGTTTCCGAACGCGCCGTTATAAACGCAGTGTCTGAACTTAGCGGAGAGCGCCTTAAGAGCATATTTATCCAAAAGGCATTGACACCCCAGGAAGCTCTTGATGAAGCCCTCCGGCGGGCAAGGGCAGGGGGAATTGCGGTTCCGAAAATACTGATACTGCCTGACGGCTGTGTGACGGTACCTGATCCTTCCTGAACGAATCCCCTACATCTTATGACAACACAGCCCTTCCACATCGTGGGCGGCTTCCATGATCATCTCGTTAACGGTGGGATGGGCATGAATAGTATCGGCCAATTCTTCGATGGTGGCTTCCGCCCGCATGGCGGCCGCGATTTCACCTATCAAGTCGGTGGCTCTGGGGGCCACGATATGAGCGCCCAGTATTTCGCCTGTCTCTTTATGGGTGAGCATTTTTACAAAACCTTCAGTGGAATGCATGATGAGGGAACGGCCGTTGGCAATGGCGGGGAAACTGCCTGTTTTATAGGGCAATCCGGCGGCCTTGACCGCGGCTTCAGTCATGCCGACAGAGGCGGCTTCAGGATTGGTATATACGCACGCAGGGATAATATCATAGCGCATCTTTATATTTTTTCCGGCTATATTCGAGGCGGCAACCATACCCTGGGCGCTGGCGACATGGGCAAGCTGTACTTTTCCGGTGATGTCCCCTATGGCGTATATATTTGGTACATTGGCGCGCAGGTACTCATCAACCGTAACAAAACCTTTGACCGCCGCTATGTTTGCGGATTCAAGGCCCAGATTTTTTGTTAGGGGCTTACGGCCTACGGCCATAATCACCATTGACCCTGAAGCCTCCTGTTTGCCGCCCCCCTCTTCGTAAGTGCAGCTCAGGGCAGAACCTGAAGCTTTAATCTCACACAGTTTTGCCGGACAGTGAATCGCTACTCCCCGGTTTTTTAGGATATTGCTCACGGTATCACAGACACTGTCATCCATGCCGTTGAGAATATTCGGCAGCATTTCTACTATTGTAACTTTCTTCCCCAGAGAGGAGAGCAGGGTGGCGAATTCGATGCCTATGACTCCGCCGCCAATTATTACCGTCGAGTCCGGAATTTCCTTCAGGGCGAGGAAGTCATCGGAATTGATCACACCGGGAAGAACCGCGCCCGGAACAGGAATGGAAGCAGGTTCAGAACCGGTTGCTAAAACGATTGAGTCGGCTGTGTAATCAGATGCGGAATTAGCGCCTGCGGAAGGTGTAACGCTGAAGGTTTTGGAACCGGTCAACACCGCCGTTCCCTGTATCAATGTGATCTTCCGGCCTTTAATAAGGCCCTCAATCCCCCTGCGCAGTCTGGTAATGATCATATCTTTGCGGTTTGCAAGAGCGGCGTAATCCACCGTAATACCGTTTACGGCAAGGCCCAGTTCTTTACCGTGGTTTGCAACTTCATCATAGAGTTCTGCCGTATGGAGCAGGGCCTTGGTGGGGATACAACCCCGGTTAAGGCACGTTCCCCCCAGTTCACGGTTTTCTACCAGAGCGGTTTTAAGACCAAGCCGGGCGCAGCGTATGGCACAGATATAACCGCCGGGGCCGCCCCCTATTACCGCCGCATCAAAAGTTTCAGCCATGTACCACCTCTTTAAGGATTTCAATAATATGTGTAGTGCTTTCAGCAATACGTACCCCCGCGGCGCGAAGGGCTTTTTCCTTGTTCTCCGCGCTGCCGGCGCCGTCGGCGCCTACAATGGCTCCGGCGTGGCCCATGTTTTTTCCCCTGGGCGCGTTTTTGCCCGCAATAAGGGCGACAACAGGTTTGGTCACATGCTTTTTGATATATTCGGCGGCAATTTCTTCCTCACTGCCCCCAATTTCACCGATAAGGACGATGTATTTTGTTTCGGGATCTGCCTGAAAATCGGGAAGAAGGTCTACAAAGGTAGATCCCGGGATCATATCTCCCCCTACGCCAATGCAGGTGGATTGTCCTATGCCGCAGGCGGTCATCATCATCACCGTTTCGTAACAGTTGGTGGCGCTCCTGGACATAAGCCCTACAGGACCAGGCGTGTAGTATTTGTGGGCCATGAAGCCGGCCTTGCATTTTCCCGGGGAGATAATGCCGAAACTATTGGGGCCGAAAAGACGGATTCCCCTCTGCCTGGTTACATAGCAGCACTTCATCATTTCATGAACCGGGGTATGTTCAGAGATGGTTATGATCAGAGGAATTCCGGCATCCGCCGCTTCATAAACCCCGGCGGGGGTAAATTTAGCAGGTACGAAGATCACGGTTGCGTTGCAATTTGTTTTTTCCGCCGCTTCCCGTACGGTATTAAAAACCGGCACCGAAACGGCTTTTCCTTTGATGTCAAAAGCAACATCCTGACCGCCCTTGCCGGGAGTAACTCCAGCCACAACTTTTGTGCCGTATTCAAGCATGGTCCGGGTGTGGAAAATTCCTTCCCGGCCTGTAATGCCCTGTACAAGGAGTCTTGTGTTTTCATCAATAATAATACTCATTTCAAGCTCCCTTTCTGATCCGGTAAATGGTATCCACTGAACCGGGAATACCTTCGGCTATGGTGACGGGAAGCCCGGATTCGGCGATAATTTTTGCGGCCTCTTCTTTGTTGGTTCCTTCCATGCGGAGTATCAGGTTTTTTCCGGCCCCTTCTTTTTGCGCCATGGCAAGGCAGGCGCCTTTGGCGACTTCATCACAGCGTGTAATTCCGCCGAAGATACAGATGAAAACCGTGTCTATTTGGGGACGGCTAAACATGATACGCACTGCTTCTGCAATACGTTCAGAAGTTGCGCCGCCGCCCAGATCCAGGGCCGCATGAACCTTCATTCCCTTTTTAGAGATAAGATCAATACAGCTCATGAGCATGCCTGAACCGTTGGACATAACGCCGATAGCGCCGCTTTCCTCGACAGGAATAAAAAGAAAGTTGACCTTTCTGGCTTCGACGACCTGGGGATCTTCCTGGAGTTTATCCCTGAAGGCGGTTATGTCGGGCAGAAGGGGCAGGGCGTTGTCGTCCACTTCTACCTTGCCGTCCAGGGCGACCAATCCGCCGTTTTCACCGACAGCCAGGGGATTAATTTCAACCAGCATGGTATAATAGTCAAAGAACATGCGGTACAGTTTTTCTACCGTTTCTTTAAGCTGATCTTTGTACTGTTTATCAGCGCCGGTTTTATCCATGGCATAGCTGATTACATAATCCTGGACTCCCCTTAGGGGATCCAGGGGAACCCTGGCTATCTTTTCCGGACTGGTTTTGGCGGTTTCTTCAATATCCATGCCGCCCAGGGGGGAGAAAATCAGAAGCGGCGCTTTGGAATACCGGTCCAGCATAATCGAAAGATACCATTCGGTTTTGATATCCTTTTTTTCCAGTACCAAAAGTTCATTACTTTTAAAGCCCCGAATATCCATACCGAGCATTTCGCCGCAGAGTTTGGCGGCTTCTTCGGCCGTGCCGGCGAATTTTACCCCCCCGGCTTTGCCCCTGCCCCCAATCTGAACCTGGGCCTTTATAACCACAGGGAACTTTAACCCCGCATTTTTAATCTTTTCCGCCGTTCCCTCTGTAGAGTCAATGACAATGCCCTTTTGAATGGGAATAGCGTATTTATCCATTAGGGTATTGGCTTGGTATTCCAGCAGTTTCATCCGAAAATTTCCTCGTCGCCGGGCTGATTCCAGTTTGGTTTGACATAAGCGATACGGGATTTGTTGAACAGGTGATAGTAGGAGAGGTTTTCGCTTATGGAATTATTTCCCCAGCTTCCGCAGCCCAGGGTAGTGGTGGGAGAAAGGGAATTCTGAAAAGCCCCGCCATTCATGCTGGTACAGATCTGGTTTACAAGAATACGGGAAACAGGAAGCTTAAGGCCCGCATATTCAATATGCTGTTTGTTATTGGACTGTACATCCACCGAATGGCCCGCGCCTTCGCAGAGCAGATTCGCATGGGCAATATCCACCGCTTCTTCCCAGGTATTATATTCGTATGCGGTCATCACGGGGTACATTTTTTCACGGGAAAGGTAATCTTCTTTTCCGTATTTTTCAGGTTTAAGGATAATTGCCCTGGTCCCCGCCGGGATATCCACATCCACAAGTTTGGCTATGGCCTGGACGGATTGACCGACTGAATCCTTATGGATCTGACCGTTGGGGAAAAGGATTTTTCTGAATTTATCCACCAGCGCAGGGTCGTCAATATAAAAGGCGCCGTTCTTTACAAAGGCATCGATCACCTTTTTAAAATTCTTTTTGCTGGCAATGATGGTCTGGGTACCGGAGCAGATGATTCCGTTGTCAAATATGCGGCTCTGGATCATTTTTTTTGCGGTCTCTTCGATGTCCACATCATCGTCCACAAGACCCTGCACATTGCCGGGGCCGACGCCGAAGCTGGGCTTCCCTGAAGAGTATGCGGATTTAACCATGGCGCCGCCGCCTGTGGCTATTACCACATCTACCGATTTCATCAGTTCCGTACTCAGATCGATGGTAGGCTCTTCAATAACCAGAAAGATATCCCGTGGTACGCCCATTTTGTCCAGTTCCGCATGATAAAGTTCCGCAAGACGGGCGGCGCATTTTTTGCTCCGCGGGTGAGGGGCGATGATGATGGAGTTGCCGCCCTTGATAGCGAACATGGCGTTGCACATGGGCGTAACAATGGGGTTGGTACAGGGAGTAGCGGCGCCGATAACGCCCATGGGCTTTGCAACCAGAGCAATGCCGGCCTTTTCATCGTATTCCAGTATACCTACGGACTTTTTGCCTTTAAGGCCGTACCAGAGTAAGCGGGCCTTTCCCCTGTTTTTGGTGATTTTGTCTTCGTAGACCCCCATGCGGCTTTCTTCAGCCGCCATTTTTGCAAGAGGTTCCGCGTTGTCATAGACAACCTTTGCCAGCATACGGACTACGGAGTCGATTTTTTCCTGTGAATACCCGGCAATGACAGCCTGGGCTATCCGTGATTTTTTAACAAGTTCTGCAATTTCCATGTCTGCTCCTTAAAACCAAATTATTTTCCGCCTGATGCTTCAAAGCATGCGGAAAGGATTTTCCAGATATTCTTTTATGCGATAGAGGAACTGCGCCGCGGGAGCGCCGTCCACAATACGGTGATCATAGGAAAGGGTCAGTTTCATCACGGGGTGAATTGCTAGCGCTCCGGCAACCGCCACCGGCGTATCTTCAATTCTGCCCACCGCAAGGATTCCCGCTTCCGGCGGATTGATGATGGCGACGAATTCCTCAAGGCCGTACATACCCAGGTTTGAAAGCGTAAAGCTGCCGCCCGTATAGTCATCGGGTTCGAGAGCGCCGTTCCGGGCTTTTTCAACCATTGCTTTTATGGCCGCCGCAAGTTCCCTGAGGGAAAGCAAATCAGCGTCTTTTACAACCGGTACGATAAGCCCCTTGTCCACCGCGACAGCGACACCCAAATTAACAAAATCTTTCTGCCAAATTCCTTCGGGTGTCAGCTCTGCGTTTACTGCGGGAAAATCACGTAAGGCCCGGATCGCCGCCAGGGCAATGAGATCATTAAAGCCTACGGTTTTTTCCAGACTGATACGCAGCCTGACCGCTTCGTCCATACGTACCGAAACCCTGTGACAGGCCTGGGCGTTCTCGTTGAGGCTCCGCTTCATTTTTTCGGAGATAATTTTCCGCATTCCCCCTAGGGGCACTATGGTCCGCCGGGCGCCGGTATTCCGCACGGAGCGTATTACATCGTCCCGCATGATTTTGCCCCGCGCCCCGGCGCCGCTTATTTTGGAAATATCCGTTCCTGAAAGTTCCGCCGTCTTTTTTGCCAGCGGAGAAGCCCTGGGCGCTTTTGACCGGGCGGCAAGCACGTCTTTTTCTACGATCATTCCGTCAGGGGAAGAACCCTGTATGGCCGAATAATCAATGCCCAATTCCCGCGCCCTCATTTTTGCACGGGGGGAAATCAATACACGTCCCCGGGGTTTGGCGGCCGCGGGGAGGGCCCTAGGACTTACCGTCCCTGTTTCGGCGGCTGCGCCCGCAGAGGCTGCTTCCGCCAGAAAAGCCGAAATATCTTCACCCGGTTTCCCAACCACCGCGACGATCCGCGCTACGGGTACCACAGTGTCCGCCGGGGCAAAAATTTTAAGCAGGGTCCCCGAAACACCGGCGTCAACCGTAAGGGTTGTTTTATCGGTTTCCATGATGAACAGAGGCTGCCCCCGGATGACTTCTCCGCCCTCGGCTACACACCATTCGGTAATGGTACCCTCGGTCATCTGGAGGCCCTGTTTTGGAAGAATAATCCGTTCTGCCACGAAAGCCCCCTTTAAGCGATATACAGCGCGGTTTTGGCTGCCGTCACAATATCCGCCGTCTGGGGGACTACGGCGTTTTCAAGACCCAGGTTAAAGGGGAGGGAACACATCCTGGAACCCACCCGTATGGGCGGAGCATCCAAATAGGGAAACACCTTTTCCACTACTTGGGCGACTATCTCTGTCCCCCAACCCATTTCACGGTGAGCCTCATGTACCGTAATCAGCCTGCCGGTTTTTTTTACCGATGCGGCAATAGTGTCAATATCCAGAGGCACCAGGGTCCTGGGATCGATCACCTCGGCAAAGATCCCTTCTTCGGCAAGCATGTCGGCAGCTTCAAGGGATTTATGGCGGTACAGAAAGTTGGCAACAATGGTAAGATCCTTTCCTTCCCTGAGTATTTCAGCCTTGCCGAAGGGAATTGCAAAATCAGGATCATCCGGAACTTCTCCCCTGGTATTATAAAGAGCCTTGTGTTCAAAAAAGAGGACCGGGTTATCGTCCCTGATGGCGGTCCGTAGTAATCCTGCGGCATCCGCGGGGCTTGAGGCACAGGCCACTTTGATCCCCGGTATGTTCATCATCATGGATTCCACCGACTGTGAATGCTGGGCGCCGTTACCCCGGCCTATGCCCTGCTGTCCCCGGATAACAAGGGGCACTTTCACTTTACCGCCGAACATATAGCGGATTTTGGCGGCCTGATTCAGCACCTGATCCATGGCGAGGTAGAGGAAATCCATGTACATCAATTCTACCACCGGCCTCATGCCCGCGCTGGCAGCGCCTACCGCGGCTCCTACGAAGGCATTTTCGGATATGGGGGTATTCCGCACCCGTTCATCACCGAATTCGTCCAGCAATCCCCTGGTACAGCCAAAGATGCCCCCCTGCCCGGCAATATCCTCGCCCAGGATAAACACTTCCCTGTCACGGCGCATTTCTTCCGCCAATACATCCCGTATGGCCATTGCATAGGTTTTTACGCTCATTTGGGATACCATCCTTCCACATACATACCGTCCATCACATGGGCGGGATCCGGTTCCGGTGAATCCAGGGCGAACTGAGCCGCTTCCGCCACTTCCTTTTGCGCCCTTTCGTCAATATTTAAGAGTTCTTTTTCCGATGCGATACCGTTTTCCAGCAGATATGCCTTGAACCGTTTAATCGGACATTTTTCCATCCACGCCGCCACTTCTTCCCTGGTCCGGTAAACTTCAGGGTCTCCGGTCCAGTGCCCCTTCCAGCGGTAGGTTTTTGCCTCAATTAACGAAGGGCCCTCGCCCTTTTTGGCCCTTTCCTTGCACTTAGAGAAGGTTTCCAAAACGGCCGTCACATCATTGCCGTCTACCACATAGCCGGGCATGTCGTAAGAGGCGGCCCTGCTTGCTATATCCTTTACCGATGTGGACTGGCTTACCGGGGTAGAAATGCCGAAACCGTTATTTTCACAGACGTAGACCACCGGCAGTTTCCAGACCGAGGCCAGATTCAGGGCTTCGTGGAAAGTCCCCTGATTGGATGCCCCGTCGCCAAAAAAGGCTACGGTAATATGCCCGGTTTTACGCAGCTTTTGGGCCAGGGCGCCTCCTGCGGCAATGGGCAACCCCCCGCCCACAATGGCATTGGCCCCCAGATTTCCCCTGGCCAAATCGCAAATATGCATTGACCCGCCCCTGCCGTGGCAAAAACCGGTTTCTTTGCCCATGAGTTCCGAAAAGGCGCTTTTCAGATCCCGGCTTTTGGCAATACCGTGGCCGTGTCCCCGGTGGGTTGAGGTGATGTAGTCTCCGTCATCCAGCAGGGCCATTACAGAAGCGCTGACAGCCTCTTGTCCTATACAAAGATGCACCGAACCGCGCAGCTTATTCTCCTGGAAGAAACGAAAACTGGTTTCCTCAAATAAGCGTATTTGTTTCATAACCAGGTAGATATCCAGCAGCAATTCCCCGCCGTATGCTTGGTTTTCCTGTTTCAAATTGAAGCCTCCACTCAAAATAAAAAAATCATTTTTCTTTTAACAAGGATAGCATATCATTCTTAAATTGGTATGACAATAAAAAAATTGGTACTATTTTCATACCGTTGGAAGACCTATACCGGGGATCGCCGCGCGCCTTAAACCGGAATATTTTGTTTATTTGAAGGGAAATATCCGCAAACCTGCACCGTGGACGGCGCGCCGGAGGTTCCGCTGTACTTCCACTTTATAACCGTCGATAAGGCAGGCAAGAGGAGCGCCGTGGTGAACTACCTGGTTCCCTTGACGGTTCCGGTACAGCTTACGAATCTGATGGGGAAGGTTACCGGCCCCAATTCGATAACGCTCAGCTGGACGACCCCCCCCCTGACGCTGACCTGCAGTATGTGGAGATCACCTGCGAACCCTCCGCCGGGAAGGCGCGGACAGTGAACGCCGTTACCCTCCGCCCCGAAGATGTTGACGGCTCGCCGTATGTTGTACGCCAAATATGCCGGCGCCGTTTCAGCAGTGACTTTCACTTTCCCGCAACACAGAAATTGTTTGTATCCCCATACCGCTTTCTCCGTGCCAAACGGGTGTTCCGCTACATAGGCCGTGACGGGAACCTTACCCGCACTCCCGCACTTAGGCGCCTTCGCTCCGTCCGCATCGGTGTAGTTATGCCTGACATGTATCAGTCCGCCCTCAATGTCCGCCCATTGCAAGCCCCGGATCTCCCCGCGTCAAAGTCCGCAGCCCAGCGAGAGCAGCACCGCCGCAGGCTGCCGGAGGTCCCCTCTTTCCGTGTTCAAGAGGCCGATCAACGCCCGAGCCTCATTTTCAGTCAGGACGCCTTTTTCAGTCCTCGCCTCCGCGCTGTTCTTTATATCCGCGCATGGATTGCTTTTTTACCAAGCCGCGCCGGAGCGCCTCTCCCATCGGCACCTTCACGCATTGGAGACAGATATTGATTCCCCGTGCCGAGAAGCCGCATCCGGAAAGCCATGTACGCCATTTTTCCAGTGCGTCCACAGTCAAACCATCAAGGGGCAAGCCGATGAAGGGAGTGTAGGAGTCTGTGGGGCTTTAGCCCAAATGATAAAGAAAATGCACAATTTTGTGCATTTTCTACCTTGCAGACTCCCAAAGGAGCCTAAAATCGGGGATTTTTGCGGTCAAAGGCCGCAAAAATCCACAAGTCCCGCAGGCTCGTAGGTATCGATGCAGTTCTTTGTTTTACCCAGACAGTTTGCCGTATACGCAGCCGATATAGGCCGCCCTTGAGCTTTCCGGTCGGCGGGGTAGGTCTCGCCCCAGAAGGTTTTCAAAAAGGGAATAAGCATCCGTTCCGGCTTCGGCCTGTCGAAGGCCCCGGCAGCCAGCATAGATCGCGCCGTTCGCTCCGCCGGGGACTTTGGGCTTGTGACAGGAACCGCTGTAGAACGTACCGAACCTGCCCTCGTATTACAAAGACTTACATCAAAGCGGCTGAACGGAGTCGAACCGTCGTCTCTAGCTTGGAAGGCTAGGGTAATAACCGTTATACGACAGCCGCGAAACTGCGGCGCGCACCGCGCCGGCAGTTAAAATGCTGCCAGGAAACAATGATTTTGTCAAGGCTGCCGCCCCGTCTTGCCGATGCCTTCCGCCACCCATGAAATAATCACCGCGAGCCGTTTGCTGATGGCCGAAGGTATATCAATTTTTGAGGCGACAAAGTCCGAGACATCGGCGCCGGCCAGGCCGTATATCAAAACACCTTCCGCTATCGGTTCAAAATAAAGCTGGGCGGTGAATTGTTCTTCCCTAATAACCGGAACAAAAAGGTAGGTTAAATTTTTATAGTTTGATAAAAGGTACCTTATGCCGTAATTATCCACGGTCATATCTCCCCGGTAATAGGAATTCCCGAAATTGACATCCCTGAGTCTGATAAAAACCGTTTCCGTCCGGGGAACGGCGGAAGCCGGGCGCGGGTCAGGAACCGGCGTGTTTTTTTTCGCGCTTTCCAGACGGGTAGCGTCCTCAAAAAGCGGGATTTGTTTCCCGCGGGTTTCGGAAAAGTACAGCCTGCCCTTGAGTTTCCGGACATTTCCCAGCGCGTTGTATATGTCGGGAAGGGTGACTGTATCGGGCGTTTGGGGAATTACCAAAAGGGATTCTATGAAAAAGGCCGGTTTTTTATCCAGAACGGCGGCGCTGATCCGCGGATCAAGCCCTGCGGCAGCCGCCCCCCCGGTAACGCTGAGGCCCGAAGCGTCAACTGAAGATCCAAAATAACCGGCGTCCGAAAATACCGTTTCCCGTATCCCCGCCGGCAGACCCGGAAATATGGCGTCAAAAGAGCGAATTTCGGCAAAGAGCGGCAATGACACGCAAGATACAAAAACACAGAGCAGTTTTTTCAGCATTAATACGCTCCCTTGCCTTTTATAACAACGCCGAAGGTCTTAAACAACACCCAAAGATCAAGCCAGACAGACCAGCTTTGCAGATAATAGGTGTCATAGGAAACCCGGTCATTATACCCCTTGTCGGACCTGCCCGATACCTGCCAGAGTCCGGTAAGGCCGGGCAACACCGAAAAAACACGGCTGTAATTCTCGCCGTATTTTTCAATTTCGGCGTCCACAATGGGGCGGGGACCTATCAGGCTCATCTCCCCCTTCAGTACATTGATAAGCTGGGGAAATTCGTCAAAACTGGTACGCCGGAGGAAACGGCCGATTTTCGTTACCCTGGGATCGTTCCTGAGTTTGCGGTTCGTTTCCCATTCCCTGCGGATTTCAGGATCCCTTTCAAGGAGTTTTTCCAGCCGTTCGGCGGAATCGGTAACCATGGAACGGAATTTATACGCGGTAAAATGCCCGCCGTTTTTCCCCAGCCGTTTGTGTCCGTACAGGACAGGCCCCGGAGAACTCAGCTTAATCAGCGCGGCGATGAGCAGGAGCAGGGGCAGTACCAGAAGTCCGCCAAAAACGGCAATAAAGATATCCATAAAACGCTTAATCCCCAGGTTCCAGGGCATTTTGAGTTTATGGCTGGTTACAAAGCCCAGTACGCCGTTAAAATCCCGAACCGACATCCAGATATTGGTAACGCTGAAAAAGTGGGGGATCAGCACGTTATAGCGGAAGGCCGAAACCGAATCATTCAAAAGCTTTTTCAGCTTCCCGCTGTCCAGCTGGGGCATTGCCACAATAGCCATTTTTATATTGTAGCGCTTTACAATTTCAGGTCCCGCGCCGGTATCGTGAATTACGGGGATGCCCCGGTATTCCTCGATCCCTTCCTGCCCGTCGTCAAGAATCAGCGTCGGGATATAGCCGGTTCTGGCGCTGCCCAAAAGGCAGTCAATTACCAGCCTGCCGGTAGCGCCGCTGCCGTAGATAACCGCCGGTATGCCGCCCAGCCGGGTTTTGTGAAGCAGCCAGTGGGTTACGCTCCGCATGGTAAGCAAAATCGTGGTAGAAAAAACGAAACTGACAATAAAAGCGAGTGAGATAGAGTCCCAGTCCTGGTCTTCGATAAACCTGGACAGGATAATGCCGCCGTGGGCCATAAAGGAGCCTATGCTAAAACGCCTCAGTTCCTCCGCTGGGGCAAGGGAAATTCCCGGATAGAGATTCAAAATCTGAAAAATCAAAATAAAAACCGGCAGGTACGGCCAATAGGTAACAAAGGACTTGAAATTGATAATCGAAAAATCATACAGGTTGACCCAAAAGAAGCCCCAGCCGAAGGACAACATAACCCCCAGAAGATCGGACAGGACAAAGGCTGTGGTTGTAAGAGACGAGCTGGTCCGCCGGTATCTGGTACGGTACCACACATCAAATTCCGAAAGGATCATGCCTATAAGATGACGAAAAATCAGGCTTTTGGCAATATTCCTGTGACAGGCGGGCGCATGGGGCGGAAGATTTTCCCGCCCCGCTTTCCCCCGCGCTCCGGCGTTTACAGCCGCCTTTGCGCCGCCTTCCGTATACGCGCCAAGCCGTCCGCCAGGACGGCACATAAATCATGAAGAAAAATCCACCGTTGCGTCGAATGAGTCCAAAGAAGGAGGTCAAAAAAGGGGTTTGAAGTAAAAACTTTTTCGAAAGTCTGGTTTAATACCCCGCGGCTTGCCGCGCGGAGGCTCATCGGCTTCGCGGTAAAAATTCCGGTTTTTCACCGGTACGATAGTCAAAATGACGCGCCGTCCCTGACGGCGCGTCCGCATCGTATTATACGGCGGCGTTTTTTATGTTACACTGTCTGTATGGAAAAATTCGCCGACGAAGCGGTGATTGAGGTTTCCTCCGGCTCAGGGGGGAACGGCTGCGCGGCCTTCCGGCGGGAAAAGTACGTGCCCAGGGGCGGGCCTTCAGGCGGGGACGGGGGCAGGGGAGGGGATGTGGTGTTTACGATCCGCCGCAACCTTCGTACCCTGGCCCACCTGCGCTACAAGCGCGTTTTTAAGGCCGAAAACGGCCGGGACGGCGGGGGCGGCGGCCGCTACGGCAGAAACGGAGGGGCCGTGATCATTCCCCTGCCGCCCGGTTCCCTTATCCGCGATGCCGAAACCGGAGCGCTGATTAGGGATTTCAGCGGCGGGGAGGATGACTTTGTGTTTCTCAAGGGGGGGAACGGCGGCTGGGGGAATATCCATTTCAAATCCCCGGTAAACCAGGCGCCCCGCAAGGCCCTGCCGGGCCAGCCCGGTAAGACGGCGCTGCTCAGGGTAGAACTGCGGATTATGGCGGACATAGGCCTTGTGGGCTTCCCCAACGCGGGGAAATCAAGCCTCCTGGACCGCTTTACCAATGCCCGGCCCAAAATCGCCCCCTATCCCTTCACCACGAAAATCCCCAACCTGGGGGTGCTCACCGTGGGGGCCTCCGTCCGTGATGGGGCCGGCGGCAGGGACATCATTCTGGCCGACATTCCGGGGCTTATTGAGGGCGCTTCGGCGGGGGCCGGGCTGGGCATCCGCTTTCTCAAACACATATCCCGCACCGCCGCCCTGGCTTTCCTTGTCGATCTTTCCGATGATAATTTCCTGGCGGCGTTTGACGTGCTCCTGGGGGAGCTTGAGGCTTTTTCCCCGGCGCTGCTGAAAAAAAAGCGGCTCCTTCTGGGGACCAAAACCGATCTGAGCGAAAGCGAAGGGCGGCTCGCCGAACTTGCCGCCAAATACCCCGCCGAGCAAGTCCGCGGCATTTCGGTTTTTTCCGGTGAGGGGATAACGGAACTGGCTGCGGACATAGCGCGCCTCACCGAAGCGGCGGAGAAAGAAGCCGTTCCCGCGGGAAGATTCCCCGTATCTTCTTTGCCCTGGACGGGCTGGAAATAGCCGGCATATAGGCGGCGGCGCGGAAAGATACCCTGGACCGGCCCTCCGCTCCGCCTTGCGCCCTTTTACAATGTCCGCTGCCTGACGAAAACTGCGGGCCGTGATTTTTTCAGGGTTTCGTTGACTGGAAGGCGGGGTACATATCGAACGGGCCTCCGGTCAAGTAATTAGACCGGGAGTTTGTGGGACTTTGCCCCTAAAATTAAATATTTTTGCAATTTATTGCAAAAATATACCTTACAAACTCCCAAAGGAGCCTCGAAATGCGTGAAATTACACAATTCTCTTCTCGGATTACGCAAAGTCCCACAGGCTCCCGGATACCGCGGGGAGGCTTATTCGGCAAGCTCTTCCGCCGCGCGGTAAATAAGCGCGTACACTTCGTCAATGCACTCGTCGTCAAGGGCGGAAAAAGCGACCCGCAAGGTACGTTTGTCTATCGCGATAGTGCCCACCCCGTAAGTATGCAGCAATTTATACCGAAGCGATTCGGCGTCAACATTTTTGCATTTGAAGCTCATGAAGTAGCCGGAATTAAACGGCATGGGCTGCAGCGCGCCGCGGCCTTTTTGGGCGTCTACCAGGGCGCGCACTTTTTTATAGCGGCCTTCTATGACGGCGCGGCAGGCGGCCTTTTCCGCCCGCAGCGTGTCCGCGTCTATAGAGTATATTTTTTGCAGCATATTCTGCGCTACCGTGGATGAACACGAAATCGTGGAACGTATCACCGACATCGTCTTTTTGACAAGAACGTCGTAATGGGAACCGGAAAGATTCTTGCCCGCGAAAGTAACAAACCCGCAGCGCAGCCCCCACGCGAAATCTTCCTTGGTGGCGCCGTCGATTTTCGCGGCGAACACATTTTCATGCATATCCGCAAGATAAGCGAACAGCGAATTTTCCTCGATATCTTCCTCAAAACGGAGGCCAAAGTAAGCGTCATCGCAAATCACTAAAACCCCGGCCCCCTTTTCGGCAATGCCGCGCACCATGGCGCATATCTCTTTTGCTTCCCGCACGGTGGGCGAATACCCCGTCGGATTTTGCGGAAAATTCAAAATAACGCGGACAAAACCCGTTTTTTGCGCCTCTTCGGTCATGGCTTTCCGCAGCGCGGACAAATCCATTCCGCTTTCGTTAAACATATCCACAAGACGCAAATTGCCGCCCCGCCGCGCCTGCGCAATCAGCGCATAGTTATCCCACGATGGATTTGCCGCCAAAAGGGTCTGTCCCTCATCCAAAAACAGATCGCACACAGCGCTTATACCCGCCGTCAATCCGGATACGACCGCCGGCTGCGAAAAAGCGGCGTCCCCCAGCGCGGGATTCTTGCGCCGCAATTCACCCGCCCAGAATTCCCGCAGCGCGGGGATACCCGCTGTCGGCGCGTAAGAGACAATTTCACCCGCGCTCAGGAGCGGCGCCTGTTTTTGCAGGGGAGACAAAATCAGCGGCGTTTTGTGCTTTACCGCGATCCCGAGCGTGCCGTCAGCAACCCTGCCGAACTGCTTTGCCTCAGCCCCCTGCGCGATTATGCCCTTGGGGAAATACAGCCTTTTACCCATACCGGAAAGCAGCGCCCCGGGCGTCGTACCCTGTAAAACCTCGTTTAATTCCCGCGCCAATTCATGTTCCATGAATGTAATTCCTTTTGTTTTTGGAAGGGGAGGGCAATCGGCTTACCGATTCCCTCCCCTTCCGTGGTCAATTTGAGTCTCCGGAGCGGGCTACTTCCACTTTGTCTTGTCTAACTCTTTCATCCTTGAAGCCACTACGGTGGTGCAGGCAAGGTCGCCGGTAACATTGAGAGCGGTGCGTCCCATGTCAAGCAGGGCGTCAATGCCTAGAATCATCGCGTAAGCGCCGGCCACGACACTGCCCGCCGTAACGGGGAGGCCGATTGAGTCAAGAACGAGGAGCAGCATGATGGCCCCCGCGCCGGGAACGCCCGCCGTACCGATGCTTGCCAGCGTGGCGGTAACTACGATTATGCCCATTTGGGAGATGTTGAAACCGTGACCCCAGACGGAGAGCGCGATAAAGGTGGCGCAGACGCCCTGGTAGATAGCGGTCCCGTCCATGTTAATCGTGGCGCCGAGCGGCAGGGAAAACGAGTAGATATCTTTGGGGATGCCGAGATTCTCCGCCGCTTCCATGGTCACCGGCAGCGTGCCGTTGGAACTGCGGGTAACGAAGGCGGTAATGAACGGATCCTTGGCGTCACGGAAGTACCGCTTGATGGGCAGTTTGCCGTAGAATTTAACCATGCCCAGATATACGATGATTACGTGCAGGGCGTAGCCGATGAAACAGGCCGCCGTTACAATACCCAGGCTGCCCACAACCTTGGGTCCGTTTGTGGCAAAGACCACGGCAACCAGGGAAAGAACGCCGATGGGGGCGTACTGCATGATCCCTTTGATGATGAGCATCATTACTTCGGCAGCACCGTCAAAGAAATTGTACAGCACGGTGGCGGCTTTCACCTTGCGCTCGTCACCGGATATACGCAGATAGGATATGGCCATACCGATAACCAGCGCGGCGAAGATAACCGCCAGAACCGTCTCGTTGACAATGGCCTGCATGATGCTCGTGGGAACGATGGCAAGCAGCGTCGCCGATAGTTTTGGCGCCGTGACATCTCTGGCGGCGGCATCCGCCACATTGGCAAGCTGGGCGGAAGGCTGGAATACCGCCCCCATCGCAAGACCGATGGCAACGGCGACCGCCGAGGTTATCAGGTAAATGACTATGACGCGGATACCCACCTTGCCCAGATTAGCCGGACTGACCGATGATGCTCCGACAATCAGCGTGGATACAATGATCGGCATCATAATCATCTTGAGCAGACGGACAAAGAGATCGCCGAAAGGCGTTATCCAAAGGATCTTTTCCTTGAACACCAGTCCCAGGATGATACCCAGCACCAGTCCAATGAGAATCCGGTACAGCAGGTTAAAATCAAAATACCAGCTGTACCATTTTTTTGCGGAACTTTTCTCACTCATGTCAGCCTCCAGATAAAATAGATTCGAATTTTTTTGACGCTAAACCGCGTTTTCGAAAATTCAGATATTCAATACTAAGGGCAAAAAATCCGGATGTCAAGGCAAAGATGCCGGAGACAGTGGGCCCTCCCCCGCGGGTTCTTCGGGTTACTATCAAAATCTTGTAAACGGCGCATTGTTTAACATTATCGGCAGGGCCGTGCGGTTCATTCAGCAGTACGGTATCTAAAAAAAACGATGAACCATAAGCCGGGTTCTGTGTTCGACCGTCATCTGTCTGGGGACGGCCTCGCGGCCGCCCTCCGTGCAGTCTACCCGCGTTTAACCGGCGGGCAGCCGGTGTGAATGGCGAGCCGTTCACGACGCTGCTTGACTTTGCTCCTGGTGAGGCTTGCCGTGCCGGCAGCGTTACCGCTGCCGCGGCGGGCTTTTACCCCGCCATTTCACCCTTACCCGTTCAGCGGCGCTTGCCGGCTTTGCGGGCGGTATATTTTCTGCTGCGCTGTCTGTCAAAAAGCCGAATATCTTCAGGAAAACCTTCCGATTACGGCCCTCTGCCCGGGCGTTACCCGGCACCATGCCCTGCGGAGCCCGGACTTTCCTCCCGGAGCGGAACAAAGTTCCTTTAGCCGGGCGGCGGTCTGGTTCATCGTGATTTACACTCCGCTGCAATCATTATAATACGCTTTGCGCTAAAAGTCACCCGCGCGCATTGCGCCGTATTTTTTCTAAGTGAAAAGGGGCCCTACAGGGCCGGCGCCCGTCCTATTGCCCACATTTCCCAATTCTGCTATGCTCATTATAATCATGCCGATTGATATTCAGAACACGGTAAAGAACCTGCATCCCCTGGAAATACGGATCATCCTTTCCTATGCAAAAGGCGACGAGCTTAGCATCGAAAAGGTTGAAAAAGAGCTTGGCTTTAAGCCCGGAAACGGCAATCAGGCCCTGTCCTGGCTTGCGGACAAGGCCCTGCTAAGCGAAATTCGCCGGACAACGGCCGTTTTTTACGAGATGACCGCTCTGGGCCGGGAATGGAAGGAAAAGGGAAGCCCGGAGGAACGGATCATTGAACTGATTCGGATTCAAAGCGGCCTTAGCCTGCCCGACATAGCCCGGACCTTAAAACTGGAAAACAGGGATATAGGCAGCGCTTTCGGCAGTCTTTCCAAACTCGGCGTGCTTGCAATGGACGGCGGGAAAAAAGTGATTATGGCTTTGCCGCCGGACCGGCTTGAAAACGGACGGCCGATCCTTGAGCATTTCGCGGTTTTGCGCGGCCTCCTGGACAGGGCCGCGGAAGGCGGCCTGATTGCCGAAGCCTCCCTCAGTAACGCGGAGAAAAGCATCATGGCGGGTATCTCAAAAAAGCGGGGCGCGTCGGACGCGGCCTTCCGCCAGATTGACCGTGAAACCGTGTTCTTCGGCTTTACCGTATCCGGCGACGGTTCGGTTCCCGCGGAAGCGGTAGCCGCCGCGCTCAGGGCCGCCGGTATCACCGGAGATGAGATAGGAACCCTTAGCCCGGAAATGCTTGAAACGGGAAGCTGGAAGGGTAAAACCTTCAGATCGTATAATGTCAGGACGCCTCCCACAAGGCTCAATCCGGGCCGTACCAATCCCTACGCGAAATTTCTTGAGAACGTAAAGGATAAACTCGCCGCCCTGGGCTTTGAAGAATTCGACGGCCCCCTGGTTGAAACCGAGTTCTGGAATTCGGACGCCCTCTTTATGCCGCAGTTTCATTCGGCCAGGGATATCCACGACGTGTACCGCGTCGCCGAGCCTGACAAAGCCAGGGCCATTGAGGAGCCGTGGCTTTCCAACATAGCCGCCGCCCACGAATCAGGCGGCGCCACCGGCAGCCGGGGCTGGAACTATGCCTTTGACCGGGACTTTACCCGCAGGCTCATACTCCGCAGCCAGGGCACAGTGCTCTCCGCCAAGACCCTGCCCAGGGCGGAAATCCCCGGCAAGTACTTCGGCATTGTCCGCTGTTTCCGTTACGACCGGGTAGACGCCACCCACCTGCCCGACTTCTACCAAACCGAAGGCATTGTCCTGGGCGAAAACGTGAACCTCCGTACCCTTTTGGGGATGCTCGACATGTTCGCCAGAGAGGTTGCCGGCGCGAAAGAGGTAAAGTATGTGCCCGGCTATTTCCCTTTCACCGAACCTTCGGTGGAAGTGCATATCAAGCATCCGGTACTGGGCTGGTTCGAGCTGGGCGGCTCCGGCATTTTCCGTCCCGAAGTTACCGAAAGCCTGGGCGTAACCGTGCCTGTGGCCGCCTGGGGCCTCGGCATTGACCGCATGGCCCTTATGGCGCTGGGCCTTAACGATCTCCGGGAGCTTTTCAGCTGCAACATCGAAAACGTGCGCCTGCGGAGAGCGAAAGAAACCGCCGTGTAATTATCCCCTGCGCGCGCTGTTGAACCTTTGGTTTCGGCCCTGTCTCTGCGTGATCTTGCTATTTCTTCCATATCGTGTAAAAATGACGCAAAGATACATTTTACATAGGAGGAACTATGAAAAAGTCTGTTGTTTTTACGCTGCTGCTCTCTTGCGTCATTTCAGGAATGCTTTTCGCGGGAGCCGGCAGCCAGCGCTCCGACGCGCCGGTTACATTGACCTTCTGGACCCATGAGGACCCGAACCGGACCCGCATAGAGGAACGGTATATACAGGAATTTGAGGCGGCAAATCCGAATATCAAAATTGAGCGGACCACCCAGTCGTCTTCCAAGATTATTGAGCTGGTACAGACCGCCTTCGCGGCCAATCAGGGGCCGGATATTTTTAATCTCTCTATTGAGGATGAATACGCCTACATAGCCAACGGCCGGGTAGCGCCGGTGAACTACCAGGCCGCGGGTTACCGAAACAGGGCGGATCTGCTGAGCGCCTACGGGGAGGGTTTTTTGGACCCGGTAACGGTAAACAATAACATCTACGGCCTGCCCCTGGAGCTGACCAACTGGTGTATTTATGTGAATAAAAAGGTATTCCGCTCAGCCGGGCTTGATCCGGACAGGGATTACCCCAAAACCTGGGAAGATATGGTAACGGTTTCGGAGAAACTCGTTATCCGCAACGGCGACATACTGACCCGCCGGGGCTTTGACTTCCGCTATCCCTATTACCTCGTGGCCTTTGTGCCCATGGTGGAGCAGCTCGGCGGCAAACTGATCAGCGACGACGGCAAGACCGCCATTGTCGGGGATGAGGCATGGCTTACCTTCCTCCGCTTTATGAGGGATTGGGGGCCCGGCGGCAAGAACCTGGGCTCTCCCACCTATACCAACGCCCGTAATCTTTTCAACCGGGACAACAACGATATTGCCATGGCGACCACAGGCCTGTACCAGCAGGGACGGATAAAAGCGGACAATCCCGCATTTTACGACAGCAAAGAATGGATGGTTATTCCCTATCCCCAATTCAGGAACGCCGTAAAAAACGTAGCGGCCAATTACTACGGTCACTACTACATGGTCAACGCCCAGGCGCCCAAAGCCCGGCAGGACGCGGCATGGAAATTCATCGGCTATATGCTTAGTCATGGTGAAGAGTACCTCAGGGAAGCGGCTCTTATTCAGCCTACCAAGGCCCTCTTCAACTCGGACACCTACAAGAGCATGCCCTACTCGGATGTGTTCACCAATGATATGCAGGGGGGACACATTGTGTACTACGGGGCGAACAGCGCGGCCTTGCAGAATCTCATCAGGGCGGCCGTTGAATCGGTGATGCTTTCAGGGGAAACTCCGGAGCGGGCTTTGGCTGTGCTCAAGGCGGCGGCCCAGGAGCTAATCGAAGATCAATAGTCTGTCAAGCGAAGGGGGATCCATGCGAAAGAAACGCTACAGGGGGATTGAGAAAAAACAGTCCCGCTGGGGTTTTGTTTTTGTTACTCCGGCGATACTGTTCTTTTCGGTTTTCAGCTTTTATCCCATCTTCAACGCCCTGTATACCAGTTTCTTTGACAAACGGGTCCTCTCTTTGGCGGCCCCTCCCTTCGTGGGGCCGGGCAACTATATCTACCTTTTTACATCCCGTACCGCGGGCTTCTGGAATTCCCTGCGTGCGACTTTTGTGTTTACCCTGGGGACCTTTATCTCCCTTTTGGTTTTTTCGCTGATATGGGCGGTTTTTTTGACTCAGGCAACGGGAAAGCGCGCCCGGGGAATTTTCCAAATCGCCTATTACACCCCGGCAGTGCTTTCCTCGGTGGTGGCCGCGGCGATCTGGAGGCTGATGTTTGATCCCCGCGGGCTTGCCAACCAGTGGGTCAATGTCCTCTTTATGAGCGCCGGGGTGGATCACAAATGGCTTGCCGACAGCGTCATGGTTCAGTTTTCCACGATGATCGTGTACTTCTGGAAATACATCGGCTATTTCGTGATCCTTTTTATCACCGGCCTCTCGTCGATACCGCCGGCGATCTACGAGGCGGCCACCATTGACGGCTCCAACAAATGGCAGTCTTTCTGGCGGATTACTCTGCCCCTGCTCAGACCCACCGTGGCGCTGGTCTCAATCATGACCATGCTTCAGTGCCTTAAAACCTTCAGTACCCAGTACCTCTTTACCCAGGCGGGAGCGCCCCAGGCGCCGATTAACGTGATTACCCTGAACATCTACCGTACCGGCATTACTAACCAGCGCATAGGGCGGGCCAGCGCCATGAGCCTTGTGCTGTTTGTGATCATGCTGGCGTTCACCTGGCTGCAATTCCGCTTTTCAAAAAGCGACGACGTGGAATATTGAGGAAGGCACTTATGGGACATCAGGTACAGCGAAAATTTTCGCCGGTTAACGCGCTTATCGCCTTTCTGCTCCTGGCGCTGTTCTTTTTTACCGTCGTTCCCCTGTTCTTTATGTTCAGCGCCTCGCTGATGCAGAAAAACCAGATCTTAAGAATGCCCTACAGTTGGATCCCCCGTCCTTTTTATCCCCACAACTATTACCAGGCCCTGCGGGGCAATGACGGTTCATGGATTTTTCCCCGGAACATGTTTAATTCCCTCTTGGTCTCTTCAGTAGCGGCCCTGACTTCGGTGGCGCTGGCCTCCATTACCGGTTACGGCCTGGCGAAATTCCGCTTTAAGGGCCGGAACTTTGTATTTATGATGATCATGGCCACGATGATGATCCCTTTTGAGGCGATCATGATGCCCCTGTACATGGTAGCGCGGGGCCTGCGTATTCAGAACAGCTATGTGGGCCTCACCCTGCCCTTCCTGGTCAGCGCTTTCGGCGTTTTTCAGATGCGGCAATACCTCGTAACTTTTCCCAACGAGTACCTTGACGCGGCGCGGGTGGACGGCATGGGAGAGGCGGGGATATTCCGCAAAATCGTCTTCCCCAACTGCACCCCGGTAATCGCCACATTGGGTATTCTTTCTTTCAGGAGCCAGTGGGATAACCTTCTCTGGCCCCTTCTGGTGATCCAGAGCGAGAGGATGAAAACCATCCCGCTGTATATTTCCAAATTCACCGAAGAAAAAATGACCGACGAGGGGGCCATGATGGCGGCTGCCGCTATCGCCAGTATTCCCATGTTCATCCTGTTTTTCTCGCTGTCAAAATATTTCATCGGAGGTTCGGCGGTCTACGAATCCCGCAAGGGCTGATTCAAATTCTATGGTATCAACAATTAAACTCTTCATTTTTGATATGGGCGGCGTAGTGGTACATAACGCAGCCGTAGTGGGTCTCATCGCTTCCAGCCTGGGGATCGGCGAGGATGATTTTTTCCGGGGGGCGGGATCGGACCCCGGCGCCGCCACTTCCCCCTATCATCTGGGTGATGTGGGGGCCCTTATGCGGGGCGAAATAGATTCTCATCTCTTTTGGGAGCGTTTCACCGGGCGGACAGGCGTCAATATTACCGGTGATCCCTGGTACGATTTTTTCGACCCGGTCCCTGACGGGGAAACTATGGCGCTAATCTCCCGCCTCAAGGTTCGGGGACACAGGGTTGTCTGCGGGACCAATACCATGGATGCCCACTACCGGAAGCATCAGGAGCGAAAGGACTATTCGGTTTTCGACGAGGTATACGCGTCCCATGCAATGGGGATCATCAAACCGGATGAGGCTTTTTGGCGTTTCATTCTGAAAAAAGAAAAGGTCCGGCCCGACGAGACTTTTTTTATTGACGACCTTGAAGAAAACATCCTGGCCGCGAAAAAACTCGGCATTACTTCCCGTCTCTTTACATCGGCCGAAAACCTGACGCGCTGTTTGGAATCCCGCAGGAGTACAGTTCAAAATGAAAACAATAACAGTGAACGGACATAGTATCCGGTTTTTTCAATTTACCACCGTCATCGCCGGCAGCGGGGCCGCGGGGCTGAATGCCGCGCTCCAACTGCACCGGCTCGGTCATACCGACATTGCCATAGTTACCGAAGGTTTGAAAACGGGAACATCCCTCAATACCGGCTCTGACAAGCAGACCTACTACCGGCTGACGCTTTCAGGCGCGGAGCAGGATAATATCAGGAGAATGGCCCATTCTCTTTTTGACGGCGGTTCAACGGACGGCGATCTGGCTCTGTGCGAGGCCGCCTTATCGGCGCGCTGTTTTTTTAATCTGGTGGAACTCGGCGTTCCTTTTCCCCATAACCGCTACGGGGAATACATCGGCTACAAAACAGATCATGATCCCTGCATGCGGGGAAGCAGCGCGGGCCCCCATACGTCAAAATTTATGACCGAAGCTCTCCTTGGCGAAGTCAGGCGGAGGGCAATTCAAATATACGATACATGCCAGGTGATTGAAGTATTGACCGCCCCCGACGGGGAAGGCAGAAAGGCCGCGGGCATTCTTGCGCTCGATCTTTCGGATATTGAAAACCCCGGCGGCCGTTACATGTTGTTTTCGGCGTCCAATATTGTATATGCCGTCGGGGGTGAGGCGGGGCTGTACAAGACTTCCGTGTACCCGGCGGCGCAGACCGGCGGAATGGGCCCGGCCCTTCGCTCCGGCATAAAGGCCAAAAACCTCACGGAATCCCAATACGGCATTGCTTCAATAAAATTCCGCTGGAATCTATCCGGAACCTATCAGCAGGTTATCCCGCGCTATGTTTCAACCGGTATAAACGGGAACAATCCGGTAGAGTTTCTTGACGAATACTTTTCCTCAAAAACAAAAATGCTGGAGGCAATATTTCTCAAGGGCTACCAGTGGCCCTTTGATCCGGAAAAACTGGAAAACGAAGGTTCTTCCCTCATCGATCTATTGGTTTATAATGAAACAGCGATTAAAAAACGGCGGGTCTTTCTGGATTTTACGCGGAATCCGTCCTGCTGTGATACCCAGGGCGGCATGGATTTTTCCCTGATTGGCGATCTTGCCCGCGAATATCTTGAAAATTCCGGCGCCCTCCGCGCCTCGCCCATTGAGCGCCTTGCAAAGATGAACCCCTTGGCCATTGACCTCTACTCCTCCCGCCATATTGATTTGCGTAAGGAGCCGCTGGAAATCGCCGTGTGCGCCCAGCACAACAACGGCGGCCTTTCAGGTAATTGCTGGTGGGAAAGTTCCGTCCGTCACTTTTTCCCCGTCGGGGAGGTGAACGGTTCCCACGGCGTGTACCGGCCCGGCGGCAGCGCGCTTAACGCGGGCCAGGTCGGGAGTCTCCGTGCCAGTCAGTATATCGCGGCGCATTATAATCAGCTTCCGCCGGGACAGGAAGATATATGCCGCCTTGCGATGGGGCAGATTGAAGAGGCGGTTTCCCTGGGCGCGCAATGGCTTGCCGGCAGGGGCAAAATTGTTGATCCCGATGAAATCCGCGCGCGTCTTGGTGAACGTATGTCCCGCCGTGGCGCGCATATCCGCTCCCTGGAGGGGGCTGAAAGCGCGCGCGCCGAAGCCGGGGCGGACCTGAAAGATATCTTAAACGGCCGCGCCGCCGGGGGACAATTGGCAAAAATGTACCGCGCGCGGGACCTTTTGGTAAGCCAGATTGTGTACCTCTCTGCCATAGCCGATTATATAAAAAAAGGCGGGCAAAGCAGAGGGGGCTATCTCATTCAAACTCCCGATGGAAAACCGCCGTCCGGGCGCCTGTCAGGCGATTTTTCCTTTTTGCCTGATACAGGGGAATTCAAAAAACTGATTCAGGAAATTACCTATACCGGGGAAGGATGCCGGATTGAATGGCGGGATATAAGACCCATCCCTGACGTTGAACAGTGGTTTGAAACGGTTTGGAATGATTACCGGGCGGGAAAGGTTATCGAATGACCGCAATTTTACTTTTTGGGCGCATCCCCGCCTGCGGCGGGGCCGGGCTATCCGCTCCAATTCCTCAGCCCCCTGCGGGGGCTTGCGGGATTTCCGTGATGAAATATATGAATTTTTACGATGTTTTTAGCAGACATTTTTGACCTGAATTCTGTATGTCTGTATGGTCGAAAATTATGAAAACTTTGTCAAATTTCGTTTCTTCCCCCAAAAATACATAAAATTCATGATTTTCACATCGGTTTTTGGCCGAATAGTTATAAATTCGCGTTTGTCGTGGTTAAACCGGAAATTGCCGGCGCGCCATTGACACGATGCCTCCGGTCTTTTACTATTAAAGCATGGCTGAAGCCACGTTCCTTACCAATGCTGATTTTGAGCAGTACCGCGCTCTTATTTACGCTGAGAGCGGTATCACTTTCACGCCGACGAATCGCTCGATCCTGGAAAGCAGACTCAAGGAACGGCTGAGGGAAAAAGGCATCGATTCGACCAGGACCTATTTTACTGAAATTTCCAGAAACAAGGAAGAACTCAAGGGATTTCTTGATATAATAACTACCAATTTGACCCGTTTTTTCCGGAATCAGGCCCATTTTGACGCACTGGAGAAGTTCGTCGTACCCGAATTGATCAATAATATCAAAAAAGGCGTCCCCGGCACCCTCAGAATCTGGAGCGCCGGCTGTTCCACGGGGGAAGAACCCTACACTATCGCTATGCTGATGAACGAGATTCTGCCGCCGTCCTGGAAATACGAGATAGTGGCCAGCGATATCAGCCTGAAATGCCTGATGACCGCCAAAGAGGGATTTTACGCTGAGAGCCGTATCGTCGGTATCCCCGACAGTTACCTTGCCAAATATTTTGACAAAATGGAGGACGGCTACAAAATACATGCCGACATCCAATCAAAAATACGTTTTGACTATCATAACCTGAAAAACGATCCCGACCTTCACGGCCTGGACATAGTATTCTGCCGGAATGTCATCATCTATTTTGATGAGGCTGCCCAGAAGGCTGTCATAAACCGCTTTTGGGACGCCATGGCGTCCAAGTCCTTTTTGTTTATCGGTCATTCAGAATCGCTTTTCGGCATGGATACCAAATTCGAATTTTTAAAAACACAGTGGGCAACCTTGTACCGGAAGTTCACCTAAGGAGAATTTATAGTGGCTGACGAAGTTTCTGTATTAATTGTTGACGATTCTGCGTTGATGCGCAACCTTATCGGAAGGATGATTGAAGACACCCCCGGCCTGGTAATAGCGGAAAAGGCAATGAACGGTTTATTCGCCCTGCAAAAGATACCGCGTGTCAATCCCGACGTAATCGTTCTGGACCTGGAAATGCCGCAAATGAACGGCATTGAATTCCTCAAGGAACGGCAAAAACAGGGGATCAAAATTCCCGTGGTGATCCTTTCGTCCATTGCCCGCCGGGGAGCGGAGATTACCATGGAGGCTCTGTCCCTGGGGGCCAGTGATTTTATTCAAAAACCTTCAGGTTCTGAATCCGAAGACATTCATATGGTTAAAGACGCCCTGGTGGGCATGCTGCTCGGCTACGGCAGCTCTTACCGCAGATCTCAGGGTAAAAAAACACTCTCCCCCTCGGAGTACCAGCCCAAAACAGGGCACACCCCGGACGTTTTTGCCCATTTGGGCGCCGCTTCTGCAGTCACTCCGGCAAAGCCGCCTGTCCAGATACGCAGCCCCGGGAAAACCGAAATCATCGCCATCGGTATAAGTACCGGCGGTCCCGACGCCCTGCGGGTGGTCTTTTCCAAAGTGGACGCGGACCTTAAAATTCCCATTGTGGTGGTCCAGCACATGCCTCCCGGCTTTACCAATGAATTCGCCAAGAGCCTTGACCGGATATGCCCCCTGGATGTAAAAGAAGCCGAGGACGGCGACGCCATCCAGCCCGGCAGAATCCTCATCGCCCAGGGAAACAAACACATGGAAGTCGAGAAAAAAGCGGCCGGCGCGCTGGTCCGCTTGTCCGACGCCCCGCAGGTTTCGGGGCACCGGCCTTCCGTTGACGTGCTCTTTGCCTCGGTAGCCATGACCTACACCAACCACGCCTTGGGCGTAATCATGACGGGCATGGGCCGCGACGGCGCCCAGCAGCTCGGTACGATCTACAAGGAAGGCGGCATGACCCTGGGCCAGGACGAAGCCAGCGCGGTAGTCTACGGCATGCCCAGAGTCGCCCACGAACTGGGCTACGTAATGGAGCAGGTTTCCCTCGACAAGATGGCCCAGCGCATCTGCGAGGTGGCTAAGACGGTCAGGTAAGCCGCTCCCGCCGGCAATACGGCGGACCCGTACAGCCCCCGCGCTTTCCGCTCAGGGGCAGGCAGCCGGTCTCTCCGGGCACCGCATAAGGCCCCGTTGTTACAATGATACTCAAAATTCCGCGTGTTTCCCCTATACTTGGGGATTGTCAACCTCGATTTTATCGTCTTCCTGGAAAGGGGCAAGGCTGGAGACCATCCTGACAGGAGACGAAGATCTATTTATCACATAATGAACCTCATAGGGTTCAATATGTATAAACTGCCCCGGTATAAGGGTATGGGCTACATTATCCACCACTATGATTACGGTCCCTTCCAAAATATAGAAGTTTTCTTCCATTATTTTGTGATAATGGGCATGAAAATCCTGACCGGGCATGAACCGGACCAGGGCAAAATTCATCCTCGGCCCCTTCATGAGATATTTCGGCCCGCTGTCGCCGAACCGATATTGTTTATTCTTTTCATCGACTATATACATATACGCTCCTCCTAAAATGACGTCATAATCCGCCGCCGGGCTTAAAGACCGGGCGCGGACCACATATAACGGGTAATTCTTTCATCACTTAGCCGCAGCAGCGGCGCGTAAGCAGCCTGCCAGGTTTCGTATGCTTTCCGGTAGATTTCCTGATTGGACGCATCGGGGGTAAAGTATTTCTCTGTCTTTACCAGGGTGCGGGCGGCCGTCTTTATATCCGGGTATAGCCCTATCCCCTTGCCGGCCAGCAGTGCGGCGCCCAGGGCGGTCGCCTCCTTGACCGCCGGCACTTCCACCGGAATCCCCAGGACATCGGCAAGTATCTGGGACCAGAGGATACTTTTGGAGGCCCCTCCGGCAAATACAATTTTTTCAGGCCGGTTTCCGGTAGCCTCTTCCACCAGCCGCAGATGCCCCAGGGTTACCAGGGCGGTATTTTCCATAATGGCGCGGTAGAAGGTATATTTGTTAAACCTGACCGGGTCCAGTTCAAAATTCATAAAAGCGGGGGCGGCGTGTCTCCAGGAAATAAAATTCATTACATCGGAAAAGGCACAGATCATCCCGTTGGAACCGGGGGGGATATTCCGGGCCCTCTCATCCATAAGCGCGTAGGGATCGGTGTTTTTCCCCGCCGCCAGTTGTTTTTCTTCCCCGCAGAAGGCGTCCCTGTACCAGCGCATCACCAGACCGGGATTAAAGGCCAGAGCCTCGTATTGCCAAACTTTCTCTATGGCGTGACAGTTGACCCGGACATCACAGCGGGGGGAGGTCCGCCCCGTACCGGTGTTGTATTCATACTGCCAGAAACTTCCGCCGAAAACCGCCGCCTCATTGACACTGATAACCCCCACCCCGATGGAACCGAGCTGGCAGTCACCGCCGCCTATGACCAGGGGGGTTCCTTCGGCAAGGCCGGATTCTTCCGCGCCCGCGGAGGAGACTTTTGCCGCCACTGTTCCGCATTCTTGAACATCCGGAAAAATATTGTCCCTCAGGCCGCAGCGCCGGGCTATGGTTTTATCCCAGGTTCTGGTTTGCAGATCAAAAAGCCCCGTGGTGGAACCGTTGCTGGGCTCCACCGCCAGGGTTCCGGAGAGGCGGTAGATAATCCAGTCGTTGAACATCCCGATCCGCGTCATCTTCCGGTACAGATCGGGAAGTTTGTTTTTTACCCACAGAAGCCGGGGCAGCGCCCCCAAGGCGAAAGTCTGCCCCGATTCAAGGTACAGTTCCTTTTCCAGTTCCGGGGCTATCTGTTTCAACTGGCTCACCTCGTCCCCGCTGCGGGCATCCACATTGGCGCAGGCCCAAATTTCCTTCCCCCCGGCATCGTAGAGGACAATGCCTTCCCGCATGCAGGTAGTGGACACGGCGGCGATTTGGGATGCCCTGATGCCCGTCTCCGTGAGGACGCCGCGGGTACAGGAGCAGGTAAGATTCCAATTGGCGTTCCAGTCAAAATCCATGCTGCCGGGATAACGGGGGTCTTCGTTATGCTTCCATTCCCTCTGGCAGCAGCCGATTTGATTTCCGTGAGTATCGAAAACAACAGCACGTACGCTGCCCGTACCTGCGTCAATAGCCATAAGATATTCACCCGGCATATATTTCTCCTTTATGGGATCTTTCCCTGCCGGAAATTTCCGATTCCCCAACCGCAAACGGCGTCCTGTTATTGATGAGCCACCGGGCAGTATCCTCATTGGTAATGAGAATATCCATATATCCCAGGAGCCTGTGGGACTTGTGGATTTTTGCGGCCTTTGACCGCAAAAACCCCCGATTTTTGGGCTCCTTTGGGAGTCTGCCGCAAGGTAGAAAGTGCACAAAATTGTGCATTTTCTTTATCATTT
>JAIROT010000251.1 GCA_031257385.1 Treponema sp.
CGGAGGCTCGTTCGAGAGGAAATTTATTATACCGTCTGGTTTAATACCAAATTTTTGTAAACGGTGCATTGTTTGAACCGGAGCAGAGCTCCGGGGTATTAAACCAGACTTTCGAATAACCGGTGATGTTTTCGGAATACCAGAGCGGAAAGGAAATTTCCCTTGTTTCGGCGGCGGCTGTTTTTGAAAATCCGTTTGTCAGTTCGTTATAACAGCGTAATCGTATTTCCAAAAGTTCAATGATTTTTTCATATACCTGTATACGGACATTGGAGGTAGTATATATATACGAACTATTCGCCAAAATAATCCTTTCGCCAAAGCTGGTAACGGTGCGGATCTTCGGCAGATCCACAAAACGCAGCGGGGAAAGACGAATGATGTAATGGGCGGGTATATAGGTAAAATTGAACTTGAGCGCGGTAAGCTGCGACCATTTTAAGGCGCGAACCTGATATTTTAATTCATCACGGAAAATTTTATTTAATTCAATTTTGTTGATTAACTCCCCATAGCTTATTGCTGCGGTCCGGCGGTCTATGGTTAATTCAGGGGAATGGTAACGCGCTGTTTCTTCAAAATCTTTAACAAGCCGGGCTTGCTGAAATGCAGTATACTGATCGGATTCCGTCCCATCGGTCAAGAAAATCATGGACTCCTTATCGTCAGTATCCCACAGAAGGATGTAACTGCTTGAGGCCGCAATGGTATACTGAAAAACTTTCTTGTCTTTTTTTGCGTATTTCCGCGAAAGCTGTGTGGTAAACGGGGCGGAAAGTCCATGGAAAGCGTTGCCGGGAATTGCCAGCGTAACCATGAACATTTTTGGCGAACCTGTTCTACCCGGCAGGTAGTTTCGTTTAAGATAGGTCCACATTTCCACAGGATATAATTTCAAGGTACAGGTCTCACCCTGCCAGGTTATACGAAAATCACAATCCCCTTCAAGAATGTTAAAATTGGGAATAGTATAACGCCAGCCGTTTTCCCTTTCACCGGCATTCCAATAATACCCGCTGTACTGTTTGTCAGGCGACGGCCCCCTTTCAGCCCGCGGATCACCTTCTGCGGAATTCGTGATTTTCAGGATTGCGTCTTCGCTAAAGTGCAGCGGCGCCGTTTTGAATTCCCAGGTATCGGAGAAAATGGCCTTTGTCCAGTATCCGGTTTTGCCCGCTTCATTCAAACCCGCTACCCGGAGTTCCCGCGCCCCGTTGCCCTGGCCGTTTTGCAGTATCGTAATATGACGGGTAATTGCGGCATTACCGGCAAGCGGGATGGGAGGCTGGGGCCGCCAGTCCTCCGCCGGGAGCCCCCATTCATTAAAATTGGAAAAATAATTAGTACCCGGCACGTCCGCCTTGTATGGAATATAGGTATACTTGAACCACATGGGGTCGCAGCCTATACTGTCGAAGTCCGCGAGGCGGGTGTACATTTCACCGGCATCGTTTATGACAAACATGGTTGACGCGCTGGCCGAAAGCGCGGCGGCCTTGAACGCGCCCCGTTCCGGGCCGATGTAGTTCCGGGAAAAATCGCCGGGGAGTCCGGTATCGCTGTAACAAATTTCCTGGCCGTCTTCCAAAAGCACGTAGGTTGTGGCGATTTCCATTGTGCCGTTGTGGTGCTGATTGCCGAAGGGATCTTCGTAATAAAGAACATGGGAATTTCGTTTACCCAAAGCCCAGGAGAGGTTTTTCGCGGTACGCCGGTCAAGGAAAAGCTGTTCCTCATCGGGCCAGCCCTGACGGTCAAGCCATACATTGCTTTTATGGGCTATGGTTCTGTCAAAACAGTAGCGGTAAAAGCCGCCCTCGTCCGAAAGGGCAACCAGTTCATCGGCATCGGCGGATATTTCCACGATTCTTTTTGGCTTATTAAACCCGATTTTCAATGGGTTATGGGGAAGTCCTGTTCTTTGAAAGAGCGTCCAGCCGGCCGGTTTTTTCCCATTGGCTATGCTTTTATACCATATCAGGCCGTCATTCAGGATATAATAATGATAGGCGTTAAATGTTTGGGTGCGTGTTTTGATATACACCGCTTCAGGGAAAAGCCCGTTTATATCCCCGGCATTGTATGCTGTTTCAAGAGATTGCGGCCCGGTTTTGCCGGAATATATGTCCTCGCCAAGATACAGGGTCCTGGATATGGCGCAGGAAGAAAACAGGACAAAAACCAATAACGCTGTTGTTTTCGTCATCTTGACCATGTTAGTTTTTCTCCGGGTCTGCGGGTGCGCAAGCAGCCCGTAAATCGTGGTTTTTGCGGTATGAAGTAACGCAAAAACCCGCAGGTCAACAGGCCGATAGAGGCGAACTTGAACCCGTCCGCTTCGGGCATCATAATATCGAAAATAACGAGGCCGATGACATTGTCTATCATGCGGTCAAAGGCTTTCGCTGCCGAAAGACAGCCGGCGGCCCGGCGGCCCTGTCCGGAAAGACGGGCGCAGGCCATACGGTTCAGTTTTTCATCGTCCCCAATAACCAGAATATTGACCATAGATTTCTTCTTTTAGGATGGAGTTTATCACAAATCAAGAAAAAGGGGGAACCGCCGCCTGTCTCTGTACCTTCGCTTGCTTACATTTTTTTACCGGATTGTGTATATTGTTTTCATGGGTAAGACCTATGTGTTTGTGAACCAGAAGGGGGGGGTGGGGAAAACCACTTCGGCTGTCAATATAGGGGCCTACCTCGCGGAGGCGGGGAAGTCGGTACTCCTTGTGGATTTTGACGCGCAGGCGAATCTTACCAGCGGTATGGGGATAAAGCCTCCCAAGCCGGGAGTGTACGAACTGCTCGCCGGAACGGCCCCCATCGACAAAGTCATCAGAAAATCGGCCGTGCAGGGGCTTGACGTGATTCCCGCCAGCATAGACCTCTCCGGCGCGGCAGTGGAGTTGATTGAACAGAAAGGGCGGGATTTTTTTCTAAAAAAGGCCCTGGTCCCCGGCCGGGACCGTTACGATTTTATTCTGATTGACTGTCCCCCAAGCCTGGGGGTGCTTACCCTGAACGGTATGGCCGCGGCGGACGCGGTGCTTATTCCCATGCAGTGTGAGTACTTCGCCATGGAGGGCTTGAGCCTCCTCTTGAAAACCATCAAACGTATTCAGAAAAGCCTGAATCCGGGGCTCGGTATCGGCGGTATTTTTTTTACCATGTACGATCCCCGTACAAAACTTGCCCAGGACGTGGTCAGGCAGGTGAGCGCCTATTTCAAGAGCGCGGTTTTTACCACGATCATTCCCCGGAATGTCCGCCTGTCCGAAGCCCCTTCCTACGGGATGCCCATTTCCCTTTATGATCCCCAGTGTTTGGGCGCGCGGGCCTACCGGAGTCTCAGCCTGGAACTGATCCGCCGCTCTTCGCCGTCCGTGACGGCCTGTGAGGCCGCCGCGCCTGCCGCAAACTCAAACGGAGGCTTCCATGGTGCGTAAAATCGGGCTGGGAAAGGGCCTTGACGCCCTGCTCCCGAATGAGGATGATCTCTTGCAAGACGCCGGCGAAGCCGCGTTAGGCGACGATATTGCCCTGCCCGCGTCCGCCAGAAACGGTACGATTCCGGCCCCTGTGAGACCGGCGGCAAGCGGCGCTGTGCTTATGCTTTCCCCCGACAAACTTTTGCCCAATCCCGGACAGCCACGGAAAAATTTTGACGAGGCGGAAATGAAAGAGCTCTCGGATTCCATTGCCGAGCATGGGATCATTCAGCCCATTATCGCCGCCGATGCCGGGGACGGCGTTTATATTATTATCGCCGGTGAACGCAGAACCAGGGCCGCCCGGCTTGCCGGCCTTACTGAAGTTCCGGTGATCCTCCGGGACTATACCGATCAGAAACGCATGGAAATTTCCCTTATTGAAAATATCCAGCGTACAGACCTTAATCCCATTGAAGAAGCGGCGGCATACAAGAACCTGATGGACTTTTCCCGCCTTTCCCAGGACGAGGTTGCCGCCAGGGTGGGCAAGAACCGTTCTACCGTGGCCAACGCCCTGCGGCTGCTTAAACTTCCCGGAGACATGCAGAAAAGTATTGAAGCGGGCGCTATAAGCCCCGGCCACGCCCGTGCGATTCTTTCGGTAACGGCCCCCAGGGGAAGGGAAAAGCTCTACAGGGAAATACTCGACGGCGGGCTTTCGGTACGTGAAGCGGAAAAATCGGCGGCGGCGCTCAACAACGATCAAGCGGCCGATGCCGGGGCCGAAACCGGAGAAGAGCTTCCGGGCGGGGACAAAAGCGCCGCCAAAGGAAAAGCCGCCGGACGCGCTCCGGAAATCGGGGCCATGGAAGAAAAATTTATCGGCAGGCTGGGGACCAAGGTTGCCATTGAAGGCGATCTCAATAAGGGCCGTATCCGCATTGACTATTACTCAATGGAAGACCTGGAACGGCTCTATGAAATTTTGGGGGGATGAGCCTCCCCCGCGAGCGCCTTCCCCTGTGGCGCGGAATCAACAACCTCGCCCTAAAGGGACGAGGTTGTTGTTTTGGTAAGGTATTTGTCTCAGGGTACATACCCTTTATAACGCCCTGAAGCTCCCCCGCCGCAAGGCGGGCTCTTGGGTATGT
>JAIROT010000095.1 GCA_031257385.1 Treponema sp.
ATGCTCATTGCCCACGGAGGCGGACCCACACCGGTGATTAACGTGTCCCTCCAGGGCGCCGTTGAAACCGCAAAGGAACAGGGTAAAATCGGAAAAATCTACGGCGCCCGTTTCGGCGCGGAAGGTATACTCAAGGGGGAACTTTTGGATTTAGGTTCTTTCCCGCAGACGGAAATCGCAAAACTCAGGTATACGCCGGCTTCGGCAATCGGAAGCTGCCGCAGAAAACTCAAAGAAGAAGATTATCCGGAGATTCTCGAATGTTTTAAGAAATTCAATATTCGTTATTTCTTTTACAACGGCGGCAATGATTCCATGGATACCTGTAACCAAATCCACAAACTGGCAATGAAGGCGGGTTATGAGCTTAACATCATCGGAATACCCAAAACCATTGACAACGATCTTGCGGAAACCGATCATTCTCCCGGCTTCCCCAGCGCCGCCCGGTATGCGGCCTTAAGTTCCCTTGAGCTTGCCATGGATGCGGCGTCCCTTCCAATCCATGTGGTGGTTATGGAACTCATGGGACGCAACGCCGGATGGATCACCGCGGCAAGCACATTATTCAGCCGCAATATGCCCTGTGAACATCTGGTGTATCTACCCGAACGGCTACTTGAAAAAGATCGCTTTCTTGAGGATGTGGAAAAAGCCTGGAGCAAAGGCCGGGGCGTTCTTGTTACCGTAAGCGAAGGCTTAAAAGATCAGACGGGTAAAGCCTACGGCGATGCGGGTTTTAAAGACGGATTTGGCCATACAATCCCCGGCGGTACGGCCCAAAGCCTGGCGGATACTATCATGGAGAATCTGAACATAAAGGCCCGATCCGAAAAGCCCGGTATTTTGAGCCGGGTAAGCATGGCGCACCGTTCTGAGATTGATATAAAAGAAGCCTATGATGTTGGAGCTTTCGCGGTTAAAAGCGCGGCTCAGGGTAAAAGCGGGTTTATGGCGGCAATCGAAGCAGTACGTGAACCGTCGTATTCATCTCAATTAAAATTGATAGATATGAAAAAAACCGCGAATGTCGAAAAGGTCTTTCCCGATGAATGGATAAGTCCCGAAGGAAACTGCGTAAAGGCCGAATTTTTCGATTATTGTTTTCCCCTCATAGGAACGGAAGCTCCGGGGTATGCGAATTTGCGATGACAGCATAATAACAAACGGCTTATTTCATGAATATTCGGCTACTTCTTTTCTTTCTTATTGCGTTTATCCCGTCGGTTGCCGGAGCGATATGCGGCCTCGGCGGCGGACGGAGGCTCATCTCATCAAGACGCGGGGGTTTACCGTAACGCCGTTTTTGTACACGGTAAAGTGCAAATGCGGGCCGGTACTGAGGCCGGTACTACCCACATCGCCAATACGTTCGCCGGTTCCCACATAGGCTCCGGATTTGACCCTGATCACGCTCATGTGGCCGTACAGGGTACGGTAGCCCGAATGATGGCTTATCACTACGTAATTGCCCAGTACATCGTCCCAGCCCGCGGTGCTGACTCGGCCCGGCATGGCGGCCCTGACAGGCGTCCCCTGGGGCGAACCAATGTCAAGCCCCGAATGAAACTGGCGGATCCCGGTAAAGGGGCTGCGCCGGTATCCGTAGGGAGAGGTGATGTACCCCGGCACGGGCCAAATAAAGAGATCGCCGTTGATTTCCTGCAGGTTTACCCTGTCAAGGAGGCCGCCGGGAACAAAGATGGCTGTGCTGGGGTTTATGGCGTCTGAAAAAAGTTCGTTTACTATCCGAATAGCCTGGGGTTCCGTCTTGTATTTTTCGGCGATGCTTTCCAGGGTGTCGCCCGTTTTGACCGCATAAAAAATCCCGTCCTGGTTGGGGACTTTCAGTGTCTGCCCGATCTGCAGGAGCCTTGTGTTTTTGATATTGTTCGCCGAAATAAGGGTGTCCGGACTAAGGCCGAAAGCGGCGGCCAGGTCACCAATGGTATCCCCTTTCTGAACAGTGTAAGTGTCGTAGAGCAGCAGGCGGGGCTTGGAGAAGGATTCCGGCTCAAGCACGCCGGCCTTAAGGCTTGCCTCCTCAAAGTCCGCTGTCTCTTCCACAAGGGCCGCGACCGTACTGCTTTCGGAAATTACCATGTCCAGCAGAGTGCCGCCGCCCACGCCATCCTGAGATATAGGCTTTTCCCGTGCCTCAAAAGCCGGAACGAGCCGGCCAAGGGCGGCTAAAGCGATCTGCGGCGCGTCTTTTCCCCCCGAAAAATGAACGACAAAAGACGAAATCAACTGAAACAGACATAAAATCAGCGCCAGCCAGGGGAGAGTCCCGCTGTTTTTTCGAAAAAAGCCTTTCACCGAACTATCGCTCCAAAATCAGGATCGTTCTATCATATATCGGTATCTTTACTTTGACAACTGAGTTATTTGTAAAAGGTACAACTTCTTTTTCGGGGCAGAAGTAAGGGAAAGTATGGTATACCGGAAGCATCCCACGGGAGGGAATAGCGATGGATACTACCAAAGAAACAGACCACTGTATGACCATGGTTGTTTTTCCATACCGCAAAGCCATTCAACAGCGCCTGCGGCGGCGCTGATAAATTCTTCTATCCTGGTCGAAATCAGTTCCCGGTTCGCTGCAATCCAGTCCTGCAGCTTGATAACCAGCGGCGTTACATACTGCAGCGCCGCACTCCGTATACTATCCCCAAAACCCTGTACCATAGACTTTACACGGGAGACGGTATCATTAAACAGTTCGGCATTGGTTATAGCGCCGGGCGGGATTATATTCCCATAGACGGGGGCGTTTTTAAGTTGTTCCGACATATCCCCCGGCATGGGGATTAACTGCGCCCCCGACTTTCCAAACGCGGCGTTCATCAGAGTGGCCCGCCTCGTGGCGTCGGTCTCGGCTGACACGGCAGCGGCGATAGTCTGAAACGCGGCGTCCGCGCCGGGGGCTTTGGCGATCTGCGCGGTAAGGGCTTTGTCAATTTTCCCCATGGAGGCCGCCAGTGTTCCGGTTCCCAAATTGCGGTTTAAGGTCATAAGGGCGTTGTTCAGGGTTTCGTTACTTACCCCGGCGAGGTCTCCGGCATAGCGGTACTTTTGAAGCGTATCGGTGGCTATGCCTATTTTCGCGCCGGTCTTGGAAATCTCGTCCGCCCGTGAAGCGAATTCCGGTATGCCGGCGATGGCAGTTTTGATCGCGCCGAAAGCCTTTTCAATGCCCTTCGCCGCGAGGCTGCCGATAGCCACCTGGCCGGAAAGGAATTGAAAAACTTACTTACTATGCCGCCTGAGGGAAACGCCGATTTAATGGCGGCGTTGGCAACGGTGGAGAATTTAGTGACCGCGCCGGCCGCTTTGGGAAAAAACGGGGTTA
>JAIROT010000130.1 GCA_031257385.1 Treponema sp.
GAAAATAATTTGCCAGGCTTTCACTGTTAAGCCGGTCATAGAGATACTGCATGGTTACCGGGTATTCGCTGATAATACTTACCGTGCCCATCATATTTCCGTAGGTCCGCTTGCTGATCGACGCGGGATACACGCTTACCGGCAGTCCCTTTTTTACCTGCCCCATCTGGGACGCCGGAATGTAAAGCAGACATTCCAGGGCCTTGCTTTGCTCCGCTTCCTTGGAAATAGTGAGCAGCTTTTGGCTCCGGCTCACATAATCCCCGCGGTGCGCGTAGGTATCCATTACCCGGCCCGCCTCCCAGGTAACGATTCTGCTCTCGTGGAGCAGTTCGGCCCGTTTCTCCTCAATCAGGCTTTCGGGGGCGCCGGCTTCCAGTAGCGTGTTGATCTCCGACACCAGATCGTACTGTTCTATCCGCGCCAGCACCTGATCTTTTTCCATAAACATCCCCGGAACAGGCACAAAATCCAGCAGAACGCCTTCATCGGCGGCGTAAATGTTGATAAGGCTGCCGCTGCGTACCAAAACGCCGGACACTTCTTCACGGATTTGCATGGTCCCGAAGAAACCCCATACCAGCGCCGCCGCAAACACCAGGAACACCGCGCCCAAGGCAAGCCATGCCTTGATGCCGATAACCTCTATCATCCGATCAATGTTTTCTACCGTTTCGGTCAATTCACGTTTTTCATCTGTATGGTCTGCCATGATTTATTTTGCCTCATAATATTCCACATACGGTTTTGCCCGCATCCGCCACCCCTCAAATTCGCGGGTAGTGGTATTATAGGAAACAGGCCCCATCACCGAGGGGTAGTCCCGCAGGTTCCGCAGATAATGCGCAATGGCCGCGCCCGTTATGGAACCTTCGGCGTTCATCGCGCTCGCCAGAAGGCGTACCGCTTCATACCCCGCTATTTCGTAGGAGTCCGGTATCCTTTTGCAGGCCGCGCGAAACTCCGCAAGAAACGCGGCGTCCATGTCTTCCCGGCCATACACAAGGCCATAGGATTTTCCATGTAATCCCCTACCAGGGTGTAGAAGTCAGCGTTGTTGAAGGTTTCCGAAAAAAAGGGCATGGAAATACCCAGGTCCCGAATTCTTTGTATTGGTTCGGCCACGTACAAAATAGAAGACGCAAGCACAAGGCCGTCGCAGCCAAAAGCCCGCCAGCGCCGCAGCAACTCCCCCACGTTGGCGGCGATTACGCTTGTTACCCGGTCGACCACCGGAATATAGCGTTTCGCCAGTTCCCGTTCCACTACCCGCGCCAGATCGGTTCCATAGGTGTCGTCGGTAAAAAAATCGCCGGGCGGCGGATACCCTCCGCTTCCATGTAATCCGCCAAGGCTTCCGCGTACACCTGGTTATTCGCAATCGTGCGGTAAATATACTGATAATCCCGCTCGAAAAGGGCCAGGCTGGTAGCTCCGGGAGTTATCATTACAATTTGCCGTTCCTCGTAGATGTCTTCAACGTAATAACAGACATCGGAATTCCAATGGCCCACCACAGCGGTAATGCCGGAATCGGAAAAGGTTTCGGCTATTTCCTGCGCGACATGGGAATCTCCCCGGTCATCCCGGGTTACGAGGCTCAAGGGTTTGCCCAGAACGCCGTCGGCTTCATTTACCTGGCGTACCGCCAGTTCCAGCGCCTCCCGCAGGTAATGGTCGTTGTCCCACCGGGACGCGGGATACACCGCGCCGATGGCGATGGTTTCCGCATCAGGGCCGTTATACCGGCTTAGGGCGCCATTTCTGCCGGCACAGGATACCGCCAGAACACCCAGCAGAAAAACCAGCGTCCCGCCATGACCGGACAACGGCATCTTTTTCATTTTGTTTCATTGACGTCCTTGAACGCGGCAATGAATTTATCTATCCACATGGACAAATACACCCCCGCAAGGACCAGGCCGGAAAGAAATATCTCGTTCATCGTAAGGCCGAATTCCGTTTTGGACAGCAACGGCCAGATCGCTTTTAACAACGAGAGCCCCGCTATCCAGATTGAGGCCGCTGCCATAGACCATTTGCTGATTTCACCGGCCCTGGCGGTTTGTCCTTTGGCCGGCGCCGCGTTAACTGCCTGATCGCTCTCCCGCCATAAGGGCAGTATACCATACAAGCCGGCGAAATGTCAACGCGAACGCGGAAATGATACACAGGGCCGGGGGCACTTCATATTGTCTGAATAGTTACTTTATTTTATTATAGTAGAAGCTGCAAAACTTCAGTTTTGCGGCGGCCTGGAATTGAGTCACGAGAGAATAATTACACGGGGATGTTTCGCCGGGGAGGTTGGCATGGGGATAGTGCGGGCGGTCTGCATGAGCGGGGAAAAGGGAACGGCAAAACGGAATGTGGGGCAGGCGGAGTTTGTGGCGCGGCACGGGATCAAGGGGGATGCCCACGCCGGGGACTGGCACCGGCAGGTCAGCCTGCTTTCGCTGGGGAAAATCGACGAATTCCGCTCAAGGGGGGCCGGGGTAATTGACGGCGGCTTTGGGGAAAATCTGGTAGTGGAAGGGATCGATTTCGCGAGCCTGCCGGTGGGGACCGTTCTCCGCTGTGGCGAGGTGGCGCTGGAGATAAGCCAAATCGGGAAGGAGTGCCACAACCACTGCGCCATATTCAAGCGCATGGGGGACTGTATCATGCCGAGGGAAGGGGTGTTCGCCAAAGTTATCCGCGGCGGCGTCATCAAGACCGGAGACGAGATGCGGCTCGAAACAGCTTCCGCTCCCGGCGAAAATGTTCTTTAACCGGGCAGGAGTCTCATTTGAACGGCCGTCCTCTCACACCGCCGCTTGCAAAACTTGTGCCATCGCCTGCTGTACCATCCGGTCTATCAGCGCCCCCAGGCTGCTCCGTTGTTTTCGGCAGATACTTTTTCAGCGTTCTCAGTACTTCGTCAAAATTCAGAGGCTTGCCCACATGGCCGTTCATGCCGCAGGCCAGGCATTTTTCTATATCTTCCCGAAACACATTGGCCGTCATCGCAATTATTGGAACCTGCCCGCCCATTTCTTTTGAAGACCCCGGATCTGTTTTTTCAAATTCCCGTATTCTCCGGGTGGCCTCGTAGCCGTCCATTTCGGGCATCTGTACATCCATAAAAATCAGATCGTATTTACCGGAGGCTTCGCTGAACATACGCAGGGCTTCGGCGCCGTTTTCCGCGCTGTCCATTTCAAGGCCGGTTGGTTCAAGCAGGGTCATCATGATTTCCCGGTTGATGTCTACATCCTCGGCCAATAAAATACGATACCCCTTAAAACTGAAGTCCTCCGCTTGCGGTGACGCTTCCGCGCCGTCCTGATTTAATTCTGCCGGGACCGACTGCTCCTCAACGCTGCGCATCTGGCTCGTAAAGGCAAAGGTCGAACCTTTTCCCGGTTCCGATTCAACCCATATCCGTCCGCCCATCATTTCAACGATACTTTTGGAAATGGCAAGCCCCAGGCCGGTACCGCCGAATTTGCGGGACGTGCCGCTGTCGGCCTGTTCAAAGGTGTTAAAGAGCCGGAGCAATTGCTCTTTGCTGATACCGATGCCGGAGTCAATAATTTCAACCTGAATGGTACACAGGTTTTCGGCTTTCGTAATTAAACGGGCATTAAGATCAATGGTTCCGTTTTCCGGGGTGAACTTTACCGCGTTGGAAAGGAGGTTGGTGATAACCTGGGACAGCCGCTGATCGTCACCCAAAAGGACGGCAGGAATATTTTTATCAATATTTATTATAAAAACCTGTTTCTTTTCCTCCACGCGGAAATTAATAACGTTTACGACCTTTTATATCATCCTTTCAAAACTAAATTGTACCGGGGAAAGTTCAAGTTTGTTCGCCTCAATTTTAGATATATCAAGAATATCGTTGATCACTCCCAAAAGATGTGACGAGGCATCTTCGATTCGTTTCAGGCAATAATCCTTTTTTTCAATGCCGCCGGAAGTTTTCGCAATATTGACCATGCCGATAATGGCGTTCATGGGGGTACGCATTTCGTGGCTCATATTTGCGAGGAAGGCCCCTTTCGCGTTGCTGGCCCGTTCCGCTTCTTCCCGTGCGCTGTACAATTCGGAGACATCGTTCATCGCTATCACCACGCCGTGGCAGACACCGTCTTCCTCCTGCGCCGGAGTTATCCCAATCTGAAAAACCGTTGTCCCGCCGGAACGGAGCCGCACCCGCTCCTCATAACTATCGTTTTGGCCTGTTTCAATAACATGCAGACAGCGATTCTCCGCGCCGGAGATCCATTCATCGCTCATGGTTTTTGCAAAAAGGGAGGCAAAAGGAAGGCCCGCCATTTCGCGTATATCCTTAAAGCCCAGGAAGACGGCGGTTTTTTCGCTTCCCAGCACAAAACACATATTCAGATCGAGCATGAAAGTAATGCCCGGCGTTCTTTGCAGCACCAAATGTTCATTTTTTTTAATCGAGGCCAGCAGATCATTTGCCAAAACCCGCGAGATGGCGCCGGTTTCTCCGGGCTGGCCCGCAAGGACAGTATAGGCATCGCTTTTTGCGCCGCCGCCCGTGCGCAGCAGCTCGCCGTAGTTTACATCGAAACGGTAGTGCCGCACTTTTTCGGCCATACGGACAAAGGGCAGGTACATTAAAAAGCCGAGAAACAAATTGACAAGCTGCATAACGCTTCCCGCTATAGACCCCGCGGCAGCATAGCCTGAGATAATCGCCGGGGTGGTCCAGGCAACTTCCGCGGCATAGGCCGGAAACAGGCCCAGCGATGCGGCCGCCCAGGAAATCACCGTCAGCACCACCGGGACCATCACGAAGGGGACCAGGTATATGGGATTCAACACAATGGGAATACCGAAAAGAAGTATCTCGTTGATATTGAATACCGCGGGTACCAGTGAAATTGCCGCGATTCTTTTGACGCCGCTTTTTTTCCGGCTGATTAAAAGCGCCGCCAGCAGGGACAGAGTATTCCCCGCGCCGCCCATGGATATATAGGTATCAAAAAAAGTTTTGGTAAAAATAAAAGCCGGCGGCGCGCCTTTAGCTATAACCATTTCATTGAGTATTTCGGCGGGAAGGTATATCTCGGTCATTACCGGTTCCAGAGCATTGGCCCCATGGATACCGAAAAACCACAGCATCTGCCGCGTAACAGTATACAGGAGCGCCGTCCCCAGGTGGTTCCCCAGCCCCTTGAATGGCAGAGAAATATAATTATAAATGAGCGCGTGAATATCCCTTACCCCGATTGAACCCATAAAAACTTTAAAAAACGCGAATATCCCCAGCACAAGAAGAGCGGGTATCATGGCGGCGAGCACGTGGGACATGGTTGTTCCGGCATCCTCGGAATAAAAACTGATATGCAGTTTTTTTATCCGGTAAAAAACCAGAAACAGTTCCGCCGAAACAAAACCGGTGATAATGGCAAGAAATATTCCGTTGACGCCCATCCAGTTATAGGGAATGGCAAAATCGGTAGTCGCAGGCTCCACTATCGCCAGGAGGGAGCAAAAAGACAAAAGCCCCGCAATAACCGGATGCACCGCGTCCAGCGGATTTTTCAGGTTGTACCGTTCCGCGATACTGTACCCGATGGAGAAGGTCATCACCGGAGAAAGAACCGCCAGAGTGCCGTCCCAGACATAGCCGCCGAACCCTCGCCAGCCCGCCCCAAAAAAACCCTCCATAAAATTTTGGTAAAAATCGATGGGGAAATTATTGATCAGCACCGCCGCCGCGCCGGTAATAACCACCGGCAGGGTAAGGGTAAGCGCGTTTCTGACAATACTTAAATTTTCGGAGTTGGCAACTTTTATCCAAAACAGCAGGGCCCGTTTGTTTTTTTTCATTAATATATTGTACTGGTTGGGATGGAAATCGTCTATATCACCCAAGTCTCAGTTTAGAAAAGCACCCCAAATGAAGAACCCAGGAGCAAGCTCCGGGGTTCTTCGTTGGATAGGAAATTTATTGTACTGGCGTGGTCCATACCCCGATACGCAAATCGGTTTACATCTTTACTACGGGTTGTAAATTTTCCGGAGCAAGCTCCGGGGTATGGACCACGCCTTCCAATCAGGAGGGAATATGTGCGGGAAAATTATTTTCGGTTTGTTATTGGCGGGCCTGTTGTTGGCAGGCTGCGGGAAGGCCGCTTTACGGGACGGGGTGTACGCGGGGCGCAGTGGTGAGGATGATACCGGCGCCTGGGGAGAAGTAAGCATCACCATTAGCGAGGGGAAGGTAGCCTCTTGCGAATTCGTTACCATGCAAAAAGACGGGACGGTTAAGGGCGAAGACTACGGCAAGGTAAACGGCGAAATCTCCAACGCCGATTTTTATGCCAGGGCCCAGCTTGCGGTAAGGGCTATGCGGCAATATGCCGCCGCTTATGCAAGAACGGGTGATCTGAAAGAAGTTGAGGCGGTGAGCGGAGCTACTATTGCGTATAACCAGTTTTTAGAGGCAGTGGAGGACGCGCTGGAAAGGGCGAAGTAATTCCGGCCCCCGGTAATTCCTGACGCAATTCAGAGAATACCTCATAATCGCTGCTTTACCGTACGTGCGTGTTGACACCCCGTTCATGTAAGCCATATACTTTTGATATGTTGTTTGATTTCGGCTTCATATCCCTCCGTTGGGTATGGGTTGTCCTTACCATTGTTTTCGCCCTTATTGAGGTGTTTACCCTGGGGCTTACCACAGTCTGGTTTGCCCTTTCCGCGCTGGTTATGGTTTTCCTCTCGTTTTTGAATATACCGCTTCCCGCCCAGATTCTGATTTTTCTCGGAATTGCGGCGATTCTGCTGGTTTTTACCCGGCCCCTGGCGCTCAGGAAATTCAAAACGGGTACGGAAAAAACCAACGTGGATAGTCTCATCGGCAAACACGCCCTGGTCACCAAAGGGATAAGCGAATTTGAAAAAGGTGAGGTGAAATTGAACGGCCAAATCTGGTCCGCCCGCTCCGAAGACAACACGGAAATACGGGAAGGAACCAAATGCGAAGTGATTAGGATTGAAGGCGTACAGGCAATCATCCGTTCCCTTCCTGATACCATAATCGAAAATTAATTAACGGAGGTACTATTATGACTTATGTGTTTATCGTGTTAGCCGCTTTTATATTGTTGCTGATTATCACCAATATCAGAATCGTCTCACAGTCAAACGCCTGGGTGCTTGAGCGTCTGGGGGCGTATTGCACTACATGGAGCGTGGGTATTCACGTAAAGGCGCCCTTTATAGACCGGATCGCCAACCGGATAACCCTGAAGGAGCAGGTGGCTGACTTTGATCCCCAGCCGGTGATAACCAAGGACAATGTCACCATGATGATAGACACGGTGATCTATCTGCAAATTACCGATCCCAAACTCTACACCTACGGCGTGATGAATCCCTTCAAAGCCATTGAAAATCTGGCCATTACCACTCTGCGGAACATCATCGGTGAGCTTGAACTGGACGAAACCCTCACGAGCCGTGACATGATCAACAACCGGATGCGGAGCGTTCTTGACGAGGCCACCGACCCCTGGGGTATCAAGGTAAACCGCGTGGAGGTGAAGAACATCACGCCGCCGAAGAGCATTCAGGAAGCCATGGAAAAACAGATGCGGGCCGAACGGGAACGCCGGGAATCGATCCTCAGGGCGGAGGGTGAAAAGCAGTCGGCGATTCTGGTTGCGGAAGGGCAGAAGGCGTCGGCGATCCTCAAGGCCGAAGCAAGCAGGGAAGCGGCGATCCGCGAGGCCGAAGGCGAGGCCCAGGCGATTCTCAACATCCAGCGGGCCAGGGCCGACGGCCTTGCCATGCTCAAAGCGGTAGCCGCCGACGACGCGCTGATCAGGCTCAAGAGTCTTGAGACTCTGGAAAAAGTCGCCGACGGCCAGGCCACCAAGATAATCATCCCCTCGGATATCCAGAACCTCGCAGGACTGATAACAGGTGTGACCGAACTGGCGAGAAAGTGAGTCGGGTTTTTCTCAATTGAAAGAAGATGAACCACAGATACACGGACAGAGAGACTATGAACAACGAATGCCGCCCGCGCTTAAATTTCTTCTCTGTTTTCACGGACTTGAACGGAGACAACAAGGGTGCTGTCGGTTAAAATAGAAGCGTGATACTAGCTGTTGACATCGGGACATCGGTTTTCAAGTCGGCGCTGTGGAGCTTTGACGGGAAGCGGATAGCCTTTGCCGCCCTTCCCCTTTCAATAAGCGGCCCGCGGTACGAGGCGGACAGCAGGCAGTGGCTGCGTTCCCTTGAAGAATGTTGCCGTCGTCTTGGTTCCACGTCCGCCTTGTCCGGGGTCAGGGCCATTGTAATCAGCGGGAACGGCCCCAGCTTGACTCCGGTGCTGGGTAAACCTTCCCTCACCGCCGGCGGCCTCGACCTGCCGGCCGCCCCCACGCGGCTCTGGCTGGATCGGCGGGCGGAAAAGGCCGCCGCGAAAGTTTCCGCGCTTATGGGCGGATATGTAGATCCCGGTTTTTATCTTCCCAAGGTCTTGGCCATTAAAAACGACGAGCCTGAGCTGTATGGGAGGACTAATTTTTTTTTGGGCTGTCCCGAATACCTGGCCTGCGCCCTCACCGCCGAAGCGAGAACCGTCTTTCCCGCCGAAGGATTTGACCGCTGGTTCTGGAACGCCGCTGTTCTTGAAAAACTGCGGCTCGATCCCGTGAAACTTCCCCCCTTCATCAGACCCGGTGAACCGTTCGGTCCCCTGCTTCTTGCCGTGGCCGCCTTTCTGGGTTTGCCGCGCGGCATTCCGGTAATTGCGGGCGGCCCGGATTTCTTTGCCGCCATTCTCGGCGCGGGAGCCTGCGGTCCCGGCCAGGCCTGCGACCGCGCCGGAACTTCGGAAGGGATAAACGTCTGTACCGAACGGCGGATAACAGACAGGCGGCTCATGTCATACGGCCATCCGGTAAAGCCCTTCTGGAATCTTTCGGGAATTATCTCAACCACGGGCAAGGCCGTCGAATGGAGCCGGGATCTGCTGGGCCTTGCCGATTATGACGAATTGTACGCCCTTGCCGCCGCCGCCGGGGCGGGTGCGGGCGGTCTGGTATTCCTGCCCTATCTGGCCGGGGAACGCTCTCCTGTCTGGGATCCGTCTGCCAGGGGGGTTCTGCGGGGACTGGGCCTTTCCTCAGGCCGGGCCGAATTCGCCCGCTCCGTGCTTGAGGGGATCTGTTTCGCCGTCCGCGACGTAATCACCGTAATGGAAGAATCCGGCGCGAATGTGCGGGAACTGCGCGTAACAGGCGGCGCCGCCGAAAGCGGCGTCCTCAATCAGATCAAGGCGGACATTACCGGAAAAGAGCTGTTTGTCCCGGTGCAAAAGGAAGCGGAGCTTCTCGGCCTTGCCATTATCGGCGCCACTGCCCTGGGCGAGTATTCCTCGTTTGCCGAGGCCGCTTCCGCGCTGGTCCGTATTGAAGGCCGTTTTTCCCCCGATGAAAAAAACTCCGCCCTTTACGGGCGGCTCTTTCAGGAGTACCGGGAAACCTACCGGGCTTTACGGCACAGGTAGGAGCCTGTGGGACTTGTGGATTTTTGCGGCCTTTGACCGCAAAAACCCCCGATTTTTGGGCTCCTTTGGGAGTCTGCAAGGTAGAAAATGCACAAAATTGTGCATTTTCTTTATCAT
>JAIROT010000138.1 GCA_031257385.1 Treponema sp.
TCCGCAACCCGCGCCAAATCCCGAATGCCTATTTTTGCCATCTTTCCCCTCCCAAGAAATCCTGATGGCTTAGTATATCACTTCCCTCTTAACGAAAAAGTAAACGCCGATGCCCTGCCCAAGGCGGGGTATTAAATCCCTCAGAACGAATCAACAAGCCCGCCCCTGGGATAAACTTGACCCACAACATAAATTATAAGAAAAACCAGCGAAACCCAGGGCGCCGGCAGTTAGTCGGTTTTGAGTCTGTCAGTGGGTTGAACTGCCAAAAAATCATGTAATTTTAGCCATACGGTGGTAATTATCTGATTAAACAGGCAAAAAATAAAGGGTCAAGTGTTAAAAACAGTTACATTTTTAAGTAAATGCCGGCGCCCTGGCGAAACCCCTTGACAATTCCATACCGGCGAATTATGCTTACAAATGTGCATACTTTAAGAAGGGGCTTGAAGGCATTATGACTTTTACACGTAATACCGCCATAAAGCCGATGGTTTCATCCCCCCCCCCCCCCCCCATCACCGGTTTTAGCGCCTAAAGCCCGTTTCTTCTTTTCCCTGTTACTCCTTGCGGCAGATTTACTCACTCCCCATTATGCCGCCTCGGAGGATAAACCCTTGGCGCTGGGAGCGGGGTTTGAGGGTAATATGAATACCGTGTACTTCGCTTCCGCCGGCGCCTGGCTTACGGCCATGATGGAGCCGGGCTTCGGAGCGAGGCTCAAGGCTGGATACAGCAGTAACTTTTACGGCATCGGCACTTTGGAAATGGTCGCCCTGGGCTCCTGGTATCTGGAACCGGTCCTGCGCGGAGGCTACCCCCATATATGGAACATCGGCCTTGGTTTCGGCTGGAGACTATAATCATGCGAAAAACACTTATTCGGGTATTGTTGCTGCTGTTTCTTGTGGCCTCGCTTTTAACGTCCTGTTACAACCCCTTTTTTGACTCCATACTGGGGCGCCGCAGAGGAAGAAACCGCGAGGGCGCCGGTGAAGGTATGCAGTCACTCGCCGCTGTAGGGGTCATTACGGATATTGCCGCCGTCCGTGACAGCCCGGTAACTTTCACCTGGATAGACCCCGAAGGCGATTTTGAGTACATAGAAATATGGTACGGTTACAGCGCGGATGACAAGACCGGCACTTCCCTTACACCGATATGGGCATCCAAAGGAACGCAAACCTGCACCATACCCGATCCCTTGCCGGGAGAAGAGCTGTACTTCCACTTTATAACCGTCGATGCCAATGGCAGGCGGAGCGCCGTGGTGAACTACCTGGTTCTCCCGCAGGTTCCGGTACAGGTTACGAACCTGACGGGGAAAGTCAACGGCGGCGATTCGGTAACGCTCAGCTGGACGAACCCGCCCGCTACCACCTTTGACCATATAGAGATAGCGATTAACCCTAATCCGGGGGGAACAAACCCCCGGAAGGTAAAGAAGGGAGAGGGGGAGCAAAGCTACACCTGGGCCGGCCTCTCCAGCGGCACGGAGTATACTTTTACCGTCAAAACTTTCGACAAAGACGGCAATATAACGGTCACGGAAGTAACCGTCACGCTGGAGGAGGACGAGACTCCTCCGCTGCCAGTTACGAATCTCGCTGCGGTTGACGGCGGCTTCGGTTCGGTGGAGCTTAACTGGAAGAACCCCGCCGACCTGGACCTGCAGTATGTGGAAATCACCTGCGAGCCTTCTTCCGGGAAGGCGCGGACGGTGAACGCCGCTCCCTCGGCGGACGGGACCTACACCTGGCACGGGCTTGCCGGGGGGCTAACCTATACCTTTACCCTGAAAGCCGTTGACCACAGCGGCAACCGGAGCGCTGAAGCAAGCGCCTCCGGCACGCCCCTGGACTTAACGCCCCCCGCGGCGGTTACGAACCTGACGGCGACCCTCGACGGTGAAATCGGCGCCGTCCTCACCTGGACCAATCCCGCCGACGCGGACCTGCAGTACGTGGAAATCGACTGCGAGCCGTTCACCCTGAAGCAGCAGACGGTAAACGCCGCTCCCTCGGCTGCCCAAACCTACTCCTGGCCCGCTAGCCTTACCGACGGCACGGTTATACCTTTACCGTCAACGCCCGTGATTCCACCGGCAATTTGGGCCCGGCCGCGACTATCCGCTTCAATAGTCCTAACGCCAAGGGCGGCAAAGTAGCAATAAAGACCATAGATAATACGATCTACGAAATCCATACCTTCATGGCGAAGGAGGATACCCCGTTGGGCGGTCAGGAGACGTACGCTCTCACGTTCTACAGCGAGCTTAGACGTCCGGCCGCCGTAGAGGTTCTGGTCGTGGCGGGCGGCGGCGGCGGCGGTAAAGGCGTGAGCACCGGGGGCAATAGTGGTTGGAGCGGCGGCGGCTCGGGAAGGTTTGTCTATCATCCCGCGTTTAACGTGGAGGCCGGTACTGATTGGGATCAAGCCGGCACGATAAGCGTAAAGGTTGGGGCCGGCGGCAAAGGCGGAGTCAATAGTGTTGGCACTGCGGGCGCTCAAGGCGGTAACGGCGGCGATTCTGAATTGGTCCGGCACAATAATTACCGGATTATCGCCCCGGGCGGCGGCGGCGGAGCAATAGGAGGAGGAACGGGAAACAACGGCGGTTCGGGCGGCGGAAGCCATAGTAGTCATGCGGGAGGAAGCGCGCAGTCGGCGACGGTAGTACCGGCGGAAGGCGGAGTGTTGAACCTTGGCAGCAACGGCGGGGCTTTTACAGGCGGCGGGTCGTCGGACGGGGAAAACGGCGCCGGCAACAGCGGCGCCGGCTCTGGAGGCCTTGGCCATAACGCCCCTACCGCGAATGGCGGCAACGGCGGTTCCGGTATAGTGATAGTCCGCTGGCCCTACATTACTAATTAGCAGGCGGGGAAATCAGCGGCGGCTTGCGGGGAGCGCCCAAGGCCCCGGCATAATGCTGCCTGATGAATACCCCCAGCCTGCGAGGTATACCTCGTACAGCCTGCGGTAAGCTTACGGCTAAGCCTGCGGGGTCTGTCCCCTGCCGGTCGCTCCGCAGCCGGCTTGGAGTTTTGCGCCCTCGCGTCTGTTAAGCAATCGGCAGGCGGTCCGAAGAGGCGCAAAACTCCATGTATCTTCCCCTAAGCCCGCAGGGTCTGTCCCCGTAGCCTTGGTGTCTGTCCCTACGGAGACCGCCGGGCCCGCTCCCTGCCAAAGAGGGGATTTTTGTCCTCCGCCCCGGCGTCTTTTCCTGCCACGGGCTTTGGTTACCCTCTCCGGGCTACAGCAATTTTACAACGGCATCCACAAATTCCCAGGAATTGAGAATACCCGTGGGAGCGGGGCTGGCCAGCTTTGCGAGGTCGCCGGTCATGTTTCCTTCTTCCAGGGTTTTAAGAGTCGCCGCTTCAAGTTTTTTCGCAAAGGCCGTCAGCTCCGGCGTATCGTCTAATTCCGCCCGCTTGGCCAGCGCGCCGGTCCAGGCGAAGATCAGCGCCACGGGGTTGGTGCTGGTTTTTTCGCCCTTCTGCCAGCGGTAGTAATGCCGCTGCACCGTGCCGTGGGCGGCTTCATATTCCACCGCGCCTGAAGGAGAGACCAGCACGCTGGTCATCATCGCCACGCTTCCTGCGGCGCTGGCGATAAGATCGCTCATCACGTCACCGTCGTAGTTTTTGCATGCCCAGAGAAAACCGCCTTCGCTCTTTACCAGACGGGCCGCGGCGTCGTCGATCAGGGTGTAGAAATACGTGACCCCCGCATCGGCGCATTTCTCCTTAAACTCGGTTTCATACACCTGGGTAAAAAGTTCCTTGAAGCGGCCGTCGTATATCTTGGAGATCGTGTCTTTAACGGCGAACCAGACCGGCAGTTTTTCGCCGATGGCGTACAGAAAACAGGACCGGGCAAAGTTCTTGATCGATTCATCCAGGTTGTGAATCCCCTGTACGATCCCGCCGCCCTTCATGTCCGCCACGGTAATCCGCTTTTCCGCCTGACCGCCGGCGGGCGTATAGACCAGTTCGACTTTTCCCGCGCCGGGAATATACATCTCCGCGGCCTTGTACTGATCCCCGTAGGCGTGCCTGCCGATCACAATGGGCTTTTTCCATGTTGACACCGAAGGTTTCACGCAGGACACCGTAATGGGCTTGCGGAACACCGTGCCGTCAAGAATCGCCCTGATGGTTCCGTTGGGGCTGGGGAAAAGGTTTTTCAGGCCGTATTCGCTCTTGCGCGCGGTGTTGCTGGTGATGGTGGCGCATTTCACCCCCACCCCCAGGCGCTTGATGGCCCCGGCCGCCTGGACGGTCACATCGTCGCCAGTGGCTTCCCTGTTCGGCAGCCCCAGGTCGTAATACTCGGTTTTCAGATCGATATACGGCAAAAGCAGTTTTTCTTTTATCAGTTTCCATAGAACCCTGGTCATCTCATCCCCGTCAAGCTCGGCAAGCGGGTTTTTCATCTGAATTAGGTTTGCCATTGTGTCTCCCTTTTTACAAAACGCTGATATATACTATACTATAAAACAGGATGAAGGAAGGGGAGGAATGAGCCGCGGGCATCACAGACAGGGGAAATTATGGACAACGCGAAACTTGAATTAATCCGGGGCGATATTACCCGCTTGAACGTTGACGCCATAGTAAACGCCGCCAACTCAAGCCTTGCAGGGGGCGGCGGTGTGGATGGCGCGATTCACCGGGCTGCCGGTCCGGAGCTGCTCGCCGAGTGCATACAAATCGCCCAAAGCCGCCGCGGCGTTCCCGGCGGGCCGTGTCCCGCGGGAGACGCGGTAATTACCGCCGCCTACCGGCTTCCCTGCAGGCATGTGATCCACACTGTGGGACCGGTCTGGCACGAGGGAGGACGCGAGGCGGAACTGCTCGCCTCCTGTTACCGGAAGAGCCTGCTCCTTGCCGCGGGGGCGGGCCTTGAGAGTGTCGCCTTCCCCAACATCAGCACCGGGGTTTACGGCTACCCCAAAGATCTGGCCGCCGAGGTCGCGGTCGGAACGGTGCGGAAAACCCTGGATGAGACGCCGGGCATTAAGCGGGTGATCTTTGTCTGTTTTGACGGGGAAAATTACGCGATATACAGCCGGCTTGTCCGGTATTGATTCGTGTCGAGGGGTTTAATTCCCCGCCTTAGGGCAGGGTTGTTGATTTTAAGGAGAAGGTATATGAAGAAAATCGGGTTTATCGGCGTTGGCATTATGGGAAAATCCATGGTGCGTAATCTGATGAAAGCCGGCTTTGAACTGCACATCTTTGCCCGCGCCAGAGGGAAAGTGGAAGATGTCATCGGTGAAGGGGCTGTTTTTCATGGGTCTGTTGCGGACTGCGTTAAAGGCTGCGAGGCGGTCATTACCATTGTCGGTTTTCCCCCGGATGTAGAAGAAGTTTATTTCAGCGCCAACAATATCATGGACAGCGCAGAAAGCGGCGCGTATCTTATTGACATGACTACCACCAGCCCCGCGCTGGCGGAAAAGTTATTCGCCGAGGGAAAATCAAGGGGCTATCATGTGATGGACGCGCCGGTTACCGGCGGGGATATCGGCGCGAAAAACGCTACGCTGTCTATCCTTGCGGGAGGCGAGCGCGAGGACTATGAAACCTGTATGCCTTTGTTTCAGGCGATGGGGAAAAACATCAATTACCAGGGTAAGGCAGGCTGCGGACAGCACGCCAAGCTCGCAAACCAAATCATGATTGCGGGAATCCTCTCAGGCGTCTGTGAAGCGCTGACCTACGCAAAAGCCAAGGGACTGGATTTGCAAACGCTTTTGGATTCCGTATCCACCGGAGCCGCCGGAAGTAAGCAATTGGACACATTCGGCCCCAAAATTATAGACGGCGATTACGCGCCCGGATTTTTTCTGAAACATTTTGTCAAAGACATGAAACTGGCTCTGGAAGAAGCCGCTGCCAGCGGCCTGCATCTGGAAGTTCTGCGCCAGGCGCTTGCTAATTATGAAGCGCTAAAGGCCGCCGGATACGGAGACCTGGGTACACAGGCTTTGATGAAGCACTATGAGCGGTAAACATGAAAACGTCACCTGTTCGGTGTCAAAACAGGGGGTGTCCCGGCTTAACCGGTAACGGCGTCCTTGTTTCCCCTCATTCGAAAGTCCGGTTTAATACTCCGCAGCTCTGCCGCGGCCCAGACAATTCAAATGCCGGCGTACCACAAAAACAGGAAATATGCCAAAAGGCAAAAAAAACCTTGACATACAGGCCGCTTCCAAAACGGTCCCGACCCGTATCCCAAGAGTTGCGGACACTTTGTGTCCGTTTGCATCGGCGGATATTTATCCGGCCGCCCCGGAGCGGCAGGATAAACTCCCGGATTAGTTTGTAAAGGACAGGCTTACGCCGTTGGTCCGCAGGGCGACCCAGTTGCCGCTTTTGGGCAGATCCTTTAGAGAAAGTTGATAATAAACCGTACCGGAAGCCTCGGTGGGGTCGTAGACCCTGACCTCTCCGGTGTTGCCGTCTGCGGTAATCTTAAAATGTACCGGATAGTTGAGGTCTTCATCGGTCACCATAGCCGCATAGTTGTTCAAATCATAGCTTTGAACCAGCTCCATCCAGGAATTGGTACGGCTGCGGTAGATCTGCGCGGAAAGTCCCGCAGGAATATCTCTGTTGCCCGGTTTTTCATCATAGTTGAGCCACAGGAGATACGAGGAACCCGCGCCCCACGAGGCGCCGTTGTACGCGGAATCCACAAAGATATGCAGACCAAAGCCGCCGTGTCCGTCTTCGCCGCCGCTCTCATAGCGGGCATCAAACTCGTACAGTATGGCGCCGCTTTGGGGAACCCTCACGTTCATTTTGGCAAGCGGAGCCTTTACATCATTTTGATACAGCCGCTGGCCCGAAATGGCCCAATTCCCCGAAGCAAAGCGGTATTCCGATGGCAGATTAACCTGAGCGAACAGGACCGTTCCCACGGCAAGCAGTGCCAAAACCAATACGATTCTTTTCATAAATCCCCCTTCTACCCGCTCTTCCGGAGCGGGTTATTGTATAGTGTGTTGAGTACGAAGATATTCTATCATAATTCTTCGTTATTTGTGAATACTTTTTTTTGTTTTTTTATCGAAATTTGAATTTTTTTCAAAAATCTGATTTTTTGAATAATTCCCATAAAATTACTGTAAAACAGCTCAAAACGATTAATTTTAAGGAAAAACAGGTCTTTTTTTGGACGTTTTACAAAATTAACCGGAATTTTGGGAAAGTCTCCGGCGGCGGGAAAACCTCATTGCGGGCCGGCACAGGGCCGTAGGCAGAAGCCGCGGCCGGGCCGGCGCGGAATGAGCCTTTGGAGGCGTTTTCCCCCTGCTTTAAGCGCTGCCGCGCTGCATAAAAAAAACGTTTCCCTTTTACCAAGAGATTAAAAATGCTATACTCGCCCCATGTTCAACAGTCTTAGAGGAACGGTCGGCGGGAAAACCGGTGAGGTGTTGTACCTTTTGATCGGCGGGGTGGAATGGGAAGTCGCCATGCCGGCGAGCGATATTGAAAGCCTGCCGCCCGCCGGCGGGGAATGCCGGGTTTTTACCTGGCTTTACCACCGGGAAGACCAGATGCGGCTTTTCGGCTTTGCCGGCGAGGTCAGACGGGATACTTTTTTGGAACTGCTCAAGGTTGAGGGAATAGGACCGAAAGGGGCGCTGAAGATCATGGGCGGTATCGGGCAGGAAGATCTTGAGCATGCCCTTGAAGCCGGAGACCTTGCCCGGCTTGAGGCGGTGCCGGGTCTGGGGAAAAAGACCGCCCAGCGGATGCTCCTCTCTCTCAAAGGCAAGCTGGCCCATACCTCGGCGGCCCCGGCGTCCGCGTCGCCCTACAACGATCTGGTTGAGGCGCTGGCCGAAATGGGTTACGAAAAGCGGTCTGCCGCGGAGGCAGTCGCCAGGGCCGAAGCCGCTCTTCCGCCCGGACTTGCCCCGGCGGAAAGGGAAAAACAGCTCTTTAAGGAAGCCATTGTCTATTTAAGCGGTTCGTAGCTATCCAGGAGCCTGTGGGACTTGTGGGTTTTTGCGGCCTTTGACCGCAAAAACCCCCGATTTTTGGGCTCCTTTGGGAGTCTGCAAGGTAGAAAATGCACAAAATTGTGCATTTTCTTTATCAT
>JAIROT010000206.1 GCA_031257385.1 Treponema sp.
CTCCACACCCCTGACAAGCATACCCCGCAGGGAAGATCCGCCCTGAGACGGGCAATGGGCCTGAATGTGGCTCAAGTTTAGCGCAAGCGGCGGGCTTCTTCATTGATTCACCAGCACCGGTTTTTCAGACTTGGCAAGCTGCTGGTCCAGTATGTCCAAAGCCTGCTGCGCCTTGAACTGGGCAAAAGCCGCTTCCTCATTCCCCAAAATGCTGGCTACTGCGGTTTTGGCGCTGGACTTGCTGTACTCCACCAGATACCACCAGGTGCCGTCAGGGCCCTGCCAGCGCTTGATGGGCCGCGCGCCGGAAAGGTTTATATTGGTGATCTGCCGGCTGACATCTTCCTGCATGGAGGCATTGGCCTGGGCCCCCGCATTGCCGGCGTCAAGGTTGTAGTCGGTGAACATGGCCTGTACCTTGTTGTCAAGCTGGCGGGCAATGGACACCCGCGCGCGGGCCTCCGCGGTGGTCATGGACATGGAAACAGAGGTCTGCCGGGCACTGCCGACGCCCCAGATAACATCCTCAGGCGGGAAATCGTTGAGCCAGTCGGGGGTGCTAACCGGGCCGGAGGCCGTGCCAGCCGGAGAAGAGCCGCAGGCAATGAGCATCGCGGCAACCAAGAGGGCCGGGATAATCAACAAGCCCGCCCTGAAGCTCCCCCGCCGCAAGGCGGGTTCTTGGGTATTAAACCCCTCAGCACGAATAAAACACGTTTTCTTCATAATACACTCCTTCAATTTTGTTCCTGTTGTACAACAGGTTTTTTCGCGCACCAGGCCGGATCAGTTACCCGATCCAGGGCTGGATCAGTTGAATGATCCAGCCTTGAAGCATATACCATCCTGGCTTATAGGCGCCGGCTGATCCGGCAGGGGGCGCGGAAAGATTTTTGCCCTCCGCCGCCGCCGGTCAATACCGCTCGGACGCGACAGACAGCACCTGCGCCGTCTGCGTATCCAGGGCGCGCAGGCGCAGGCGGCGCAGACTGCCGCTTCCGGTAACGGCGCCGGTGATGATAATGGACGCGCCCGCTATTTTGCCGATAGAAACCGCCTGATCGTCGTCAATCTCGCCGGACATCTGTAAATTCTGCTCTCTGCGGATCCTGTCCAGTTGGCTTCGGTCAATCAGCGTCATGCCCTGTTCGACCATGATGAACTCAAGTTCCCCGGCGATAAATTCCGCGACATCCGAATCGTCCGCGCTGACATACACAATGGCGATTCTTGCCCTTGCCGGGATTTTTTCCATAATTTTACCGGCGGCCGCGATGAGGGAACCTTCAACACCGTCCGGGTTTGGCCGGGTGTTTTGCGGGGGAAAGGCAACGGGCGGGAATCCCCCGCTTATCGGCGGCAGCGTGGCGGCCGGCCTGCCTGACGCCGGCACGGCGGCCATCTCAATGACGATATTCCTTGATGATTGCGGGGTTACCACAAACAGGAGCGCGCCGCCCCAGGCGTCAAAGTTCAATTTATTGGTTGTCAGGGTATACAGCGCCGCGTGGATGGTATGACTGCCGTCCTGCACGGTAAATCTTCCGGTCTCGCCGTTTCCCAAAGAGAGCACTTCCTTTCCGTCAATGTATATCCGCTCCTTAAACCCCGAATTTATCCTGGATTCGGTCCGCTGAATAATAATTTCCGTATCGCACCACCCGCTTTGCGCGCATAACAGGGCAAACAACACCGCGGCTATCTTTTTCATCGCTGTAACCTCCTCAGGACAAACAAACCTGCCTTAACTCTGCGGCTTTACTCCTTCGGTGCAGGGAAAATGCTAGAACTTAAAGCTCAGGCCCACTGTAAGGAAGCGGTTAAAGGCTACGTCAAAAGACTCGCTATAGTTGACCGTACTGCTCTGACCATAACCCTCATAAGTCTTATAATCGCCGCTTACCGTGTATCCGACGTTATACCGGTCGAAACCGGCTTCGGCAAACAGGCCGACAACCGGTGAAAAGTAAAACGCCACGCCGATGTCGAACCCGAAACCAATTCCTCCCCTGCCTTCAACGGTGATACCGTTGCTTTGCGCGGAGCTTATGCCGCTGCCGGAAACAGCGCCTATTACATAGCCGATTTTGCCGACGAGATACAGGTCGAGTTTGGGGTTAAGATCGAAGTGGTAGGCGGCCCGCAGAAGCAGCGGGACCGTTATCGCGGTTATTGCGTCGCTTGTCCATGCCGCGGTGTCATAGCCAACTTCAAACCCAAGCGACAAGGGCACGCTGATAGGCAGGAGATAATCAAGGTATATATTCCCCCCCAGACCGGCCTCAGACTGCAAACCCACCCCGGCGGCATCCGCTGAGGACAGCGCAGCTCCGGCGCTAATGGTAACCTGTGCGCTTGCCGCGCCCGCAGCAGCTAACGCCACGATGAGCGCCAGCGCAATTTTCTTTGCCATGTTTTTCTCCTTATACTTTGGCAACAAAGCTTGAGTTACACGTTTGATTTCAAAAAACCGGGCCTTTACCGAAGCGGCGGTTCGGATGCCGCAACTGAACCGGTCCGGATTTTGCGCATAACCCTCAATATATGCAACTATTACGCGCATTATTGTTCGGTCTTTTACCAAGCGTCCTTCGGCAGCCTCAGAGCGCCGCAAGCCCTGCCCGGGGGAAGGCCCGCGGGCCCATGGGGACAGACCCCGCGCAGGGCTCAGGCCGGAAAACAACCCTGTCGGGTTCCGCCTCCCGCGTTTTCCCCCATGCGGCTTCCGTAACCGGAAGGTCGGCAAAATCATCTTAAGAAACAACCTATTAACATTGTACTTTACCACCTTTTTGTGTTCTATGTCAACACAAAAAGGTGGTACTAATTAACCTAAATAGTAGAGACATGACAGATTATGATGATGATTATGATGAAGATGAACCGCAAATCGAGGCTCAAATCAGGCGGATAGCGGCCCGTATCAGGGAGGAGCGGAAAAAGGCCGGTCTTTCCCAGATGACCCTTTCCCTGCAGGCGGGCCTGTCCCAAAATCAGGTGTTTTGCATCGAAACGGGGAAACGTATCCCTAATCTCTATACGGTCTTAAGGATCTGTGAAGCCCTGCGTATTAATCCCGCCGTCCTGTTTGACAATACCGAGGATGAACGCCAAAGAGACCGGGAAACGATCATCCGGCTCGTGTCTAAATACGTGTAAGCCGATTGACAGAATGCGTGCAATTGCCCTTTATCCTGACTTATAGTACAATACGCCAATGGCGGCTGAAAAAAACAAATGGTGGATTATCCTCAATCCCGCGGCGGGAAAGGAAAAAGCCGCGAGGCAATACCCTAAAATCGACCGTTTTCTGCAAAAACAGGGGCAGCCCTACGAAATCATTCTTACCAAAGGGCCGGGAGATGCCCTGGGTATTGTGCGGAACCTGCCCCTTGGGGAGAATGATCCCGTGGTCGCCGCCGGAGGGGACGGGACCTGCAACGAGGTGGTGAACGGGCTTTTGACCCGCGGTCCCGCGCCGGGGGCGCCGCCCATTCTGGGGGTTCTTCCCGTGGGCAGGGGCAATGATTTTTCCTCCACGCCGGGAATAAGCGAAGATGTTGACAAGGCGCTGGAAACCCTTATCCAAAGAAAAATACGGCCCCTGGACGCGGGTTTTGTCAAGGGCGGATTTTTTCCCGAAGGCCGCTACTTTATCAACGGCGTGGGGATAGGTTTTGATACCCAGGTTGGATTCGCCGCGGCCAAAATGAAAATCAAGTCGGGTCTGGCTTACGCGGCGGGGGCGATCGTGAACATAATCCGCTACGAACCTTCGCCCGTGCTGCGTATCCGTTACGGCGATAAGGAAGCGATCCTGCCCGCCGCCATTGTTTCGCTGATGAACGGCCGCCGCATGGGGGGCATTTTTTATATGGGGCCGAACGCCCTGCTGGACGACGGGGCGCTGGACATCTGTGTGGTACGGCGGCCGCAGACGCGGCTTAAACTTATCAACATTGTGCTTCATTACCCCAGGGGAACCCAGGCCGAATGTGAGGGGGTTTTTACCGGCAGGGCCGTTCATTTTCATCTGACGGCGCTGGAAGGGGGCATGGCCGCCCACTGCGACGGCGAGACCGTGTGCTATGACGGAAAAGAGCTTGAGATCAACTGCGTCCCCGGCGTGCTCAGGCTCATTGGAGCGTAACGTGGATATCAGAAGAGCGGCGGTTAACCTGGTGCTCAAGCGGATACTCAACACCCTCTGCGACATCGACCACCGGGAATTCGTGGAAGCCCTTTCAAATATCGAACCGTTGATCGTGGCGGTGAACCACGTCAATTTCCTTGAGGTGCCGATACTGGTAACGCACAGCTATCCCCTGTGCCTGACCGGCCTCGTTAAATCCGAAACCTGGAACAACCCCATCTTTGCCTTTTTGTTTGACACCTACAAGGCGATCCCCATAGACCGAGGCGGAGCTTACCAGGGGGCATTCCAACGGGTGCGCGAAGCCATGAACCGGGGTTTCTTTGTGTGCATCGCCCCGGAGGGGACACGGAGCAAAACCGGCGAGCTGGGAAAGGGAAGGGCCGGAATAATACAGCTGGCAATGTATACCAATTCGCCGGTACTGCCCGTTGTGCATTACGGCGGAGAACAGATATGGGAGAATATCCGGCGCTTGAAGCGGACTCCCTTTTGTTTCAAGGCAGGGCGTCCGTTTAGGATCAAATTCAACGGCAGGCCGGACAGGGAGCTTCGTGAAGAAATGTTGGGTGAAGTGATGGGCCAGATGGCCCGGCTGCTGCCTGAAGAAAAGCGGGGCGTCTACGCAGAACAGGCCGGGCGGGAATGTAAACACCTGGAGTTCCTCTATTGATCCATATTTTTGATGTTGATTATACCGTTATACGCCATTCAAGCGCGTGGTATTTCCTGCGTGAAGCCCTTGCGAGGAAAATTGTTAGCTTTTCCCAAATCCGCGGTATTCCTTTTGAATGGCTCAGATATAAAATAGGGTGCGCCAATCAGGAATTTATAGAAGAATCGGTAAAATATATCGTGGGTATTGAAAAGGGTGTTCTGGAACAAATCGCCGGGGATTGTTTTGACCGCTGCCTGAAGGCCAATATTTACAGCGGCGCCGTCAGCCTTATCAGGGAAATCCGTTCCCGGGGCGAAACGGTATTCTTCGCCACTTCCTCATTTCATACCCTGATTAAGCCGCTGGAACATTTTTTGGGAATTAGCGAATCTCTTGCCAGTACCCTGGAATTCAAAGACGGCAAAACCACCGGCAGGCTTGTCGGCGAGAGTTTTTTCGGCGTGAGGAAAAAAGCCGCGGTAATGGCCTGGCTGGAAAAACGGGCGCTGCGGCCAGAAGAGCTTTGCTTTTACTCGGACTCATATACCGACCTTCCCCTGCTTGAGTACTGCGGAAAGCCGGTGGCGATCAATCCCGATCGCTTCCTTGAGCGGGAAGCGAAAAACCGAGGCTGGCAAATCTTCCGCTTTAAACAAACCCTCGGTCAAATCCGGGCCTAACGCGGGCTATTCCCTGTTTTCCGAATATCTGTTATACTGGAGGCGCTTTCAAAATTGGGTGTTTCATAAGGCGTTAGCCCGGGAAACCCCAAGAGCCGCGTCAAAACTAACCGGGTTTTGAAAGCGGCTCACTTTGTAAAATTATACCCAAGTACGTCTTTTTTGGAGTCTAAATGAAAGAAAACATATCGGTTGTACCTCTGCTGTTTTCCAAAGAATGGAATCTGTCCGCGAAGATGCTTTATGGTTTCATCAAAATGCGAAAAACCAGGCTCTTCCCCAAACGTGATTATAGTTATAACCATTTTAACAATCTTGCCCTGGTCTATTTCAAACTCACCCCCGCCTGCAATCTCCGCTGCGTTATGTGCGGGCAGTACGGCGAAAAAGGCGTAATGAAAGACTGCGCAGCCGAGGAAACAAAAAAAATCCTCCCCGTGGAAACATGGAAAAAATTCATCGACGAAATCGCGCCGCAAAGGCCGGTAACGTACATCTGGGGCGGCGAACCTTTTCTGTATCCCGGCCTCATCCCCCTTGCCAGGTACATGGTGCAGAAGGGTCTTTATGTAAGCGTCAATACCAACGGCACCTTAATGGAGCGTTACGCCGAAGATATTGTCCGGGACAAGTGGAGCACGATCTTTGTTTCCCTGGATGCCTTTCGTGACGTAAACGACGCCATGCGGGGCAAAGGGGCGTATGATCGCGTCATCGCCGGCCTCAAGGCGGTCAGCCGTGAAAAGCAAAAACAGAAATCCAATTATCCCATTTTGGGAGTTGTAACCGTAGTCACCAACAAAAATTACATGGACCTGGACAATCTCGCCGAAGCAAGCCGTGAATATAACCTTGATATCCACATATTCAACCTGGGAACCTACACCAATGACCGCATCGTCGCCGAGCAGCGCCGCTTTATGCGGGAAAAACTCGACACCGACATTGACTGCCTTGAAGGCTACAATACCGGCTACAACCTGGGCATCGACGGCCGGAAACTCCACGACATACTGCAAAACATCCACCGCAAGGACTATGGCCACCCCATGATCACCGTACCGGTTCTGAACCCCGAAAAAACGCACACCTATTACGCAGACCTCGAAACGCCGGTGCGGAACCACTGCATTGTCCCCTGGTGTCAGGCCAACGTCAATTACAACGGCGATGTGCATTTCTGCGCCGACTACCCCGACTACATCCTGGGTAATATTACCCGGCTATCATTCAGGGAAATCTACAACGGAGACCGGGCCAACAAATTCAGAAAAACGATTCATTCCTGCGAAGGCGGCATATTTCCCGGCTGTCTCCGTTGTTATCAGAATATGCTTTTCGGCAAAAAAATTAAGGGCTATTGAAAGAGCTTCCCCGAAACCAACCGGGTTTTGGGGAAACCCCGAAAACCGCTACAATATGTCCCAGCTTTTCAGCCGTTTTCCAAAGGATCCGGTCAGTATAGCCGCCGTCAAAGCCTTTGCCTCTCCAAGGGATTTATGATCCATTGTGTAACGGTCAAGCGCTGAAGGGGCAAGCGGAGCGGCCGCCGCAAGCCAGCGTCTGCATCCGGGACTCGCCTGAAACAGGCCGGCCCGAGATGCCAAATCGCCGTTAAAACCGGAGGGTTCTCCGGAACCGGCACAGCCGGCGCAGAGCATACCCCCTTCCCCCGGCGAATACCAGAGCGGGCCGTCCGGGACGGAGGCGCCGCAGGAAACACAGGCTTCCAAATCAGGCTGAATTCCCTGAAAGGCGGCCCAGCGCCACAAAAAATACACAAGAAGCCGTCCGCACAATTCCCCGTCGGCCTGTTCCATCGTGTCCAGAACCGCTTCGGCCAGCGTCAGCGCTTCTCCCCAGTTTCCGCCGCCGCCGTGCGAGGCAAGAATCGTTTCCGCCACCGCATCGGCCGTTATGGTCCGCTCATACAGCTCCCGCAGGCCCGGCCGCCAGGAGCGCACATCAAAATCGTTGAGTTTCCGGGAATCCTTCACCGGCTCGTGATATATCCAAACCTGTCCAGAATGAAACGGCGCCGCGTGGGAACGCAGCCTGCTTTTGGGCCCTCCGAACACCGTAACCCGAAACACCCCCGCTTCCGCGGTAAGCATCCATATTTCCCGGTTTGATTCCCCCGAAGGGCGGCTTCTGAGAATCAGCGCGGAATAGGTCTGAGTGCGGGACATGTTTATGTATCCGCCGCGGCCTGCCCGCACTCCGTTTTTTTGGCGTTTACGGCCTTTCGTGAACCCAGCAAAATTGAGACTGGCTCCAAAAAGCTGAAATTTTCGCAGATGATTTTGATGCTTACCATCATGGGAACGGCGAGGATCATGCCGATAAAGCCCCAGAGCCAGCCCCATATTGTCAGGGAAACGAGTACCACCAGGGGAGAAATCCCCACATTGTCTCCGATAATTTTCGGGTCCAGCACATTGCCGATGATCATATTGGTCCCCAGCATGATGATAATTACCAGAATCACCGGCCCCGGATCGGGCCAGAACTGGATCAGGGCAAAGAGGGATACGGCGGCGCCCGCGGCAATACTGCCCAGACTGGGAATAAAATTCAACACGAATTGAATCACCCCCCAAACAAGGGCAAATTCCAGCCCCACCAGGCGCAGCCCAAGGGAAATCACCACACCGGTAACCAGAGAGATGAGAAATTTCGCGGTAAGGTAGCGGGTTACCTGGAGAATTATATTGTCGCCCATATTTTTAATTTGACCGGAGCGGTCTCCAAAGGCAAGTTCCAGTTTTTCCTTAAAATGATTGGCCTCCACCAGCAGAAAACCCATAAAAAGAGCCACCAGCAGGGCATTCTGCAAGAATTGGGAAAAAAAAATCGAAAAAGAAAAGGTGAAAGTCCGGATCATGTTCCTGATACCCAGTTGGCCCCAGAGATTCTGCAAAAAAGTCAGGTCCTCATCGTAGGAAAGCTCGAAAAAACGGGCCGCCCAGAGGTAAATTTCAGTCAAACGGTTTTCATATTTGGGAAACAGGGAAAAAATAGTCCTTCCCGAAGTAAAAAGTACCATGCCAAAGCCGCATAATCCGGCAATAACGAGGATAATCGCCAAAAAAATCGAAAAACCACGAGGGATATGCAGTTTATCCAGCCCCAAAACCACCGGATACATCACCATTGCCAGCAAAAGGGCAACGGTAAAAGGCAAAACCACCGGCGACATCAGTTTGAGTACCGCTCCGGCGATAATACAGGAGATAAAAACCATCAAAAAGAAATTGGCCCGGCCCGAATTAAAGGTTTTGAACATGTCTCTCATATACAAAAGTATGGCATACTTTGCCGAAATTGCACAGGCGTCAGGTTCCGGTATACCCGGCCAGGCATTAAAAAGATGACTTTTTTTATAATATTTTCAGTAAAAATACTTGACGTTGAGGCCAAAAATTGTTATTTTCTAAATAGACTGATGGTACGATTTAGATGAGTTCTGCTACTATTGCTTACCAATAATCATCTAAAGGGCATGTGCATCTCTGCTTTACAGCCGTCGTAACGTCAGACAGCCTCCCGGGTTTCCTCACCTCCTTTTCCCGGGGGGCTTTTTTTTATTTTTTGCGGTACACTGAATCATCATGAGAATTGCCATTGCCCAGATCAATTCCACCATCGGCGATTTCTCCGGCAACCGGGGAAAGATTTTAGCCTTTGCCCGGCGGGCGCGGGATGAACATCATGCCGATATGGTACTTTTTCCCGAACTGGCAATCTGTGGGTATCCGCCTATGGATCTGCTGGATCAGGATCGTTTTGTAGAACTCAATATCCGCAGCGTGCGTATATTGCAGCGGGAGCTGCCCCCTGAAATCGCCGTGGGGCTGGGCTTTGTGAACCGAAGCCCCTATTCGGGAGGCAAGTCCCTGGTTAACGAATACGGGGTGCTACTGGAGGGCAGGCTCGCTTTTGAGCAAATCAAGACCCTGCTCCCCACCTACGACGTATTTGACGAGGCCCGCAACTTTGAGCCTGCGCGGGAATGGGCCGCTTTTGAGTTCAAGGGCAAGCGCATCGGCTTTGCCGTCTGCGAGGACGTGTGGCGGGAAACCGATATTCCCGGCACAAACTACGTCAGAGACCCCGTGGGGGCACTGCTCAATCAGGGCCTGAACCTGCTCTGCGTGCCTTCCGCCTCGCCCTATGTCGCGGGCAAGCTCAAAACCCGCTGCGCCCTGGCGGAGCGGATAAGCCGGAGGGGCAGCCTTCCCCTGATATACATCAACGCCGTGGGGGCAAACGATCAAATACTCTTTGACGGCCGTTCCTTTGTAGTAAGCCTCGGCGGGGCGGAGGCTGCGGAAAGCGGACTATCCCTGACCGCAAAAACCTTCGCGGAAGACCTGATCTGCTGGGACAGCGTAAACCCGTCCGCCTCCGCCGTTAATGACAAAGCGCTCCATCCCGTCTTCGGTGACGATCCCTTCAAAGTCGGTCTCAGCCGCCAGGAGCTTGATGTTCTCGAAGAGGGCCTGGTAATGGGCGTCAGGGACTACATGAAAAAATGCGGCTTCAAGCGGGCGCACCTTGGACTTTCCGGGGGAATCGATTCGGCTCTGGTGGCCTACCTTGGAGTGCGGGCAGCGGGAAAAGAAAACATCGTCTGTTTTAGTATGCCTTCCCGCTTTTCTTCCCAGGGGTCAAAGGATGACTCAAGGGAATTGGCGGTGAATCTGGGCTGCCGCTACGAGGTACTGCCAATAGAGCCTGCTTTTAACAGTTTTCTTTCCACCCTGGAAGGTGTCTTTGAAAAGCGGCCTTTTGACATCGCCGAAGAAAATTTGCAGGCCCGCATCCGCGGTACCCTGCTCATGGCCTTTTCCAATAAATTCAACTCCATGCTTCTTGCCACGGGAAACAAGAGCGAACTTGCCATGGGCTACTGCACCCTCTACGGCGACATGAACGGCGCTTTGGGCCCCATCGGCGACCTCTTAAAAACCGAGGTCTTCGCCCTCTGCAGGCGGATCAACGAGAGGGCGAAAGAAGCGGGTGCGCCTCCCATTCCCCAGGCAATTATAGACAAGCCCCCATCCGCGGAATTGCGGCCCAACCAGAAGGATCAGGACAGCCTGCCCCCCTACGAAGTCCTTGACGAAATACTCAAACTCTATTTGTTCAGCAACTTTTCAAAAGACGAGATCGCCGGACAGGGCTGGGACGCCGAACTGACCGGCAGAATCATCAGAACCGTGGCCCGCGCCGAATTCAAGCGCCGTCAGGCCCCGCCCGTGCTCAAGGTAAGTCCCCGTGCCTTCGGCATGGGCCGCCGCATGCCCATTGCCAGAGAGGTGTACGAGGTTTAAGAGGGGGCAGGGAAATCCTGAAAAACTTCAGTTTTAAGTTTTCCGCTTAAAATGCATGTTTCGCAACCCGCAGGGCAAGAAACTGCAAGGGAACCGGAAAAACAGCCGATTTTTAGAAGTTCCCAATAATTGAACTTTGCGTTCTTTACGGTTTTCCCCTCAATCGGCCGCAATGCGGTTAATCTGGTAATGAGCGGCGGTCATGTCGATACCGGCCCCATGAAAGCCGTTCTGGATGTTTTCATAGAGCTGGGCGTAGATGGCAGGGACCTTGTCCACCTCTTTCGTATAACAGTTGATCTGGTAATGGGCATAAAAATCATCCATCGCGGTTTGAAGCACAAAAGGTTTGGGATTCTTCTGTACATAATCGGTGGCCAGGGCGGCCTTAATCAGAATTTCGTGGACGGTCTGCCACGGCGTCGCATAACCGAAGGTGATCGATGTATTGAGGATAAGCCCCTCGGCGTCCTCGTCGGATGAGGTATTATAATTAATAATACTTGAACTGAGGATGATCATGTTGGGGAAGGTAACATACTCGTTTTTGTGGGTTTTAAGCCGTACAACCATCATGTCTTTTTTTACCACAAAGCCGGTGATATCCTTGATCATGACCCGGTCCCCGATTTTGAAAGGCCGCATATAGGTGATAACCAGGCCCGCAACCAAATTCCCGATGGCGCTGGTGGAACCCATGGAAAAAATGATACCCACAAAAACCGAAACTCCCTGGAATATCCTTGAGTCCGATCCGGGAAGATAGGGATAAACTACCGCCACGGTAAAAGCCCAAAGCAGTACCTGTAAAATTTTGTAAGTGGGTTCCGCCCAGTCGGCGTAAAAACCGTGGATTACCAATTTTCCCCTGGTGATCTGTACCGAAAAAAATTTCAGCGCCCTGATCACATAACGGGTAATAAAAATAATAATAATTATGGTAAAAAGGTTGGGGATATATTTGATAACTCCTACAACAATTTCCTTTATCGGCGTGAGTATGTAACCAAAAAGGGTCGAGGCAAGTTTTTCCGTGGCGGGAAAGAGGCTGAATACGATAGGCACGGTGAGGAAAAGCTGAAAAACGGTGATCAGGTATTTCAGTATCCGCAGGAAAAATTGAATAATATCGATAATTTGCCTGGCGGTAAAAATGCGTATCTTCTTTATGGTCAGGGGCTTGATCTTTTCCCCTTCAAGCCCGATCGCTTTTTTGGACAGCCGCTTGAAAAGCTGCCAGACAAGCCAGATCAGCAGGATTTGTCCGACAATCACCGCCAGGGCAATACCGAGCTTTCGGGCAAACAGCGCTATCTTGCGGTTCCCGGCAAACGCCTCTTCCAGTTCTTCGGTGATGGTCTCCTCTTCCACGGCTCCCGCAGGCTCTTCGGGTGCGGCTTCCCGGGACGCCGCCTCCGCCTCCGTTGCCGGCTCTAACGGCGCAGAAGCCGCAGGGACAACAGGCGCCGCTTCTCCCGCCGGTACAGCGTCGCCGCCTTCCTGGGCCGCGGAAAAATGAAGGGGCAGACAAAAGAAAGCAAGCAATACGAAAATGGGAATACGCTTCATAGATCCCCCGCCTTGTGGGATAATAGCACAATGCCAGAAATTAAAAAAGAGCAGGCTTAATGAGCGGGCGCATATAAATAAATAATCTCCGCCCTGAAGGGCGGGGTATTAACCCTATAGGGGATTAAAATCCATCAGTTTCAGCCGGATACGATATCTAACTTGTCTGTCCGGTATTCGGTGGGGGTTTTCCCGGTGTTTTTTTGAAATAAGTGATAAAATACGTATAATTGATGAATCCCGACCGATCGGAAATTTCACGGACAGAAAGCTTTGATTGTATGCGAAGGGTACATGCCCAAGAACCCGCCTTGCGGCGGGGGAGCTTCAGGGCGTTATAAAGGGTATGTACCCTGAGACAAATACCTTACCAAAACAACATACCTCGCCCTTCAGGGCGAGGTTGTTGATTCGAAAGTCTGGTTTAATACCCCGGAGCTCTGCTCCGCGGAGGCTTATCTTCGAAGACGTTTGTTATTGTGCTTAGAAATCAGCCAGTTGGAGATCAGCGCGATTATCAGCACTCCGCCCCAGATAATGTCCCGATAAAAATTGGATATACGCTCAAACATATTGAGCCCCGAAGACAGGAACTGCAAAATCAGTACCGCCAGGGTAATCCCTCGGATAGTACCGAAACCCCCGCTGGGGTTTACCCCGCCAAGAACAGCGATAAGCACGCACTGCATGGTATACGCGGCGCCGTAGTCTGCTTTCGCGGAATTAGCTCTGGCCATCATGATGAGCCCTGCCACAGAAGAAAGCAGTCCCGAGATCAAATAGGTCCTGAGAAGTATAATTTTGTTTTCAATCCCCGCGTAAAGCGCTGACTTGGGATTGGTGCCCACCAAATAGAGCCTGAGACCAAAGCTGGTTTTTCCCAGGATGATGCCAATGACAATTGCCACTATCACATAGATGATAAAGGGTACGGGCAAAAAGCCAAACAGCTCAGTATTGCCGATTTGGGAATAGAGTATAGGCAGCCGGGAAAGCGGCCGCCCCTGGGTAATCACAATGGCAATACCTGTAAAAAGCTGCTGGGTTCCCAGAGTCGCCAGAATGGGCGGTATCCGTAACCAGGCAACAAGGAAGCCATTAAAACATCCGGCGACTGTTCCCACCAGCAAGGCCAAAACTACGGCTATAAGAATGGCATTCAATGTTTCGCCCGCAGGCATTCCCTGGGGGACTGTCGCAAGAAGGTACTTGGCCGCGACAATAGCGGAAAGGTTCGCCGTACTGACTACCGCAAGGTCTATGCCCCCGGAGACCATAGCCAGGCTAATTCCAATAGCCATCAGCCCGTATTCAGGAAACTGGGTTGCCATTGAAATAAAGTTGGCGCTTCTAAGAAAAAGAGAGGGCTTCAATAATCCCATAAGAACAAAAACGCCAACAAAAACAAAAAAGAGCCGGACAACGTTTTTATCTTCATCCCGTTTGGGTTTAAGGTTCATAGCATACTCCCCCGTTTGCCATGCCCGCCTGAAGCCTGATAGGCGGAAACCCCGGTGCCTATAATAATGATCGCTCCGGTAAATACCCTTTGCCAATAGGTTGGTATTCCGATTAGGATCAGGCTGTTAGACATAATGGTCATCAGGGCAATCCCAAGTATGGCCCCGGTTAGGGTTCCAACCCCCCCGGTAACACGGGTACCCCCCAGAACCACCGCGGCGATTACAGTCATCTCCATGCCGTTCAAGCTTGTAGGCTGGCAATTCTGCATCATACAAACCCTCGCAACCCCCGCTATACCTGCCACAGTACCCACAAAAGCGTAGATAAACATTTTAGTACCGATGACATTAAAACCCGCCCGTTGGGCGGAGACCTCATCTCCGCCTATGGCGAAAATGCCCCGCCCTAACATGGTATAGCGAAAAACAACAAATACCAGGACTAAAAGACCGATGAGGATAAAGATAGTCATGGGCATCTCGGATCCAAGATTGGCAACAGTGTTATACACCCTGAACAGGTAGGCCTGACCATGCCGTCTCATGGCCGCAGGAACAGTGATGTCATGGGCGCCAAGGGTGCCGAGTAAAATCCCGGTAAAGAAGCTGGAAGTTCCCAGGGTTACTACCATGGTATTAAAATGAAAAAAAGCTATCAGCACCCCGTTTAAAAGGCCCATCAGCAGACCGAAGACAGCCCCCATAACATAAGGCAGCAGGATTGGCCCGCTGTAATTACCGGGCAATAGAATTAAGGTAGTGGCATACATGGCCAAAGCGCCGATAGAGGTAAAGGAAACATCAATACCGCCGGAAACAATTACCATTAAAGCGCCGACAGAAAATATCCCCGGAATTACCAGAGAACGGGTCAAATCCACCAGATTATTGCTGGTAAAAAACTGGCCGCTCCGGACTTGCACAAGAATACATAAAAAAACAACGGCAAAAAATATATACAATTCAGTACGCTTAAAAAGTTTTTTAGTATGTATCATCATTCCTCCACTTACGCTATACCCGTGGTGATCTCACTCAATTGCGCCTCATTAGTTTCCGGGGCATTAAGCTCTTTAACAATACCGCCGTCCCTCATAACAATAATACGGTTACAACATTCCAGAAGTTCAGGCAGATCATCGGAAATAATAATAATGCTAAGACCCTTAGAGGCTAAATCCCGCAAAAGGCCGTGGATATCGTATTTTGAACCTATATCCACGCCTACAGTCGGGCCGTTCAGAATCAGTACTTTAAGATCATTGGCAAGCCAGCGGGCCAGCACTACTTTTTGCTGGTTTCCCCCTGACAGGGTTTTGACTTCTTTCTCATAATCATCGGTAACGATAGCCAATTCGGTAATCCAGGATTTGATTTCTTCATCAATTTTATCCTTGCGCAAAAAACCGGCCGCATTGGAAAGCCTTGTTAAGCCCGACACTACCATGTTCCGGCCAATAGACTGGGGAAGGAAAAGCCCTTCGGTAATCCGGTCCGATGGAACATAACCTATCCCCAGGGAGATAGCATCCTTTACTTTGCGGATACGCGCCTTTTTGCCGTTTACCTCTATGGTTCCCGAATCAGCGGCGTTAATGCCAAATATGGTCTGTACCAGCTCAGCCCGGCCTGAACCCAAAAGACCGGTAATGCCAAGAATCTCCCCTCCAAAAAGATCGAAGGATATATCATGATAAAAAGAACGGGATGACAAGCCCCTGATGCTCATTGTCGGTATTGGGGAAATTGACGCGGACGAATACGCTTCTTCGCTAAAATTTCGCCCGGTCATATAGTAGGCGAATTTTTTATTGTCCAGCTCATCGGTGTTGCCGGCGGCTACATTCATTCCATTCCTAAATATGGTAAAACGCTCAGATATTTCAAAAACCTCATCCAATTTATGGGAGACAAAAAGGACGGCGATTCCCTGAGCCTGAAGTTTCTTAATAATAATAAAAAGTGACCGGACCTCTTTCTTAGTTAAGGCTGTGGTCGGCTCATCCATAATGATAATCCGGGCGTTGTAAAGCAATGCCCTGCATATCGCGATGAGCTGCTTTTCCGCAACGGAAAGATTTTCAACACGCTCGTCAAGGTCGGCGGCAAACCCTATTTTTGCTATGGCCTCAGTGGCGGTACGGCGCATGCGGGCATAGTTCACCCATTTCCGCTTGCTCATCAGCTCCATATTAATAGATAAATTTTCCATAACCGTGAGGTTGGGAAACAGGGAAAAATCCTGATATATAACCTGGACACCCTGTGAAATGGCCTCGGTCGGACTAAGACGGGAAAAACGCTGTCCGTTCAACTCAATAGTACCTGTGTCGGCTTCGTAAAACCCTGAAACTATTTTTATCAGCGTAGATTTTCCACAGCCATTTTCCCCGGCCAGACAGTGGATTTCCCCCTCTCCTACTTCCAGGCTTACTCCTTTAAGAGCTTCCACCCCTCCGAAGGATTTTTTTACGTTTTCGACCCGCAATATAGACCCGGACATAATCACCCCATTCCAACAAATTAAAGGGAACTTCCAAAAACTTCATTTTTTAGAAGTTTCCGCTTAAAAATACATATTTCGCAACCCGCAGGGTGAGAAACTGCAAGGGAACCGAAAAACAACCGGTTTTTAGAGGTTCCCTAAAGTATCAAAGCTCTCCCAAAACACAGTCTGTTTTGGGAGAGCCTATGTTGTAATTGCGAATCAACAAGCGCGCGGCAGAGCCACGCGGTATGAAACCCCCGCCACGGATCAACTAAAAGCCGAAGCTGTCTACATTATCGGCAGTGATGACAACCCAGCCGGCGCCAAGCAGCACTTTTTTGGAGCCGCTGGCGAAGCGCAGATTTTCGTAGCCTTCATTTCCCAGGTTGAGTCCGTCCTGTATGGTTTCACCCCGGAGTATCTTAACAGCCAGGGCGCAGAGAGCGTAGCCTGAACCGGCCGGATCCCAAAGGGTCGCTGAAGCCAGGGTGCCGTCTTTCAGGAACTGGCGGTTTTCCGCGGGCATTCCCGTGCCGGAGGTGAAAACCTTTCCTTTAAGTCCCAATTCCTCAATGGCCCGGGCAACGCCGGGAGAGTCGTGGGAAGATGTGCCCATAATTCCTTTGAGGTTAGGATATTTCTTTAAGAGTTCCTTGGCTACCTCATAGGCCCGTTCGGTAACATCCTGGGATTCAACCCTGGGTTCCGCCGCCAAAAGTGTCATTTTGGGATAGGCCGCCTTCTGCCGCGCCACGCCGCCGTCCGCCCATTCATTGTGAGAGGCATTGGTAACGTGGGCAACCATGGTAGTGTACACCCCTTCTTCGCCCATGGCCTTGGCCAGATTGTCCATAATAAAAGCGCCGTACTGGCTGTTATCAAAGGCCTCAATGTCGTACATGGTATTTTCCTGGAATGATGCTTCGTGGGTTACCACAACAATCCCGCGGGAAAGGGCTTTCCCCAGTACCGGCTCCAAAGCTCCGGGATCAACGGGAACCACGCAAAGGGCGTCCACGCCCTGGGCGATAAGGTCTTCGATAACCTGGGCCTGCATGGCGGCATCGGTCTTGGCGGGCCCCTTCTGGAAGGCGTTTAAACCCGTGTCCGCAGCGTACTTTTTAACGCCTGTTTCCATGCGCACGAACCAGGGGTTGGTGCTGTCCTTGGGGACCACGGCGATCCGCCATTCTTTTTCCGGCTTGGACGACTTACCCGCAGGGCCGCCAGCCGCGGCGCCGGAAGAGGATTGCCGCCCGCCCCCGGCGAAAATCACGGTTGCCGCAAGAACCATCATGACTAAAACAGTTAAACAACGTTTCATCTTTTCCTCCTGAAAAAATCTTGTTACTCAATTTTATTGTAAACTCTTTAAAATGTCAACTAAAATATTTTATATCGTTTTATATATTTTCAGGGTGAGCCTCCACGCTGCAAGCCGCGCGGAGGCATATTTTATCTTTAAATTGTTGACAAAACTAAATATCTGAATATAATATTTAGTGATAATACTATAGAATTTTAGGGGTATACTATGAAAACAATAAAAGACAAGCAGGTTTTGGTCGGCGCTGACTTTGCGGGATTCCCGCTCAAAGAAGCGGTGGTGAAGCATCTTAAATCCAAGGGCTGGACGGTAACGGACATCGGGGTAAAATCCGCCGACGATCCCGCCCCGGAGATGTTCCATCGTATCGGGCTTAAGGCCGGGGCGAAAATTGCGGAAGGCGAGTTTGAGCGGGCGTTGCTGTTCTGCGGTACCGGAATGGGCATCCATATCGCGGCAAGCAAGTGCCCCCATGTGCATTGCGGCGTCGTGGAAAGTGTTCCCGCCGCTTTACGGGCCATTACGGGGAATGGCGTCAATATACTTGCCATGGGGGCTTTTTATGTGGCTCCCCAGATGGGTATAGATATAGCCGACGCTTTCCTTGAGCATAACCTGGGCGATGGTTACGAGAACTGGAAGAATTTTTATGAATTTCACAAGCTCGCCATTGATGAACTGGAAGCCTTTAACTATGGGGAATTTAAAGAAAACGGCTTTGAGGTGAAAAAAATAGGCGAGGTTGACCTGGCCTCCCCGAAATACGGCGTCCTTGCTAAATAGTTACGGGCATTGGGGCCGCTACGGGTTTCCCCTGAATTTACAGGTTTTAGCGATATTTTACCGGTTTGAGCTAAAATAATTTTAGTGATAACTAAAATTATTTATTGTTTTTATTGACAAAAAAAGTTTCCCCGGTTAATATTGAATATATGACCCCAAGGATAGTTGATATTGCAAGGGCCGCGGAGGTTTCCCCTTCGGCTGTTTCACTGGCGTTAAATAACAAAGCCGGGGTCAGCGCCAAGATTAGGCGGAAGATTAGCGCCATTGCCGCGGAAATGGGGTATAAAACCTTCGCCACAGCGGAAAGCGGGACAGCTAACGAAAATATCACCATTAAGCTGCTCAAGATCGCAAAGCACGGCCGTATTATCAATGAACATCACAGCGCCTTTATTACCGGATATATGGAAGGAATAGAAGCGGGGGCAAAAAAATGGAACTACAAACTCCAGGTTTCATTTTTCGACAAGATTCCTATTGAGAATATTGTAGAATCCCAGCGGAATACCCTGGCCGACGGGCTCATCGTTCTGGGTACAGAGCTTAATGCCCATGAACTGACTTTCTTTACCACCCTGCCCCGGCCGATTGTTTTTATTGACACCTATTTTCCCCTCTCGATCTACGATTGCATTGATATGGATAATGTAGACGGGGTCTTTAAGGCGATACATCATCTTTATACCAATGGGCACCGGAACATAGGGATGATAGGAAGCAATCTGGAAACCAGAAATTTCAAAGTCAGAGAACAGGGTTTTCGGGAGGTAATGGAATATTTTTCCCTGCCTATTCAGGAGCGCTTTCTTATAAGCGTGGCCCCCACCTTTGATCAATCTATAGTAAATATAAACAAATTTCTTAATAAGACCAATTCCCTGCCAAGCGCTTTTTTCTGCCTTAATGATATTCTCGCCTATGGATGCTTAAAGGCCCTTCGGGACCACAATATCAGGGTTCCTGAGGATGTGAGCATTATAGGGTTTGACGATCTGCCGTCAAGCAGTTTTGCCGATCCCCCCCTGACCACCATCCGGGTTTCTACCCGGCAAATAGGGCAGCGGGCATTGGAACGGCTGGCTCAGCGCATCTCCGGCTATTCTTATGAACTGCCGGAAAATATACTTATCTCGGGCACATTAATCACCCGGAGCAGTGTAAGGCAATTATGATTGTATGCGAAGGGTACATACCCCGCCCTTCAGGGCGTTATAAAGGGTATGTACCCTGAGACAAATACCTTACCAAAACAACATACCTCGTCCCTTTAGGGCGAGGTTGTTGATT
>JAIROT010000257.1 GCA_031257385.1 Treponema sp.
GCATATGTATGGCCTTTGTCGGCTGCCGGGTGAAATATATAGGGCATGTCATGTCTGTTTAAATTTTTATCAGAGAACATACGCTGTTCCTGTATGGTATAAAAATCAGATAACACGAGTCCAAATGGTCCTATTTTATCCCATACTGTTCCCTTGGAAGAATTGATAAATGTACCGGCTTTTGCCATAAGGCCCAGGCTGTTATCAAAAAGCGCTATGGGGTTAACCAGCTTTTCGGCGGCGATTTCCAAAAAATTTGAAATGGGACTGTGGTTGATTATTGCCAGAAGCATTGTTTGATTCCATGTCTCAAAGTCCTCACAAATATCAAAGCAGGTCTGTAGTATGCCGTCTACGGAAATGCCGCCCGATACCTGGATCACCGTATCCGCTTTTTTCAGGCATAGTGTATTTATGGCTTCTCCGACGACAATTAAATTCTTTGGGTATGGTTCAGTAAGATCCGCGTCAACTATATACAGGCAAGCGTTATCCGTTTTGATGGAAAACGGATCATAACGGCGGATTTTTTTAATTTCTTGATTTTTCACCTTTTTATGAATTATGGGGTTATATGCCGCTAATTCGTCCAATATAATACCAAGGCTTAATTCCATAATAAAAAACTATACCGGTTATATTACCTTGTCAATCCAAATATGGCTTTTTGGTTAAAAGTGTCAAAAAAATGGTAAAAATTCTCAAATTATGACTGTTTACCTGTTGAATTTATGGATTTACCATTTATAAAACTACAAAGCAAGGGGGAAGCTATGGATTTCGTCAAATTAGGAAATTCTGGCATGGATGTTTCGCGGATTTGTCTTGGCTGTATGGGCTTTGGTGATGTCAACAGCGGTTTTATTGGCTGGGTTGCCGGAAAAAAGGAAAGCAAAGAAGCGATCCTCGGTGCTTATGATCTGGGTATCAATTTTTTTGACACGGCAAATTGCTATTCCTGCGGCACAAGCGAGGAATATCTGGGAGAAGCCGTCAGGGAACTGCCACGCGAAAAAATTGTCATTGCCACAAAGGTCTTTGTCCCGATGAGGATGGAGGGCGAGGGGGAAAACAAGAGAACGGCGCCCAATGGCGGCGGACTTTCCCGCAAGGAAATTATTTTTGAGGCTGAACAGAGTTTGAAACGCCTGGGGCTGGATTATATTGACCTCTACATTATCCACCGCTGGGACTATAATACTCCCATAGAGGAAACCATGTCCGCCCTGGATGATTTGGTTAAAAGCGGAAAGGTCCGCTATATTGGCGCTTCGGCCATGTACGCATGGCAGTTTCAGAAAGCCCAGTATACGGCGGAGAAGCATAACTGGACAAAATTTATTTCCATGCAGAATCACTACAACCGCATGTACCGTGAGGAGGAACGGGAGATGATTCCGCTCTGCATTGATCAGAAGATTGCCTGCACTCCCTTTTCTCCTCTGGCCTGCGGCCGTCTTTCCCGTGATTGGTCCATTACCAGCAAGCGGAGTGAAACAGACGCCGTGTATAAAGCGATATATTTGCCCAGCGCGGAAATCGACAAACCCATAGCCGAAAGGGTGGCGGAACTTGCCGGTAAGTATGGGGTTACCATGTCGCAGATAGCCCTGGCGTGGTTGTTGTCCAAGCCCTATGTAGCCGCTCCTATCATCGGCGGGACAAAACTCGATTATATCAAGGACGGCGTTAAAGCATTGGATATAACATTAACCGTGGAAGAAATCAAGTATCTGGAAGAACCGTACCTGCCGCATAAGGTTGCGGGGATTATTGTATAAGGAGGCCAGTCATGTCTGAAAAAGTCAACAAGTACCGGTGGGTCATTTTATCTGTGGCATCTTTCGCTATATTCGTTCCAAATTATGCCCAATACCAGCTTTCCCCCCTAGCCCCGCAAATTATAGGTGATTTGGGGCTTAGTCCAAGTCAATTTACCAGTATTTTTACCGCAACCATGATTCCCGCCATTTTTCTTAGTATTGTGTCCGGGCTTTTGGCGGATAAGTTCGGGATTAAGCGGATTATTGGTATTGGTATGCTGCTCTCATCGGCAGGTCTCTGCATGAGGATAATATCAAACGATTTTACCCTTTTGTTTTTGAGTATGGTATTGAGCGGATTTGGCGGGGCTTTTTTGAACACCAATGGGGCAAAGATAATGGGGATCTGGTTTCCGCCTGAAAAAATAGGCGCCGCCATGGGAATATTTTTGGCAGCCTCCACTTTGTCCATGACTGTTGGTATGGGTACCACGGCGATGTTGAACGGGATCAGGACCGCCTATCTCATTGCGGCTATATTGAGTATTGTGGCACTTATACTTTGGGCGCTGTTGATAAAAAACAGCGAAACGGAAAGACCGCAGGGGGGTGCGCCGAAAACACTCCCCATATCGGAATGTCTTGGAAAAGTAGTAAAAAACAGAATCATATGGTTTGTGGGTATTTGCCTTATGTTCATTCTTGGAGCGAATGTAATTATAGGCTCATTTTTACCGACCATTCTTGCCGAACGGGGCATTGACATTGTTTCAGCGGGTATGTACGGATCCGCCGTTACTATTGGAAATTTCCTGGGATGTCTATTCATTCCCATCGTGGCAAGCCGCATTGCCAATAAACCGGTACTATTTATCCTGGCCGTTATTTCAGCGGCCGGCGCGGCCTTTGGCTGGCAGGCGCCGCAGGGAATCGCTCTCGTCGCCGCGTTGTGCGTAACCGGCATTGCTATGGGCGGCCTTATGCCCCTGTTGATGTCTATGCCGATTCAACTGCCGGGCATAGGACCTGCGTATGCCGGTACTGCCGGGGGTTTCACCGCAACGCTACAACTCATTGGCGCGGTGGTGATACCAACCTATATTGCCGGACCCATAGCCGGTACAAATATAAAATCATTTTTCGCCATCGCCGGTATCTGTATGATCATGGTTTTTATATTCGGATTTGGCCTACCCGAACTTGGAAAAAAGAAACAGGCTCAATGATGTTCGTATGAATATCATAATTTTATAAGTTGAGGAGAAAATCATGGAAGTTGAATCTAACAATACGGTTTTTAAGGCAGGGTTGGCTATTACCGATCAGGACGATGTCAAATTCAGCATGGGGTTTCGTCCTTATGTACCGTCAAAAAACGGAGGGTCAATGCTGCTGCAGGCAAGCCTCGCGCCGGGACAGCCTGTCGGGTACGTCCACCCTGTCTGGTACTCGGGCTGGCGGGATGAAACGCTCTCCTGGCACGAGACATGTTCATTCAGCGCCCTGCTGAATCCTACGCCTGTCACGATTATCCGGGGGCCGGAAGCTAAAAAATTCCTGAAGGAAAATTTTGTCAATAATATTGATAATTTCCCTATCGGCATCATCAAACACGGCCTGCTCTGTCTGGAGAATGGTATGCTGGCCACCCATGGGGTTCTGATGCACACGGCGGAAGATGTTTATGAGGCCCACTGGCACGCGCCATACATAAATTATCTCTTTCAACTGAAAAAATATGATGCGGAACTTACCGATATTTCACCTCAAAGGTATCTTTACCAGCTCCAGGGCCCCCGCTGCCTTGAAATTTTGGAACAGATAACCGGGGACGATTTGCACGATATTAAATACCGCCATTTCCGGGCAAGTTCCATTGACGGCCATGAAGTGCGCATCCTGCGTTTCGGTATGGCGGGGACCTTGGGGTATGAAATACACGGGGACAGCGCCTATGCAAAAGAGGTGTTCAAAAAGATCCTTGCGACCGGCCGGCCTTACGGACTGCGGCCAATCGGCATGTTTACCTATGGCATGAACCATATCGAGGGTGGCTTCCCGCAGATTGGAGTTAACATCATATCAGCCATGTGCGAGGACGAAGGTTTTATACAATACCTGGCAAAGGATCCCTATAGCAATCCCATGTGTTATATGACATCCTCCGAAAACATCGAATGCCTGGGAAGTGCGGGCCCGGATCCGCATAATTTCATGTACAATCCCTTTGAAATCGGGCTGGGCGGCTGCATCAACTGGAATCATGAATTCAGAGGCAAGAAAGCCCTGCGGAAACTCAAGGAAAGCGAGGACAAAGACGTTGCTACCTTACGCTGGAACCCCGAAGATTTGTGCAGGCTTTATGCAATGCAATTTGACCCGGATGCGGAGTACGTCAGGCAACTGGATCTGCCCTGTGATCTGCCTCTGTTCGGTTATGCCGGCCTTACAACAGACTGGGTCTATGACAGTGAAGGGAAAAAAATCGGCCGTTCTTACGGACGGGTCCAGTCGAATTATTATCACGCCGTACTGTCTTTTGGCGCCATTGCTCGCCGGTGCCGTGGTATAAGCACAGAGGTATATATCCTTCGAGGTGAACCGGGGACGCATCAGATAAAAATTCGGGCAACTGTCGAGCGATTTCCGTATAACACCCATCTGGTCAATGATGGCTATGATGTGGAGACAATCCCGCATTATAAAGCCAAATAAGGAGGTACATTATGTTTTCACCAAACAGCCCGGTATACGATGGTTTTTATTTTCGGGTTCGGCCTGCCGGAACTTGGAAAAAAGAGACAGATGCAATGATGTTCGTATGAATATCATAATTTTATAAGTCGAGGAGAAATATCATGTTTTCACCAAACAGCCCGGTATACGAAGGAGCAACCTTACTATTTCCCATGGGGCCGGGAGTCACCGTGCCCTATGAGTACACAGGATGGCAGGATGAAATCCTGGCATCAAAGAGCAGCGCGTGGATTGGAACAGCACTCACTACTCAAAGCCCTACCTACGATGTAAAAGGGCCGGACCTGGTTAAATTTTTCAATTCCATCTGCGTTAATGATTTTTCCGGCCTGACAGATAAAGGAATTCGCCATGCGATTATCTGTAATGAAAAGGGACAGATTTTAACCGACAGCGTAGTACACAAGATCGCCGAAGATTGTATCCGCACCTACTGGCTGATGCCTGTTATTGACTGGCTGGTAAAAGAGAGGGGTATGCAGGTCGAAGGGATCAGCATGGCGGGGAAACTCTTCTTTATCCAGATTGAAGGGGAAAAATCACTTGAGATAACCGAGACCGCCTGTGAATCCGATCTGCACGATATAAAATTTGGCGCTCACTGCATAGCGAAAATCGCGGGGGTAGAAGTACGAATACTCAGATTGGGTATGAGTGGCAATCTTGCCTACGAAGTCCACGGAGATATTAAGGATTTCGATATTGTCTATCAGAAGATATGGGAAGCGGGTAAACAGTTTGGCGCTAAAAAATTGGGCTTTCACACCTACAGCAATTTTAACCACACAGAAGCCGGTTTCCCAAACATTAATCTCCATTATCCCCTTCCTTGGTATGAAACATCCGGTCTTGCGGAATATCTTGCGGATAAACCTATGCTTGGCTTTAATAACTTAAACCGTCGTTTACGGGGAAGCGTAGGTAATGATCTTGAAAGCCGTTTTGTTACCCCCTACGACAATGATTGGGGATCCCGGGTCAAATTCAATCATGAGTTTACCGGCAGGGCGGCCCTTGAGAAGATCGCCAAAAATCCGCCCCGAAAAGTTGTTACCCTGGAGTGGAACGCCGACGATGTGGGCGCCGTATACGCCGCACAGTTTAGGGGGAAGGTAGAGGTTTGTGAAAGAATAGATCACCCTTCCGATGTGGCTTTTCAGGAAAACATGACCGGCGGTCCCGGTGAAGGCTTTATCTACCGCGCCGACAAGGTACTGGCGGAAGGCAAACAAGTAGGGATCGCTGTCGGCAGGATCGTGAGCGCCTACTATCACACCATGATATCCCTTGCCTACCTGATACCTGAGCATGCAGTAGAAGGCAAAGAACTGACCCTTATCTGGGGGACACCGGGAACACCGCAAAAAGAAATCAGGGTAAAGGTAGCGCGGTATCCCTATCTGGACCCGAAGTTTGTGCGCAACGAAAAGCGGGATGTTTCGGATATACCCCGGCGATTTTAAACAACAGTGTTCTGAATCCAGGCATGGGTCACATATACAAACCTTCCTTGTTGTCTGTGTGACCCGTGGTTCTATTATCCGGCTTTGGCTTGCCTGAGTTGGGGAGAAAAAACAGGCTTTGTAGTTTTAAGAACAAAAGGAGCATCACCATCATGCGCTATGAAACTTTGATCATCGAAGAAGAATTCGGTAAAAAACCCAAGAAATTCTATTACAGAAGCGACATCGAAATTGCCCAGGAAACCCCAATGCAGCCTATCCGCGAGGTGGCGGCGGAGCTCGGTATCGAAGAAAAATACGTGGAACAATACGGTAACTACAAAGCAAAAGTTGATTACAACCTGCTTGCGGATAAAGCGGACAAACCGGACGGCAAACTGATCCTCGTTACCGCCATCACCCCCACCCCTGCGGGGGAAGGAAAAACCACCACCACTGTCGGCCTCGCGGACGGCCTGCGAAAAATCGGAAAAAAAGCGGTGGCGGCCCTCCGTGAACCCTCCCTCGGCCCGGTTTTCGGCGTCAAGGGCGGCGCTGCCGGAGGCGGGTATGCCCAGGTGGTTCCGATGGAGGATATTAACCTTCACTTTACCGGCGACTTCCACGCCATTGGTGCGGCCAATAATCTGCTGGCCGCCATGCTGGACAACCACATCTATCAGGGCAACGAACTGGCGATAGACCCCCGGCGTATCACCTGGAAACGGGCGGTGGACATGAATGACCGCCAGCTTCGGTATATCGTAGACGGCCTTTCCGGGCGGGTAAACGGTGTACCCCGCGAAGACGGCTTTGATATTACTGTGGCCTCGGAAGTAATGGCGATTCTCTGCCTGTCAAAAGACATTACCGATCTGCGGGAACGGCTTTCCCGGATCATTGTAGGGTACACCGCTGATGAAAAACCGGTAACCGCGGGGGAACTCAAGGCCGCCGGAGCCATGGCCGCGCTGCTCAAGGATGCCCTCAAGCCTAACCTTGTACAAACCCTGGAACACACCCCGGCTTTTATTCACGGCGGCCCCTTCGCCAATATCGCCCACGGCTGTAACTCCATTACCGCCACCCGGATGGCCCTCAAGCTGGGGGACTACACGGTCACCGAGGCCGGATTCGGCGCCGATCTGGGGGCGGAAAAATTTCTTGACATAAAGTGCCGGATGGGAGGGTTTGTACCGGATGCGGTGGTAATCGTAACCAGCATACGGGCGCTGAAACACCACGGCGGCGTGGACAAGTCCGGTTTACAGACAGAAAACCTCCCCGCCCTGGAAAGGGGAATCCCCAATCTCTTACGGCATGTGGAAAACATAAAAAACGTGTTCGGCCTCCCATCGGTGGTCGCCGTTAACGCCTTCCCCACGGATACGGGAGCGGAACTCGCCTTGGTTGAAAAGAAGTGTAAAGAATTGGGGGTTAATGTGGCCCTCTCCGAAGTGTGGGCCAAAGGCGGAGAAGGAGGTACGGCGCTGGCGCGGGAAGTAGTCCGGCTCTGTGAGGAACCAAAGAATTTTCAATACAGTTATTCTTTAGAAACTTCCATTATGGAAAAACTGGAGACCATAGCCAAACGGATATACCGTGCCGATGGGGTGGACCTTGCCGGAAATGTCCGCAAACAGCTTTCCCAGCTTGAAAATCTTGGTTTTGGCGGCCTGCCTGTTTGTATGGCAAAAACACAATACAGTTTTTCCGACGATCCAGCGCTTTTAGGCACTCCAAAAAATTTCAGAATCACGGTACGCAATGTGAAGGTAAGCGCCGGTGCGGGATTTATTGTTGCCCTTACCGGAGATGTGATGACCATGCCGGGGCTGCCGAAGGTTCCTTCCGCTGAAAAAATCGATGTGGATGCCGCCGGTAAAATATCCGGTTTGTTTTAAGGTGATGGAATGGATTTTACCAAACAAAGCTACACGACATTTATACGGGAACTGGCTTCCAAAGAACCGGTTCCCGGAGGCGGGGGCGCTTCCGCCCTGGTGGGTGCCATCGGTACTGCCCTGGGCAATATGGTGGGCAGTCTTACCCTGGGCAAAAAGAAATACGCCGCTGTACAGGATGCCATTCTTGAATTGAAGGCGAAGGCCGACGGGCTCCAGAAAGACCTTCTGGCCTATGTTGCAAGAGACGCCGAAGTATTTGAACCCCTTGCACAAGCTTACGGCCTTCCCAACGAAACCGAGGAAGAAAAAACGGAAAAGTCCCGCGTCATGGAAGACGCGCTGCGGAACGCCTGTACCGTACCGCTTGCGGTCATGGAGAAGTGCGGTGAGGCAATACGGTTACACAAAGAATTTGCCGCCAAGGGTACGGCCATAGCGATAAGCGATGTCGGTGTCGGTGTCGCCTTCTGCAAGGCCGCCCTTTTGGGAGCTTCCCTCAACGTGTTTATTAACACAAAAAGCATGGCTGACCGCTCCTATGCGGAGTCCGTGAATAATCAGGCAAGGGCTTTGCTGGATACCTATACCAGCTTGGCGGATGAAATTTACGCCGGTGTTGCGGCGCGGTTTAATTGAGGGATAAGTATGACGGAACTATTGAAAGGCGGCCCGGTGGCTGAGGCGATAAATGAAAAACTGGCTTCTGCCGTGCGGGAATTAAACGCACAGAATAGGTATCCCGCCCTGGCTATCCTGCGGGTTGGGGAAAAACCGGACGACATTGCCTATGAACGGGGTGCGGTAAAACGCTGTGAAAAAATAGGGGTGCGGATAAAACAAGTTACCTTGTCATCGGATTGCACGGAACGGGAACTAATCAATACGATTGAAAATCTGAACCGGGATGCGGCGGTACACGGGGTACTCCTGTTCCGTCCATTACCCAGGGGTATCAACGATACGATAGTACGGAATGCCCTATCGCCTGAAAAGGATATTGACGGCATCACCGACGCCTCCTTAGCCGGGGTATTTACCGGGAACAGTACCGGTTTTGCGCCCTGTACCGCCCAGGCTTGTATGGAAATCATCGATATCATTACCGTATCCCCTGTGAGGGCAGAAGGGTGGTGGTAATCGGCAGGAGCCTCGTAGTAGGAAAGCCCGCAGCCATGATGCTGATCTCCAAACACGCTACCGTTACCGTATGCCATACCCGCACGGTGGATATGCCGGCCCGGTGCCGTGAAGCGGAAATTCTTGTCGTGAGCGCGGGACGCCCCAGGATAATTGGCAAAACCTGTCTTTCGCCGGGACAGGTTGTCATTGACGTGGGAATCAACGTGCTGGACGACGGGAGCCTTTGCGGGGATGTTGATTTTGAGGCGGCACAGGAAATCGCCGCCGCCATAACCCCGGTGCCGGGAGGGGTGGGAACCGTTACAACCAGCGTATTGGTAAAGCATGTGGTAGAAGCCGCAAAAAACACGCAAAAATAAAAAATCGGGAAAATAGCAATGAATCTGTTCAGCCCCGCGGAGATCACCATGAATTACGCGGACAGCGGTAAGGCAAAGACGGCATACCCTGTAGTCAAAACCCTTGTCCTTGCGATTCTGGCGGGGTTTTTAATCGGCTTTGGCGCGGCGGTTACAAACACCGCGTCTCATGCCGTTGTGAATGTATCCGCCGTCCGTATTATCAACGGGTTATTGTTCCCCTTCGGGCTTGCTATGGTGCTGCTCACCGGGGCGGAACTTTTTACCGGTAATTGCCTTATCGTCATTTCCGTTTTGAATAAAGCGCTTAGTCCCGCAAAGATGCTCCGCAACTGGTTTCTGGTGTACACCGGTAATTTCATCGGGGCCGTATTGCTGGCGGCCGGGTGCGCCTTCTTCGGGCAGCTTGATTATTCCTCGGGCGGTCTTGCTCTGTACACTATTAAAACGGCGGCGGTAAAATGTTCCCTTCCTTTTTTTAACGCGCTGGTGTCCGGTATATTCTGCAATATACTGGTATGCTTGGGGGTACTATGCGGCCTTTCGGCCAAAGATACGGCGGGCCGTATCTTTGGCGCCTTTATACCGGTCTCGTTTTTTGTGATCTGCGGTTTCGAACACTGTATCGCCAATATGTATTATATACCGGCAGGTTTTTTTGCCCTGCGGATTCCCCGATATGTGCAAATAGCCCAAGAGGTCGGACTGGATATATCTTCATTGAACCTGATTAATTTTTTTAGCCTCAATCTGTTGCCGGTTACCTTGGGGAACATTATCGGCGGAACGATGATCGGGACTGTCATGTGGGCGTGCAACCTGAAACCAAAAGGAGAATACGAGTGTGAATAGTGCTATGCTTACCCAACTGCTGTACTGTTTTTGTGTATTGAGCGCTCTGTTACTGGCAGGAACCCTGCTCCGGGGACTGATACCGGCTTTCCAAAAACTGTTCCTGCCGGCCTCGGTAATCGGTGGATTTATCGGCCTCCTGGCCGGACCGGTTATCTGGAAAAATTTCGACATCCCCTTCAAAGGAATCCCCTTTCCCCAGGAATGGATCACCGCCTGGTCTGTCTTGCCGGGCATCCTTATTGTCCCGGTAGTTGCAAGCACCCCTCTGGGCATGAAAACGAGACGGACAGGACAAACATCAGCCAATGTAATGAAAATGTTTACCCTGCTCTTTGCGGTGGGGGGCGTTCAGATTCTGTTGGGGCTTATCGTCCGCGAACTGTTTGTGCATATAAGTCCCGAACTGAATTTGTACAAAACCTTCGGCTACGAATTAGTCGAAGGTTTCGGCGGCGGACATGGAACGGCCGGATTCATCGGCGGCTACTACCGGGATATTGGCTTGTCCTTTTGGGAAATAGCGCAGGGTTTAACCACCACCACCGCCACATTCGGGCTTGTGGGGGGAATGATCATCGGGATTATCGCCATCAACATTGCCGCCAGAAAGAGCAGAACCGCCATCCTTGCAGAACCATGGGAGATTCCGGCGGAAATAGCGAGGGGCTTTGAAAAAGACCCGGAGAAACAGAATGTTCTGGGCAGAGAGACAACGTTCAATTCATCAATAGAATCCTTAAGTTTTCACCTTGCGATAATCCTTTCGGGATGCGGGGTCGCCTATATCATCATGAATCTGGTAAGAAGGTACAACGTTCCGGTGATATACCAGCTTCCCATCTGGGTCTACGCCCTTCTTGTCATGTTCGGCATTAATTCCCTTATCCAAAAAACCGGACTCAAAACTCTTGTCGATACGAAAACAAAATCCAGAATTACCGGCGTCTGCGCCGATTACGCCATTACCGCCGCTGTTGCCAGCCTTCCGGTACAGGCAATCATGAAATATATCGTTCCCCTGATGATACTTATCGTATTGGGTTATGTTCTTACCTACATAACCATTTTCGGTTTGTCAAAAATAGTTTTTCCGGACTGCTATTTTGAGCAGGGTATCACCATTTGGGGCACCTATACCGGGGTTTTTCTTACCGGCCTTATGCTCCTTAAGATTTGCGATCCCGATTACCGCCTTCCGGTCCTGAACGATTATACGGTAAGTTTTTCAATGACCACTCTGTTCGGCTTTATCCTGACGCCCCTGACCGTCGGAGTTATGCTGAACTACGGATTCCTTGCCAATATACTTGTACAGGGGGGAATTTCGCTGGCCTGCATAGTGTTATTGTTTTCGGTACATATAATCTCGGAACGAAAAGGAACCCGTATTTGAACGGCGGGAAATCTTTTTCATCCTCCATCGAAGTGTTTTCCTGGCTGTCCCGGTTTATCGCCGTTGGGATCATTAAGGATGCAAGTCTGGACCGGATGAAACTTTTGGTGGAACTGGCGGGACACCCTGAGCGCTGTGCCCCGGTGATCCATGTGGCGGGTTCCAAGGGTAAAGGGTCGGTAACGGGAATGATTGCCGCCATGTTTGAGGCCGCCGGTTATCGTCCTGCCCGTTACCTGTCACCTCATGTGAACGATTTTCGGGAACGGATCGGCGGCGGTAGTTCCTTTTTTGACGAGGCTGTGTACTGTGCCGCCGGAGAGGAAATCCGGGAACTGGTGGAGCGCCGGCTGCCCGGCGTACCGGGCGGGTTGCCTGATTCTGCCCCTGGGGGCGCGGGGAAACCTACGTTTTTTGAACTGCTGACTCTGTATTTTTTCCTCTGTGCCCGGCAGGGGGGCTGTGATGTGCTGGTAATTGAAACCGGCATAGGGGGCCGGTTGGACCCTACCAGTGTGGTTGATCCGCTGGTGTCGGTGATAACTTTGATAGAGTTGGAACATACCGGTATGTTGGGTACGACCATTGCCGCCGTTGCCGGTGAAAAGGCGGGAATTGTGAAGCCGGGGAAACCTCTGGTTTTGGCAAGGCAATGTAGTGAAGCCCTGGGGATGTTTGTACAAAATACCGTTGAAAAACACAGTCCCCTTATCTATTTTCCCGAAATAACGGATATAGGCAACCTTAAAATCCATACCGAAGGTACGGACTTTACCCTGCGCCTTAAACCGGTGTCCGGCTTGGGATGTAGGCGGGGGATTGACTTTCCAACACCGTCTTTTTACCCGTTGAATATTTCCATTCCTACACCGGGGGCGGTCTATGCCGAAAATGCCGGTCTGGCTGTTGCCGCCCTGAAAACCGCGTTTCCTCATATCGGCGGGGACACCGTCAGGCGGGGCCTGGGAAGTTTCCGGCTTCCCGCCCACTTTGAAAAAGTTTTTCAGAACCCGCCGGTGATCGTTGACGGCGCCCATACCCCGGAAAGTATCAGAGTCTGCACCGAGACCTTTTGCGCCCTCTACGGTGAAGGCGGCATTCTTATTTTCAGCTGCGGTATGGACAAAAATACCGCCGCCATGGCGGAAATTCTGCTTCCCCATTTTTCCCGAATTATCATTACTACACCGGGAAGTTTTAAGACAAGCGACCCTGAAAAGATTTATACAATTTTCACTACCGCCCTTGTCAAACAAAGTTTATCTAAAGCGATTCAAGATAAAGTTTTATTAGTACCACAAACCGAAGAAGCCATAAGAAAAGCCATGAACTCTAGCCTCGAGAAAAATCTGCCAATTCTTTGTACCGGCTCCTTTTATCTTGCTTCGGAAATGTACAGGACCTTACCAATTTTGGAAAAAGATGAAAGACCTGTTTGATTTCATGTTGGTACGATTGTATTACCGCCTTTTTGTCCGCCCCCGCCCTGCTGCAAAAGCAGCCTCCGAATGGGCCATAGATCTGTCCGCCATGAAAGCAACTTACCGGGGAGCGCAAACAAAAGCCTCTTTCGCAGGTATGACGATGGACTTTTACATAGCAGGCGATGGCGAAGGCGGAAAAACCCTTTGTGGCGGCCTCGGCGTTATCCCTCCCGAAGCTCAAACCGCCCTTGACAACATGAGCGCCCGCCGCCGTAAACAATTCCTACGCCGCCTCATAGAAGAAGGCGACCGTGTTTTCAGGGCCGCTTGGGAACAATCATTAAAAGGTAAATAAAAAGGGGGAAGTCTCCCCCACGCTTCAGCCTTGCCGCATTATGTGTGGAGTTTTGCTATGCAAAACCCCTAAAAGACTTGACGCCGTTAGGCGGCAAGTCTTACGCTTCCCCCTCTGCGGGGGATAACCCCCGCAACGCCCCCAAAGACAAATACGTAAATTTGCTATCGCAATTTTTCCAAATCATTTACCTTCGCCAACCGTTACACTTACCGGTTCTATGTAAAATTCATTCCGTAGCCCCCTTTGACACGTCCCTTGCTTATGTGCCCGGTGAGCGGGCACGCAAGGGCCGCGCCAACCCTACGGGCCGGGGCATGGTTCATTCCCATACCGGGAACTTTACCGGCTCCATCCGCCGCAAAGAGCGCCGTTATTCCCTATAGTGGCAAGGCCAATCGGTGGTGGTTTTTCCCCGGACGGGGGAGGGCGCTGGGGGGTGGGGGCGTGGCCCCCACAGGCCCTCCCCCTTAAACCGGGGAAAAACAAAGGGGCGGGTCTGGGGTGTCATGGTCGGCTTGGTTCCGTCCTATCTTTTTTCGCTCTGGAGGTTTCTATGTACACTCCGCAATTTTCGGACACCGCTTCTATCTCTGTCCGCCGTCTAGCCTGGGCATTGGGCGCTTCAATGCCGGCGGCTGTAAACCGCTTAGTCGGTCTTCTCCCTTCCCTGTATTCGCCCGGCCTTGTCTGCCAGCGTTGCAAGGATCACACAAAATGCGCTCTGTGCGTATTCAGTAAACAGGTCAGCGAACAAGACAAATCATCCTTGTTGGCTATGTAACACATTCGGCCCCCGGTCTATCCGGGGGGTTTAGGGGGTTGTATGGTCTG
>JAIROT010000298.1 GCA_031257385.1 Treponema sp.
TTCCGAAAGCAGGAAAACCGCCAGGGCCGCCACTTCTTCGGGTTTTCCCGCCCGGCCCATAGGTATTACCGGAATTATCCTGTCGAGAGGCGCGTCTTTGATCATTTCGGTTTCGATGACTCCCGGCGCGATGCAGTTTACCGTAATGGATCGGCTTGCCAATTCTACCGCCAGGGCTTTACTGGCCCCGATGATCCCGGCCTTGGAAGCGCTGTAATTGGTCTGCCCCCGGTTACCGATGATTCCGGCCACCGACGCGATGGTGATGATCCGCCCCCGCTTTTTCCGGCAGAGGGGCATAATCAGGGGGTGCAGCACATTGTAAAAACTGTCAAGGTTGGTATGCACCACCCGGTCCCATTTTTCCGCGCTCATGGCCGGAAACGCATCATCCGCGGTGATGCCCGCGTTGTTCACAATGCCCCAAAGCGCGCCGTTTTCCCCGGTCCACGCATCGAGTACCCTTTGGCACTCGTCCCGGTTGCTCACGTCAAACTTGAGAAGTTCGGCCTTTCCCCCATGGGAACGGATCTCATCTTCCAGGGATCTTGCCTGAGCCTCGCTTGAATTGTAGTGGGCAATAACCGTGTACCCCGCCTCCGAAACAGCCAGCGCAATAGCCCGGCCTATACCGCGGCCCGCCCCGGTAATCAGAACCTTCTTTTCAATTTCCATGCAGAATTTGCCCTTTTGCCGATTCATCACGCCCTGTCTCGCAATCCTTTCCGAATTGATCCCAGGTCTCCTCTTCTTCTTCCGCTATCCGCGCGGATATAAATTTCTCAATCTCGGTGAGCAGATCTTTCTGCCATTTCAGCTTGATGGGCTTGAGGGTGAATAATTCCAGCGGGTCACGCCCCAGAGCTTTTGAGATTCGTTCTATCATCTCGGCAGAGGGGAAATTCTTCCCGCATTCAATAAGGCCGAGGTAATTTGTAGCAGTCCCCACCGCTTCCGCCAGTTTCGCCTGAGAGAGTCCGAGGGATGTTCGGAATTTCCTTATATTTGAACCGAAAACGGTTTTGATATCGTTCATTTCTCCACTCTATGGGTAGAAAAATAGTTTTATTCAATATGAGAGTATTGACAACAATCCTAAACATTTGATATAATAAATTTACAATATATAGGATGGGTAAAGAGGGGTAATTTATGGGATTATACGCTTAATTATGGAAAAAATGCCTGTATGGGTATTTTAACCGCCCTGGGTGGTTAATAAATCTTGTCGAAAGGATAGTAAAATGGTAAACAAAAGGATTGTGTCGGCGGACGTAAAACGCGGGGTTTTACCCATTGACGGTAAAATGAAAAGCATTTTTGGTTTGACGGTTTTCGTCATAGCGTTATCCTGGATTCTTGGCAGCTGTGTAACAATGGGAAAAACCCCGCTCTCTCCCAACTCAAGTCAGTCAGTAGTAACGGTCAGACGGTCAAATTCATCCTCACTAAAAAAACGGGCTATGGAAATACTTATTGACGGCAGAAGGGAACAGGCATCGGTAGCAAATGGCTCACAAGATCAGGTGCTTGTAATGAACGGTCTGCATAATATCACGGTAAGAATTGGAAATTACCAAAGTCCCAGCCTGGTTTTTGAAGGTGAATCAGAAGTTGTAGAGTTTCTCGCGATGGTCGAAGGAAATGAGGGTTTGTTTGGGTTAGGCAATTCCATACAGATAACCCTTCTAAAAACCGCAGGAGGCGATAGAAAAACCCCAGACACCAATACGCCGACTTCGAATATCCAGATTAATTTGGACAACAGCTCTGCCGGCGGCGGCGGCGGCGGTGGCGGTGGCGGCGGTGGCGGCGGCGGTGGCGGTGGCGGTGGCGGCGGTGGCGGCGGCGGCGGCGGCGGCGGTTGACCGCGAATCTTTATCCAGGAGCCTGTCAGATTTTGGTATATAAAAATGACAAAATCCGATGGGCTCCCGGCAGGGTACCGGCGTTTACTCTGTATCTCTGCGAAATTACCGGACGAGGAATTTTTACCGTAAAGTTGAAGACGAGAAACCTATTTCCTTCTTTACTTATTCGACTTCGGCGACTTAGCGATTATTTTTCTTCAAAATCTTGTGTTTTTTGAAGTATTTCCGGGGACGAAAAAGTAAATGCCGGGGACTCCCGAAACCAGCGCTATAGCCCGGCCTATGCCCCGGTAACCGGAACCTTTTTCTCAGTTTCCATGAAACACTTGCCCTTCAAACACCGACTCGTCTTTCGTAGCGTACACAGTAAGCCTGGATCTCGCCACAGGGCCAACTCCCAGCAATGCTTCGGCTGTATACGTGTAAACCGACTCCATCCGTACATCTTCGGCAACGGCTATGGAAACAGTTGAACCGGCCCGAAGCACCGGCTGTTGAATTTCCATACATGAAACACTCAGAATAAGCCCCAACCCCGGTCTTCGATTTTCAAGCCCCGTAATTGCCGCCGCGCTCTGGGCCATGCATTCAAAGCTGATCCAGGCGGGAATCCCGTCAAGGGCCGGATCGTAGAAAAGGCAATCCCGTGTAATATCGTACTCCGCCCTGATGGTATGGCTGTCCAAATCGTAATCAACGATCCTGCTCAAAAGAAGCATACCCTCCCGGTGGGGCAGCAAAGCGAGAAGTCCTTCGTTTTCGATAATCTTCCCTGAACCCATCTTACAATCCACAAAAGACCCTTCGCGGAGGATCGGCCTGACCGCTTCATGAACGACGGTGGAACCGCTGCCTACTAACGAAGCGGTCAGGGCGTCTACCACTTCTTTGGTTCAAACCCGTCGGGCGGCGGGATAAGATGAACGGATTCACCGGTCAATTCAAGCACAAAAAAGCCGGATTTGTAAGCGTAATCTTTTACATCGGGATCAACGGCCCCACCCGCCATCGCCCCTAAAAGCTGTTTGCTGCCAATCTGTTCAGGCGGATATTGCCGGATAAGCCGCATCCGTTTAAGATGCCCGTCAACCTCATCCATTCTGTTGAGTTTGTGTTTTACCTCAACCGCCATACACATATCGGTATTGACCAGCAAAATGTCAATGTCCGTTTTTATCTGATTGTTTTCATCGTAAAGCGGGAGCCGCTGATAGGCCCGTGCCAGGCCGAATTGGGGGAACTTTTCCCACAAACGGGCGGCAATAAGCGTCTCGACCAGTTCGCCTATGGAACGGTTCAAACCGCCGACATTATTGCTTACCCGATCGACATTTTTTTCCAGTTGAGCCAATCGATCATACGCGGAGCGGTTCGTTTCGCGGATTTCATTACTTACCTGATCGATATTTTTTTTCTGTTGCGCCAGTAGTTCCTCGGTTTTTGCCTGTTTTCGACCGACTTCCCTGATTATTTCCACAGTTTCAGCATATTTTCGATCGGTTTCCGCAAACATTGCCCAAACTTTCTCGAAACTCAGGGGTTTTCCCCATTCAATCGCTTCTTCAGCCGTCATTGGAGGGCCCTCCTCTCCGCCATAAAGTATCTCCCATACATTCTATTTTTACTATACAGCAATGGCGAAAAGGGCGCAAGAACGCCTGCCAAAAGCGAGCTATAGGCATCCTGGTTTTTTGACGGTATGATGGAACGATGGGAAAAGACATTGACCGGGACAGCAAAACGCCGGTTTTCCGCCAAATTTACGACATTCTTGTCTCCGAAATCGCCGAAGGCCTCTACCTGGTAAACGGAAAGCTCCCCAGCGAAAAAGAGCTGTGCCTCCGGTTCGACGTAGAGCGTAATACGGTGCGGAAGGCCCTGCAGATCCTGGTTGATGAAGGGCGGATCGCGCGGGTACCCGGCATAGGCAGCCGGGTTCTGTCCCTCAAAGGGTTGGAAAGAAATTCTCTTCCGGCGGCCCGGCCCACGGCGGAAACGGGCGGTATCATCATCCTGATTACCCAGGTAGATTATCTCAATTCCCCGGACGGGGAGAGTTTTCATTACCGCCTCATCCACAACCTTGAGAAGCGGCTGTCCCGTCTGGGCTATAACCTCCTTTTTAAGCCGGCCGGCGAGGACGGCATAGTGACGGAGACCATCCGAAACGCCGCCCCCCAGGGGATCATTTTCGACAGTTTTAACCAGGATACCCATTACCGGGAGGCCGCCGAATCCGGCCTTCCCTGCGTATCGGTGAATCACTATACCCCCCTTTTTACCAGTATCGTGAGTAACAACTTCGACAGCGCCTACCGGATAACGGAACGGCTTACCGGCGCGGGGCATAAAAAGATCGCCTTTATTACGGGTAGAAGCAGGCATCAGACCAATATGGAACGGTTGAGCGGGGTCCAAACCCTGTATAGCGCCAAAGGCCTCTCCCTGCGGGACGAGTACCTCATTTCCGGCGACTGGACTTTTGCCTCCGGCGTTTTGGCGGCGGAAAAGATCCTGGACATAAAGGCGGCGGAACGGCCGACCGCTATTTTTGCCTTTAACGACGATCTGGCTTACGGGTGTTACAGCGTGCTGAAACGCCAGGGCCTTAACATACCGGAAGACATCAGTATCGTAGGCTTCGACAAGAGCGATCGGTACAAGGACATGTTCCCCCCCATCACCACGGTGGATGTGAACATGGACGCTATAGTGGATTATGCCTCATGGTATCTGGAGAATTGTTTTTCGGGCCGGGCCCCGAAAACCTGCGCGAAAATCCAGATAGATACTTCCATCTGCGATAACGGTACGATAAAGACGCTGACCTGATTGGAAGGCCGGGAATCGGCTTACCGGTGAACATGTATAGTCAAAAAACAAAAATACCCACCCGGTGAAAAAAATAATAAAAATTTGTTGACAATTCATACGATCCGGTGCTGTAATATATATAAGGGGAAATTACCCCTTGTTGAAAATATACATGGATAATGAACATGTTTATATTTTTAGCCATATCATTTTTGGAGGATCAATGTATGAAAAAGGTGATTGCGATTCTGTTGGTTTTAGCAGGATTAACGCCGGTCTTCGCCGGCGGCGGGGGTCAGCAGAGCGGCGGTACGCCGAAAGACACCCCTGTCAAACTGGTTTTCTGGCACCATCAGCTACAGGCTGTAAACAACTTCAATGAATTTGCCAAGATAGCCACCGAGATTTTTGCGAAGCTGGGATACCCCAATGTTACCATGACATCCGAACAGATTGAGTATCAGGGCTACCTGGCCAAGTACGTGTCCGCTTTCCAAAGCGGTACGGGGCCGGATATGTTTATGGCCCTGGCCAATGACTTTGCCCTTGACGGCGGGGCGAACCCCGTGGCCCTGCCCATTCCGGCGGACATCGCCAAGATCTGGCAGGACGCCCTGGGCAACATCTACAAAGAGGACGGCGTATTTAACGGTAAATACTACGGCTTCCCCGTGGCCGGCGATACCCTGATGTACCTTTATATCAACGTTGATCATTTCCGGGAAGCGGGCCTTGACCCGGACAAGGACTATCCAAAGACCCTTGACGAATTCCGGGCGGTGGCCAAGAAACTCACCAAGTACGATGCCGGCGGCAAGGTTACGCGCGCCGGCTGGCAGCCCCGCTTTGGCGGCGGTTCCTTCAATGTGGCGGCAAAGTACATGCCCATCATCCACAATCTCGGCGGCCAGGTTCTTTCCCCGGATCTCAAAAAAGCCGAAGGCTTTATGAACGGCCCCGAATCCATGAGGGCTTTCCAGTTCCTCCACGACATTGTTTTCGTTGACAAGGTTACCAACGTGGAACTGGGCCTGCCCGACGTGGCCTTCCAGTCAGGACTCTGTTCAATGACCTTTCGGGAACCTTTCTACGCCAATCAGGTTGCTACCAATAACCCCAACCTGAAATTCAAGATCTATCCCTATCCCGCCGGGTCAAAAGATCTGGTTACTCTGGGTGGCGGCTCCTGGCACATGATGATCAACTCAAAGTCCAAGCACGTTGATCTGCTCCTCCAACTGTACAAAGAGCTGGTCAATCCCGTATACGATGTCCGGATGCACGAAAAAGACAAGACTCCGCCGGTACTGGCTACAACCATCAAAATGGATAACCCCTACTTCGGAAGTCTTCCCTACGCCCAGGCGATGCTGGACTCGGTAGGCAAAACCGTGGGACCCGTCTATTACATCATACCTCAATGGAATTCCCTGGCCGAAATAATCGGCGACGCGGTTACCGCCATTATTGAGGGCAAGGATGTAAAGACAACTATCGATACCGCGGCGCGGAGAATGCAAACCATACTGGACGAAAGTTAAGTCAAAATAATTACAACAGGCGGATGAAGACAAGATGTTCTTGTCCGCCTTCTTTGTTTTTGTGAGCTTAAGGAACAACATACCCCGAAGCTGTCTGCGGAGGGGGTTATTGATGGGAGACCCGAGTGAAGATCCAACAAAAATACAGTGCAGCGGGAGCGCTGTTTCTTCTGCCGTCCCTGATCGTGTATCTTTGCGTGTTTTTCTATCCCCTGATCCTCTGCTTTGTGAACTCTTTCGGCAAAGTCAATCTGATTATGGGTTCCTGGTCTTTTAACGGCATCAGGAACTACGCCAATCTTTTCAGGCGGGAGGATTTTATCCGCTCCATAGAGGTTACGTTCCGGTATGTGGTCATGCTGGTGCCGGTACTCCTGGTGCTTTGTCTCTGGGTTGCCAATACGGTGTCCCGAATGAAGCCCGGGGTCTCGGCGATTTCCACTACCATTATTTTTCTTCCCTTTATGGTGGCTATGGTCAGCGCCGGCATTATCTGGGACTGGGTTTTTGATCCGGCCTTTGGAATTACCAACACGGTCCTGCGCTTTTTAGGCATGACGAATCCGCCGGGCTGGCTGCGCAGTTCGGAAACCGCCCTGCTTTCAACGGTTATCATTACAATTTGGATCAGGTGTCCCTTTACCATAATGATTCTGTACGGCGGCATGAGAAATGTGCCGGAAGAGCTTTACGAAGCTGCCGAACTCGACGGCGTGAATCCCTTCCAGCGTTTTTTCAGGCTAACCCTGCCGCTGATAAACCCCCAGCTGGTCCTTGCCTTTACGCTGGACATGATCTTCGCGTTCAGGGCCTTTGATCAGATCTACTCGGCCACTATGGGCGGGCCCGGCGGGGCCACAAGGACGGTGATGATCTACCTAATCGTCAATGTGTTTATTGAAAATTACGGCATGGCGTCGGCAATTACTGTGCTGGCGCTCCTTTCCCTGTTTATCATAAGCGTCCTGCAGCAGACCCTGCTGAAACGGGTTGTGGAGTATTAGGAGCGGCGCATGAAGACCAATATTACGAAAAAAGCGGGAAAGATAATAACCCTTGCGCTCCTGTTTGCTTTTTTTACCTTTATCATCGTTCCCTTTGTAATGATCCTTTTTACAGCCATGAAATCGAATCCGGAAATCGTGGACATGCCGAACCGCGCCATGTTCCACCGGATTTTTCCCGATTCGTTTTTGAATGTTGACAATATAAAAAACGTATTTCTGGGGAACACGGTTGCGCAAAACGGTTTTCCCCTGTACCGGGCTATCATCAATTCCTTCGTTGTTGTTGTGGTTACCATAGTGCCCAGCCTCGTCCTGGCCCTTACCGCAGCCTACAGTTTCGCTAAATTTAAATTTCCCGGCAAGGAGATATTCTATTACCTGTTTCTTGGGATGCTGATGATACCCACCGAGATGACTTCCATTCCCCTCTTCATGATCGTGTCGAAGCTGCGCCTGGTGAATACCTACGCGGGCCTCATGGTTCCTTCGTTTATGTCGGCCTTCGGGACCTTCCTGCTCAGAGCCGCCATGGAACCCATACCCAAGTCCTACATCGAAGCGGGCCGCATCGACGGCGCCGGCGAATTCTGGATTTTCAGGACTATCATCATCCCGATGGTACAGGCCCATATCGTCACCTTCCTGGTGATAAAATCCGTGTGGACATGGAACGACTTCTTCTGGCCCCTCCTGGTGGTTACCGAAGAACGGATGAGGACCGTTACCCTGACGCTGAACCGTTTCGTTACGGACCTGATCAAATACTGGGGCGAGGTGTGCGCCGCGGTGGTAATCAGCATCATACCTCTGCTGATTATCTTTATCGTTTTTAACTCGAATATAAAAACCGGCCTTATGAATACCGGCATACAGGGGTAGTTTGGAAATTATTTGCCGCCGGAATCCTGGAACAAAAAACGTTCCGGCTGTGCGCCCTATTTTTTCTTTAAATTTTCGATATAATCCATTAATGCTTCTCTGGTAGTCAGCCAGTTTCTTCGTATCTTTACTGCCTTTAATCGCCCTGTCCGGGCTAAATATGATAAATACTCTATGCCATACTCACACATTTTTGAGGCTTCCGGTAAACTGATATGGCCATACCGATCCTCTTTGTCATTTTTGCTCTTTAATGCGTTTAAATAAATCAACAATGAGCGTTCTATAGATCTGCCGATAAAATTGAAATAGTTATTATATTGTTCCCGGTCCGCTTCTTTTAATACCCGGTAATATTTTCTTCTGTCAATATTTAATATTACAGCGGGAGGATACCCGTTTTGTATCAATATCAGGTTCATGAGCAGCCGGGCAGTCCGCCCGTTCCCGTCAATAAACGGATGTATATATACCATCTTGTAATGAACCCATCCGGCCAATTCTACGATAGACAGTTTTGATTTGTGGCCATAATACCATTCTATAAATTGCATCATTAATTTGGGGATCTTTACCGCTGATGGAGGCAGATGTACTGCCCCCATTATCATGACATTCGTGTTTCGATAATGCCCCGCGTCTGTATCGCGTATATTCTTTAATATAATTTTATGAATTTCCAAAATAATTTTTTCGTCCAACCCTTTTTTCTTTTTAACAAAATCATACAAAAATTGAATGCCTTCTTTATGATTGACAGCCTCAAAATGCTCTTTTAATGTTTTGTTTCCAATAGTTAACCCTCTATTTATTACCAAATCGGTTTCTTGCAGACTCAATGTATTTCCTTCGATTGCGTTGGAATTATATGTCCATTCCAGGGTAAATTGTTCGTTCAATTTACGGACAATTTCGGGAGAAAATGGCCTGAGTGTATCCAATTCATGTTTTTTACCTTCAATACTTTTCAATAAGCCGGCATTGATAATATCGGATTCCATGATATTCATTATATCCGATGTTTGTATTTTATGCAAGCTTTTTTAGGGACAACCAAAAAACGAATTTTTTCCGGGACAACTCATTAAAAGCGGAAATAATGCCCTGCTGTGCGGAACAGGGCATCGAAA
>JAIROT010000025.1 GCA_031257385.1 Treponema sp.
CTGCCGGTTTTTTGCCCGGACCCGGATTTTTTGCGATCCGTGGAAGCGGGCCTGGTGGAACTTCCCCTGGACCGGGTAAAACGGTTCGGCGCGGACTACGGCCTGGGCCCGGAACAGGCGGACCTGATCTGTGAGGAAAAGGCCCTGGCCGATTATTTTGAGGCCGCCGTATCCGAAGCGGTCCGGCAGGGGCTGGCCGCCAAAGACGCCGCCGGCCGTATCGCCAATCTGCTGTTGCAGGATGTGAAACACATCCTGGGCCGGGAGGGTATAGACCCCCGGAACATCGGGTCCTTTGCCCTGGGCCCCCGGCGGCTGGCCTCCCTGACGGTGTTAAGCGCCACGGAACGGGTGTCGGGGAAAAACGCCCGCCAGGCCCTGGAAGCGGCGGCCCGGGAAAACCGGGACCCCGAGGACATTATCCGGGACCGGGGCTGGGAACGGCTTTCGGACCCGGCGAAAATCGCCGAGGCCCTGCGGGCGGTCTCCGCGGCGGAGGCCGCGACGGTGGCGGAACTGCGGGCCATTGCCTCGGGCGAAAAAGACGCCCCCCCCAAACGCCGCCAGACCCTCACCGCCTTTTTGGTGGGCAAAGTCCTGGCCGCCACCGGCGGCCGGGCGGACCCGAAGATCGCGGGGGAACAGATTGAAGCGCTGATTGGGGTTGGTAAACTTAACTAAGCGCCAATATTAACAAACTTTCTCTTAAAATCCACAAATGTCAATTTATCCACTATGACCGCATTCTGCAAGTCGGAGACCGTTGTTTGCGGCTTTATATCAAAATCAGCCGTCTTTCCATAAAAGGATTCGCAGAATAGAGACAGCGACTCCCGGTTAACATACCCGATCTCTTCCCGAACATCAATCCGTCCCGGACGGATTAAAGCCGGGTCAATTTTTTCGGGATGGTTCGTGGTGATGAAAAGTATCCTTCCCTCCGAGGCCAATATACCGTCCCAACAATTCAAAATCTGACTAAGGGCAAAATCAACCTGTTCTATGGCGCCATTTTTTTTAATACGGGTTATCTTTTCCAATTTTTTATTATCAGCCGTCCGGTGATGGGTAACATTATTGCTGTCAATATCCTCAATGACAAGCCATGCGTTTTTCGGCAATAAAGTCATGGCGTTTTGGATATAGCGGAGTTCACTACTGTGAAGGTAGCAGATATGTATATCGAAATGTGACGCCAAAGCCTGAATCAGCGATGTTTTTCCTGTGCCCGGCGGCCCGGAGAACATAATGCCTAAATGATGGGGGATACCTTTCTGATAATGATGGTTCCCGGATTTATGAAACTCCTCTATAACGGATATAATCCGGTTTTTTTGAACCGCCGGGATATAAATTGTGTCAAGGTTCCGTTTGTGAATGGAAAGCGTATCCGTCCAATTTCCATACTTCTCGTCTCCCTTGTAAGTATAAACTTTCATCAGGGACTCACTGTGATATGAAATTCGGTGAGATGTTTCATCAAGAGCGTCACGAAGACTGTTGACAAATTCCGGGTGTTTTCCAATTATGGTTATACTTACAGACAGCTTTTCTCCCATCCACTGATTCATGCCTTGTGTATGTTCGGTCATTATAACCAGGGCATTCCGTCCAAGTAATTTTATAAAGTGGATACCGGAGCCAACAGAAACCGTTGTATACGGAAACTGCCCCCAGGGGCCGTTCATAAACCTGACAACCCGCAATTTTAACGCGGTTGTTCTTTCCAGATATTCCATCAAAGTATGGAATATGACATGGGTATTTGCTATTTCTACCGTGGTTGTGACTACCCGGAGGAGCCACCAAAATCCGTTGATTATTACCTGCTTGAAAGAAATCAATATTGCCGTTCCGCACATGGCGATAATTCCGGCAATCAAGGTTTGTTTATCCATAATCAGCCGTACGAATACAACAGGGCATCCAAGATCGATTTTTTCTCAAATTCGCAAAAATCATCGTGGCCTTTTACACCATACTTGTTAATATCGACCCTTGCCCGGCAGGCCCCGCCGCAGATATTCCTGAATACACAGGCTTTGCACGCCGGTATGGTATCCACGTTTACGGTCCGCAATTCGTTTAAAACAGCGGATTTTTTGTATATATCGGCTATACTTTCCCGGTTCAAATTGCCGCATACAAGATTTTCAAAATGCAGCATGTGACAGGGAAATACATTGCCGTCCGCATCAATACTCAGCTCTTCATTGGCCATGGCGCAGCGTTTACAGGGATTATTCCTAAATGAATGTATGTTGTCGTGATATTCATGCAATAACCAAAACATCCCCCGTTCCGTTAGGGCATTGTAATAGTCTTGCCCGGTGACAGACAAATCTTCTTTGTTCCGCGCCCGGCCAATATCCCGGTAGAGCGGCTGGAACTGTACCCGGTTATTAAAAGCGGCGGTAAAGGAGTCCAGGTTTTGACATGTCTTTGAGGTAACGGTTGCCATTATCTGAACATTACAGTTTCGCGCCAACAAAAGATTAAAGGCATTTTTGGCCTTTTCCACGACGCCTGCTCCCCGCAGTTCCCTTGAAACAGTCTCGTCATTGGTATCAAGGCTGATTTTTACCATGCTGAAAAGGCCGGCAATTCTATCCGCTATTTCTTCCGTGTCGATAAATGTCCCGTTGGTCAAAAGCAGGCACTCACAGCCCCGTTCTTTGATATAAGCGGCAAGGTCAAGCGCGTAGGAAACTGTCAGCGGCTCACCGCCTGTGAAGTTAAAAACAGGCTTACCGGCAAAATTGATTATATCCGAAGTATATTTTTTCCATGTTTCAAAATCCGCATTATCGCGTTTTTTACGTTCCGTGGCGTAACAATACACACACGCCAGATTGCATGAATCGGTAAGCGTAAGGTATATTTGTTTTGGCGCACTAATACTTTGGCAGCCAACACGGTCAACTTTAACCTGATTGTGCATGAATATTTTTGATTCCGCCAAAAGCGATTTTATCTGGGAAGTCAGAATTTCTTTTTCATCGTTGTAAAAACGGTTGATGTGTTCGTAGATGAGGGATTCATCATTTTTGCCATCAACCAGATCAAGTATCGGCTTGTATTTTTCGTCAATCGTAATCCAATCAGGAGCCTCCGGGTTGAAGTAGAGAATTCGCGGCGCGTCTGTATAAATAAAAATACCGGGGACGAATATTGGTTTACCCATGTGTATCTCCTCAGGAAACAGGCGGACCTTATGTCCGCCTGTTTTTCACCGGTGAAACTGCCAAAGTGGTAATATTCAGCTGCCGCTACAGCTTGAGCCGTAACTGCATTTCCCGCCGCCGCCGCCGCAGCTTGAGCCGTAGCTGCATTTCCCGCCGCCGCCGCTACAGCTTGAGCCGTAACTGCATACCCCGCCGCCGCCGCCGCAGCTTGAACCGTAGCTGCATTTCCCGCCGCCGCCGCTGCAGCTTGAGCCGTAGCTGCATTCCCCGCCGCCGCCGCCGCAGCTTGAACCGTAGCTGCAATTACCATACGCCGTCCCGCCGCCGATACCGCCGTCCGGCGCCATCATATTCGAAATATCTATAGCGGAACTTCCCAAAACTCCAAAACCTTTCATAGCGATCCTTTACGTTTAAAGCCCGCCCGGCTTTAGGTTTACCTGCCTTAGTGGGCAGGGGTTATGATTAGCGGACGTCAATGGTGTCCGTATAATCACCTTTTTCAAATAACCGCTCACAAAGGCGGTTTTGCATAATAAAGGCCAAGGAAATCGAATTTTATACTATCTATTAGATATTAAACAATTATACTCTATCTAAAAACACAGTGTCAAGGGTCATTTTATAGGCTAATAACAAAGAAAAGGCAAAAAAGTCTCTAGTAGTCTGTTGCGCTTGTAAATTTTGCGCCGCTTTGTGTCGCAAAACCACGATTATTGGGCATATTTTGGCAGTTTGCAGGGCCGAGCGCATAAGGCGGAATCCGGGAGAAAGAATAGATTGACCATACAGGAACTTTTTATAATGAATTTGAAGGAATACCGGAAAGACCGCAAAATTTCCCAGATGAAGCTTGCCGAACTATGTGAATCCTCGACCGGATACATAGGTGAGATAGAATCCGGTAAACGCTTCCCATCGGTAGCCATGATCGAGCGGATATCCGCCGCCCTCGGCATTGAGTCCTTTTACCTGTTCAAAAACGAACCGCTAAACCCTGCCTTTTCAAACCATGCTATAAAACTTGCTCCATCGCAGAAAAAAGAGATTATAAATCGCCTGAATTCCGCCTTAACAAAAGTCCTCAATGACCTTTAACCTTAAGACATACGGTGTTAAGCGCCACGGAACGGGTGTCGGGGAAAAACGCCCGCCAGGCCCTGGAAGCGGCGGCCCGGGAAAACCGGGACCCCGGGGACATTATCCGGGACCGGGGCTGGGAACGGCTTTCGGACCCGGCGAAAATTGCCGAGGCCCTGCGGGCGGTCTCCGCGGCGGAGGCAGCAACGGTGGCGGAACTGCGGGCCATTGCCTCGGGCGAAAAAGACGCCCCCCCCAAACGCCGCCAGACCCTCACCGCCTTCCTGGTGGGCAAGGTCCTGGCCGCCACCGGCGGCCGGGCGGATCCGAAGATCGCGGGGGAACAGATTGAAGCGCTGATTGGGGCTGGTAAACTTAACTAACCGCCAATATTAACAAACTTTCCCTTAAAATCCGCAAATGTCAATTTATCCACTATGACCGCATTCTGCAAATCGGGCTATTCTTCGGACAGCCCATGCACATGCTCGACGGACTTTGAAAAGGCATCGAGCGCGTAGACCAGGTCCTCTTTAGGCGTTGTCAGCGGCGGCAGCCAGCGGAATACCTTGGGGTTGTTGAAAGAGTGCATGATTTGTATCCGGAATTCCTCGGAGAAGTAGCGTTCACATTCCATTGCCCAGTTTTTACCGTATTTTTCCTTTTTTGCCGCCGGAACAGGTTCGAATTCCACCCCAATAAGGCAGCCTTTTCCGCGCACGTCTTTGATGATGCCGGGGTACTTCTTCCAGGCGGCGTTCATTGCATCCATGATGAACTTGCCGTTTTCCTGCGCCTTGGCGCAGAGATCGTTTTCGAGCATGAATTGGAGGGCGGCGATACCGGCGGCGCAGGCATAGGCGTTGCCCTGGTAGGTGGCGGTATGGTGAAAGGCTGTCTCAGGTGTGCCGTAGGCCGCATCGTAAACTTCGGGTTTGGCGATGTAGCCGCCCAGGGGAATAATGCCCCCTGAAATACCCTTGGCAAAAGTCATCACATCGGGAATAACATCCCACCACTCGCAGGCCCAGAACTTGCCGGTACGACAGCAGCCGGTCTGAATCTCATCGGCAACGAAGATAGTGTCATATTTCGTACAATATTCACGGGCCGTCTTGATGAATTCATCGGTGGACACGTTGACCCCGCCTTCACCCTGGATAGGCTCCATGATAAACCCCTGATAGATGCCGGAGGAAAGCTCTTTTTTAAGGGCCTCGACATCGTTGAACGGAATATGTGTTATCTGGTCCAGGAGCAGCCGGCCCTGATACGCCCACCAGGTGTCTTTGCCGCCCAGAGAAACCGCACCGGCGGTTTTACCGTGGAACGCGCCCAGAGTAGAGAGGATTTTGGTCTTCTTGGGGTCGTTACGTTTGGCGATCTTACAAAGCTTGAGGGCGCCTTCGACGGCCTCCGCGCCGCCGCCCGCGATCTGGGCTTTAGTGAGTTTTTGGCCGGGGGTGGTTAAGGCGAGATTACGATAGAAAGCAGCGGCGATGTTGTGGTAGGAAACGGCGCCCATCGCGTAAGACTTGGCCTTGAACACCTTTTCGAGATTCTCCCAGATGAAAGGGTTGTTGTTCCCTACAGTCATGACACCGACCGCACCCATCATGTCGTACCACTTGTTACCCGCATGATCAATAAAGTTCGCATTCTCCGCCTTCTTGAAATACTTACCTCCGGACAGCACTACTTTGAGCTTGTTAGAGTAAGTCTCTTGCAGGTTTTTTACCGTATCGAAGTCCATATTGATGGCATCGTCCACCGTGTAAAAATCCTTATACAGTTCCTTCACCTTCATAAACGCCTCCTAAATTGTGTCTATATTATGGATGACCAAAACGGCGGCAAAACGCCCTATTGTTTGATTATGATATCTTTTTTCTATATTAATTGTCAATCACGGTACCAATGAAGAACTCCGCCATCATTGGCTATGGAATTAAACCGCCCCAAGGCTCCCCCGCCGCAAGGCGGGTTCCTGGGTATTAGACCCCCTCGAATAACGGAAGCTGCAAAACTTCAATTTTGCAGCCGGCTCAATAGTGCGGCGGCTACTGACTCAGGGCCTGCAAAGCCTGGCGGAGTGAGGTAAGCTGGTTACTGAGATTCGTGACTTCCGCTGCCTGGGCGGTGTTCTCGGAACGTAATTCGTTAATGGTATCGTCACGTTCGGCGTTCTGGGTGCGCAGGTCGTTGATGACGGTTTCACGGGCGGCGAGTGTCTGACTGAGGGTTGTTCTTTCGCCTTCGAGGGAAGCGGCGCGCCTTTCCAGATCGGAGTTGGCGGCGCGGAGATCGGCGGCCTGGCTCTCAAGCTCAGTGAGGCGCCGGGTCAGGCCGGAACCCTGGGAGCTTGCCGCTTCAACGGTCCGGCTAAGGGCGGCGACGCTTTCCTCAAGCCTGGCGTTTTCTTCCTGCAATTCCGCGAGAGCCTCTTCCGCAGCGCGCTCTTCTGAGAGAGAGAACGCGCTCCGGTTTTTTATGGCCTCTTCCACCATCGCTTCCATTGAGTTAATCGCCTGGGCATACAGGTCCCTTCGGGCCTGTATTGATCGGATACCCTGAAAAGCGGGAGTGTTGAGAAAGGCCCTAAGGGACCTTAGGGTCTCGGCCGCGGCAATAAACTCGCTTTTACGGATATAATCGTTTACAAGGGCAAAGTAGCCGGCCGTCTGGGCCTCAATGGAGACGGCCGTTTCCTGTTCGGCGGTCAGCCGTTCCAGCTCACTTTGGGCGGAACTCAAGGCGGCCTCGTTCTCTTGCGAAGCGGCGGAAAGTTCCCGAATCCTGGCCTCAAGCTGGGCGCGGAGGACGGCTTCCCTGGCCCGCGCGTTCTCAAGAATAAGAGAGCGCTCGTCCTGCAATGTGAGGAGGCTGGAGTTGTATTCTTCCCTCAGGGCCGTTAGTTGTTCCTCAGCGGCGAGTTGTTCCGCACTCAACTCCTCATTGCTGGAATGGAGCTTTTGCAGTTCCGTATCCACATCCGCCAGCCTGGAAACAATAGAGGCGATTTCCTGTTCCTTTTCCTTGATACGTGACGCGGTTTCCTTCCGTATCTCTTCGATCAGCGCCCGCTCGGCGCTGTTGTACACCACCGGCCCTTCACGGGCACTGATATCGGTCTTTTCCTGAAAAGAAGACAGAAGCAGAAAACCTCCGGCAAAAAGCGCCGCCGCGCCGGCGTTTACCAGTATGGGGAAAAGGCTGCCGCTTTTCTTTGCCTTGAAGCGTCCCTTGCCTCCCGCTGCGGCATCGCCTTCGTCTGCGCCTGAAAGGGAACGGCGGTTTTTTTCGGTAATGCCGTTTATCTTCAGCATAATTTCTCGCTGTTCTTCTTCGGATATACCCGCGTTCGGGTCAAAAACAATACCGTCAGATGGAGCATCCGCGTTAATTTCAGCCAACTGTCCGTTATTTGTCATTTTCTTCCTCTTTCTTCTTTCCGGGAATCACCCCGGCGGCCTCCCTGCTGGCAAGCCGCACTCCGCCGGCCTTTAGTCCCCGCACATTGTAGCTTTGGGCCTTAAAGTTTTCGGAGAGAACCTTGAGCCGGGGCTTTGGCACATACTTGACGGTAAAAATAAACCTGGGGCGGGTATCAACGTGCAGAATCACCGCCCCGTCGGGAACCAGGAAATAGTCTTTGTTCATTATCCAGCCTTCAATGACGCATCTTTTGATACAGGGAAAGCCCGATTCTTTTTCCTTATAGATGATGGTGAAAATCGTTTTTGAGAGCGCTTCCTTGTCCGCCGCACCGATCCACCAGACCCCATCGCCCACAAAAGCCTTTTCGGGAAGGTCGGTCACCGAGTACATGCCGTTCTTGCGGATTGCAAGAATCCGGTCAAAGGGCGAAAGTTCCGCCACCTTCTCCCCCGATACATTGGTTCCCAAATAACCGGTTTTTCTGTCGTATTTGAGTTCGACGTCCCGCTTGACCACTTCCTTGACATCGATCTTCTCAAAGGCGCCGACTTTGGTTTTCCGCACCCCCCTGCCCAGTTCCTCGTTGGCTTTGATCTTGGTGATGATACCCTCAAGGAAGCCGATAGAATAGGCGGTGATATTTTTCAGGTGGCCGTTGATTTCTTTTATACGGGCGTGGATCTGCTGCATCTCCTCACGGGCCTTGTTGATGTCGTATAATGAAATCCGCCGGATGGGAATACGCAGAAGGTGTTCCACATCGTCGTGAGTCACGGCGCGGGGGCCGATCTCTTTCATAAAGGGCTTGAAGCCTGAAATAACCGCGTCTTCCACGCCCCTGGCGGTCTTCATTTTTTCAATGCTCTTGTATATCCGCTCCTCAATAAATATCCGTTCCAGGGTGCGCAGGTGGAGTTTGTCGGTAAGTTCTTTTTTCTCAAGCTCAAGTTCCCGTGTGAGTATCTTCACCAACTGTTTGGCATGATGCTTCACCACTTCGGTAACGGTCATCACTTCGGGAAGGCCGTCTTTGATCACTAAAAGATTCACCGATATGGACTGCTCGCACTCGGTAAAGGCAAAGAGGGCGTCAACGGTTTCCTGGGAATACACGCCGCGGGCCAGTTTTACCTCGATCTCAACCTTGTCCGTGGTAAAGTCGCTGATCCCCTGTATCTTGAGCCGGCCCGCCTTGGCCGCAGCCTCGACGCTGTTGATGAGGCTTTCAGTGGTGGAACCGAAGGGCAGTTCGGTGATAAGAATTCGCTTGGCATCGGAGGTGTCCAGCTTCGCCCTGACCAGTACCTTGCCGTTTCCGTCCCGGTACTCCGACACATCGACAAAACCGCCGGTGGGAAAATCCGGGTAGAGTTCAAACTTCCTGCCCGAAAGACAGGCGATCTCCGCTTCCAGTACCTCTATGGCATTGTGGGGCAGAATCTTGGTGGACATGCCGACGGCGATTCCTTCGGCGCCCATCACCAGCACTACCGGAATCTTCGCCGGAAAGAGAACCGGCTCCCTGTTGCGGCCGTCGTAGGAGTCCTCCATGGCGGTCAGCTTGGGGTTGTAGAAAATGTCTTTTGAAAGGGACGTGGCCCTGCACTCAATGTAGCGGGGCGCGGAGGCTTCGTCTCCGGTGTAGATGTTGCCGAAATTCCCCTGCCGGTCGATGAAGAGGTCTTTGTTGGCAATCACCACCAGGGCGGAATAAATCGAAGCGTCACCGTGGGGGTGGTACTTCATGCACTCCCCTACGATGTTGGCGACCTTGTGAAATTTGCCGTCGTCTTTTTCAAAGAGGGTGTGGAGAATACGCCGCTGTACCGGCTTGAGCCCGTCTTCCAAATCGGGAATTGCCCGGTCCTTGATTACGTAGGAAGCATATTCAAGAAAGTTGCGGTCAAAAAGGTGTTTTATATATGCCACAGATACCGTTCCTTATATCAAACTGTTCGGATGCGTACCGGGCTTAATCATACACAAGCGGCATAATCGCGCTGAAATCGTTTTCCCTGCCCAGGAATTCAAGGTAGAGGGAAATCATGCCGCGGTGATGGGTCTGGTGGTTGAACATCTGGATCAGGGGCGCCTCGAATTTTCTTTCAACAAGCGCCCCACGGGAGTCGGTATATTTCAAAATTTTTGAAATGTCTTCATTGTTTATTTCGGCGGTGAGGGATATAAATTTCAGGTCCAGTTCCGGCCGTTTCGCCAGGTATTCGTCCCTGCCGGGGAAAAGGGTATCCTTGTAACTGAGGGATCGATCAAAGAGGGGATCGTTCAGGGCGGTAAATTTTTTGAGGCCGCCGAAACGTTTGAGCCAGTTAAAGTCGCTGATATACAGGTGGGAACAGAGGGCGCGGACCGAAGGGAAAAAGCCCTGGAATTCCCGGTTCCACTCCTCGTCGCTCAGGCCCTGTATAAAGGCGTTCATTTTCTCATTGACCCCCCGGTTGTACTTGGCTAAAAGGGTAAACACATCGCTCGTCATAAAACCTCCTCGCCGGGCGCTTTCCCGACCATTTAAATTTAACCGCTCAGGACACAAAGGTAAAGGGGGGAAGCGGGAAGTCCAAATGCAACCACGGACCACTGTTCTGCTTCGCAGAACTTGGGCCTCACGGACCCGCACAGACAGGGACATGGAGCGAAATATAAACCACACCCGGTAGTTTCGCGCTGCCTGCAAGTACACGCGGCGCCCTGTCTGTGCCGTCCGTGGTTAATTTTTCCAGGGTTTCATATGCCAGGAGCCTGTGGGACT
>JAIROT010000085.1 GCA_031257385.1 Treponema sp.
CGTTCACAGGTGGAAAGGGAGATCACCGGAACTACCACGGAACCGCCCCGGTAATTGCCAAATTCGACAGGAGGTATGGGGTATTCAGTTTCCGCCAAAAGTTCATTCACCCGCCCTGCCAATAGGGATTTAAGGGAATTGATGATGATTTCTTCTATAAATAAGGATTTATCTGTCATATCCGTCATCCTTAAATAGTCCTCCGTCTATACGGCTCCAATAGTTGCCTTACGTTCTCCGGCATGGATGCTTCCAAATGTTCCCCATCCTGCCCCCTCCCCCGGACGTTCCCGGTCATGCCGATCCGCCGCCCCCGGTAACGGCTCATATTCCAGGCCGCCAGTTCCAGACAGGCCGAGGCCAGGTCAGCCGGGGCCTTCCCCGGTACATATCCCGCCCGGTAATGTACTTTCAGGCCCGACAAGTCCCGGACAAGCCGCAGGGCAGGGGAAACCGAGAGGCAGAAAGGGATGTTTTCAGGTTCCCCGCACTCCGGTATGGTGTGGTAAAAATCAGGTTCAACGATGATTGATTCTTTCAGGGCCTGGGTCTGGTAGACCGCTAAAATCTCCCGAACCGGATAGTCCCGCAGGGGAAAGGTGTAGCCCCCGTAGAAAGGGAAGAACTCAAACCGTTTCTTGCGGAGAAGCCGCCGTTTACAGTATTGCTCGATGGTATAAGTGGCGGTTATCAGGCAATAGCGGCTTAAAGCGTCCTCCCGGTCATCGATCCCCAAAATGGCTTTGAAATCGGCCGGGGGGATAAGGCTGTATAAGGAAAGGTTCTGTGCCCCGGTTTCGTTGTTCATAAGAATAAGATAAGCCGGGCCGCAACGGTTTTATATACGAGTTTTGTGCAATTTTAGGGGAAAAAATTGTTTCTTGGATTGACTATGCTGGTGATTAGTAAATATTTATAGATGGTTTGCCGATCAAAAAACCATCCCAGCCGACCGATACCCAGAATATTTGATAAAAAATTGGAGTGAACCTCCCCCTTTTTACGAACAAACGGAACGTTATACGATTTTATTTAACCCAAATTTGTTGCCGTTCCGCGCCATCCATGGCTTAGTTTTCAGTCCTTCGGCAAATCCGTTCAGGCGATGGTTATTACCACGGGACGGCAGCTTTTGTTTTATGTTCCGCTGCTGTACCTGTTAAATTATCTTTTTGCCTTTAACGGTTTTATTTGGGCGCAGCCTGCCGCCGATATTCTGACCACCGGTATTGCCGTTATATTGAGCCGTCCTTTGTTCCGTATTATGCGCGGGAACACATAGGGCAGTATAGACACCGGTAAAATTGTATAATTCACTTGATAAGGATTATAACTGGCGTACCCTGCCCTTTACAACAATTGTATATGTAGGGAACGTTTTTTTCCACATGGCCACCCTCACCCCTGCGTCCCCCGAGTAAGCCGGGCGATCATCTTTGCCAGCTCCGGCACCGGCGTATCCATACCGTTTTTAAGCCACTCCTGGACGAGCATAAGCATACCGCCCATAACAAAAACAAATCCATACTTTACCGCCTTTTTATCCTCCGGTTTGGTGCCGGCAAATTCCGTAAATCGCCGTATGGCTTCAATGCCGTGACTGAAAAATCTTTTCTGAAAACCGCTGTCTCCGTTTTCGCTCAACAACACCTGAATTGAATTACCGTTTTCAGCGATGGACTGCAAAATATCATGTATGAGAGCGGTTGTCTCCCGGCCATTTGATTTTCTTACCACGCTTATGTAGGGCTGAATGATTTTATCAATTTCAGTATACGTCTCTTCTTCTATTTGCCGCAGAAGCTCGTATTGGTCATTGTAATACGTATAAAAAGTCGAACGGGAGACGCCGCCGCGTTCGCAAATCTCCCTAATGGTTATGTTCAGAACTGACTTTTCTTTCATAAGTTCGATAAGGCTATCCTGCAGCACCTTCTGGGTAAACCGAACCCTAATATCTGTCTTTTTCATTGTGTTTCCCACCTTGCATTTTACACAATTTTGTACAGATACTGGACAAAAAAACGACATAATGTCCGGTTTCAATACAAAATAGATAAATAATGTACTTTTTATTTAATCATATTACGGTACATTTTCTGTAAAGTCAACAAGTATGGAGTACCGAATGGAAAGATTTTTCAAACATCCTTGGTTAGTAGTAGGCGTTGTCGCTGCCATCACCGTGTTTTTCACGGTACAGCTTCCAAAGACGCAGATGGATAACAACATATCCAACTTCCTGCCGCAGGACAATCCGGCGCGGATAACGACCGAACATCTGGAAGCGCAATACGGCGATGAGATCACGATTATCGTGGGCCTTGAGCGGTCCTACGGCACCGTCTTTGACAGAGCGTTTCTTTCGCGTGTCAAGGAGTTTACCGATGCGGCGGAAGAAATTGAACTGGTTAAAAACACAAACTCGCTTATAACAAGCCAGTATCTCACCGCCGACAGCGAAAGCATCATCGTTACCGACCTCGTGAACGAGGACTTTTCGGGAACGCCGGAAGAAATCGCGGAACTCAAACGCCGTCTCGCCTCCTGGGATATGTACCGGGGATCCTTCGTGTCGGACGATCTTTCGGCCGCGCAAATAGCGATAAAGATTAACGCCCCATCCGGTGAGGCGGGCAGTCCCGAAGTCGTGGCGGTTCTTACACGCCTCCGCGATATGGCAAAAGAGATATTTGCGGGGTACGCCGCCGTCTACACCACAGGGCAGCCGGTCATATCGGCAACCATAAACGAATCGGTTTTTACCGATGTTACGGCTCTCATACCCCTTGTTGTCGTGGTACTGCTCGGCGTCCTCATTCTTTCGTTCCGGCGTCTCAGTTATGTAACACTGCCTCTCTTAACCGTACTCGTCTCGGTCTTATGGGCTGTCGGCGCGATGCCGCTTTTGGGCATAACCATGACCATGCTTTCCGCCGCGCTTCCTACCATGCTTATCGCGGTGGGGAGCGCCTATGCGATTCACGTCATCTCCCATTACAAGGATGAGGTAAATGACAAAACCTTTACCGCCGATGAACACCGTTCGTTCGTGCTTGGTCTCGTGCGGAAACTCTTAAAGCCGGTGTTCCTTGCCGCCATCACCACCTTTGCGGGCTTCATTTCATTTGCTTTCGCTCCGCTTGCTCCCATACGGGATTTCGGCATTTTCGCCAGTTTCGGCGTCCTCGCCGCGTTTGCCGTAGCCATGACCCTCATTCCCGCGATTCTCCTTATCCGTGGTCCCCGGGCAGTAAAACTGGCATTCCAGAAAAAAATCAAAACCAAAAAACCACGCTTCGATTTCGATAACGAACTTGCCGCCACCCTGAGCGCCGTCACCAATAAGAAGGGGCTGGTACTGGTCATAACGGTGCTGATCGTTGTCGTTTCGGTTATTGGCGCGTCAAAAGTTGTTGTTGACAACGCTATGGTTGAGTTTTTTAACAATAAGACCGAAGTAAGCCGTAGCGACCGTTTTATCCGTGAGTATTTTGGCGGTTCCACGAATCTTATCCTGTCGGTTGAAACGGATGAAACGCAAACTCTGCTCAGTCCCCAAACCTTAACCGCAATTGACGGCCTTTCCGCCTACCTTATTGAACGGGTTCCCAGCGTTACCAAAGTAACCGGCTTTACGGACATGATTAAACGAATGAACCAGTTGTTCAACGTGGACGAGTCCCCTGACGGCATAGCGGCGGGCAGCCTAGCTGATTCCGGCGACAGCGATTTTGGCTTCGGGGATTTTGGTTTTGAGGAGGAAGACGGGGGGAGCGGCACGGATGCCGCTGGTGCTGATGTTATAGATGGAGTTTTGCCTTCGGCAGAACTCCAAGCCCAAAATCCGCCAAGGACGGCGGATTTTGGGCAGCCCCCATCATCATCCATGGCGGCCGTCACCTTCGCCATGCTCAATGCCGCCGCCGGAGAACGCACGAACATGAGTGCAAACGAACTTGTGCGGGAAATTGAACGCATGACGAATTACGAAGGTTACTCCTACTATGAAATTCCCGCAAACCCGGCGCGGTATGGGAAAACAACAGACGAGGAATTACAGCAGCTTATATCAAACTACCTCGTTCTGCTCGGAGGCCAGACCGAAGACAGCATGTCCAACGACCCCCTGGAACCGACCGCTATCCAGACCATAATACTGATAAACAGCCAGTGGCAGCGGGACGCGCAAAATGTCATCAACACGGTAAACGACTATGTAGCGGCAAACTTCCCCAAGAACGTGCGGGTGCTTGTCGGCGGCGGAGAGATCCAGGAAGGGGCGGTTGTCAGCCTTGTGGTAAAATCGCAAATCATCTCAATACTGATTTCCGTACTTATTGTTCTGGTTATCGTGGCGTTCTCTTACAAGTCCCTTGCCGCAGGACTCATCGCCGCGCTGCCTTTGGCGATTGCCATTATCGGCAACTTCGCCGTGATGGGTCTTGCGCACATCACCATCAATGTGGCAACCGCGCTTATCGCAAGCCTTGCCGTGGGAATCGGCATTGATTATACCATTCATTTTATTGATGCCTTCAAACGGGAATATGCGGCGGGCGGCGATTACCTGCACCGTACTTTTTCCGGCGCGGGAAAGGCGATACTTATCAACGCTGTTTCGGTGGGCGCCAGTTTCGGCGTCCTTGCCCTTTCACGCTTCCGTGTTATGGCGCAGTTCGGCGCCCTTATTGGGCTGTCAATGGCGATAAGTGCAATCGTCAGCCTTACGGTTATTCCGGTACTGCTTATCACGGTGAAGCCAAAATTTATCTACGGAAAACAAAAAGTTCAACCATCGGTTCACGCTTGAGTATATATCAATGAAGGAGTTCTAAGATGAAGAAAATTATCGTGCTTATTTTATCGGCGGCGTTCTATGCCGGGACGGTGTTTGCCCAGGACGCGGCAAGTATCATGCAGGCGGCAAAAGACCGCATCCAGTCGGATACGATGTCCAGCCGCTCCCGCATGGTCATCACCGCAAAGAATGGCGGGACCACGGAACGGGTTATCGACCAGTATTCAAAGGATGGGGCAAACGGCTATGGCCGAACGGTCATCGTGTTTCAGAGTCCGGCCACGGTGAAGGGGACGCGCTTTTTGACAATAGACAATGCCTCCGGGAAAAGCGACCAATGGATTTTCCTCCCCGCTCTCGGCAAGGTGCGGCGCATTGCATCATCGGAAAGCGGCGGCAGTTTCATGGGAACGGATTTTTCCTATGACGATATGTCGCTCATGGACAGGGACACAGCGGAGGACACACATACTGTTTTGCGGGAGGAAACGCTTAACGGGTCTGTGTGCTACGTGATTCAATCCGTACCGAAGGACAGCGATTTTCAATACTCAAAAATGCTTTCCTGGATTGATAAGGCCAACTACCGAACCTACAAACAGGAGTTGTATAACAAGCGCGGTGCGGTAGAAAAGCTCATGGAAATGTCCGACTACAAAGATGTGCAGGGACGCGACACGCCCACGCAGACAAAAGTCTCAACCCTGGCGGCGGGGACTTTCACGACCATCTACATGGACATCATCAAATACAACGATCCCATTCCCGAAGGCGTGTTCACCACGGCATATCTTGAAACCGGGAGGGTACGGTAATGCGGCGCATCGTCTTTGCCGTGGTAATAGCCATCCTGACGCTTATTTCGCTTCCGGCGCAGGATTTCGGTTTTGGTTTCGGCGATGAACCGGAAACAGAGGAAGGCTTCAGCGGGATTGGCGGCGGGTCGCTGACGGTGAATATCGGCGGCGAGGTCTCCGCCGCAATGACCGGCTTTATTGACGACTTTTCCAGCGGCGCGGAAGATACCCGGCTGGGGGATATTTTTTCCGGCAAACTCAACTTTTCCGCTGAAAGTTTCCGGGCCAAAGGAGTTATCAATTTAAAATTCGCCCCCGGACTGGTCTACTATGAGGAAAAATCACCGGTGTATGTTGACGAGGCGTATCTTACCGCCTATTTCGGCAAACTCGATCTTGAGGCGGGCCTGCTAAAACTCACCTGGGGTAAGGCGGACAGCATGGGGCCGCTGGACGTAGTAAATCCTCTGGATTATTCGGACTTGAGCGATATGAGCGACATAATGAATCTAAAAATTGCCCGGCCCCTTGTTCACGCCTCGTTCCATTTCGGGCAGTTTTCTAAACTGGAAGGTGTCTTTGTCCCCACCTTTGAGCCGGTGCGTTTCGCCGAAAGCGGCCCCTGGGTTCCGGCGCAAATGGCCGCTTTATC
>JAIROT010000141.1 GCA_031257385.1 Treponema sp.
CAGGGCAAGGTCTTTCATCAGCGAAGGAAAGCCCGGCTCCCGGGTAACGGGAAAGTCAATCTTGAATACCATTGTGGAACCGGCAAAACGGCTTTGATAGTGAAACGCTTCCCGTACCAAATCCATCCGGCTGTTCTGATCCATGACACAGTATAACCAAACGGGGAAGGAAAGGGAACCGCGGAGATTCCGTCAATAATGCCTGGTAATCCCGGCGCTTGTACCGGGCATAAAAACACGCAGGGTTTCCTTGTTGCTCCGGTATTTACCGTCTTGTTCCACAAATAAATCGTGTTTTACCAGCAGATCCAGATCGCTTTTGAGCGTGGGCCGGGTAAGTCCTTCATACGCCCGGTTGATGTGAATGTCCGCCGCCGTTATCTGATTAACGGCAAGGAATTTGTCGGAAGGAAGATAATAAGCCAGTTGTCTGATACGGCGGTATCTATTCCTCAAAAATGGGCTTAACGGCCGCTCGTTCAAATTCTTCACAGATCGCCGGGCTGGGTGGTTTGGTAAGAAGGCTTACCGCGACAATAAACGCCAGAGAGGTACAGAACCCCGGCGCCAGGGAATAAAGGCCGGTCGCTTCGCCAATCGTGATCCAGCCGTCTTTGCCGGGAACACAGGTAATATAATCCCAAAGCAGTACCGTAAGGCCCCCTGCAAGAAGCCCCGCGGCGGCGCCGGGACGATTAAGCCGTTTCCAGTGCAGGGACAGCAGTATTACCGCGCCAAAGACCGAACCGAAACCGGACCATGCGCTGGATACAATGCTCATAATCGTGGAAGCGCTGTTTGCGGCAATGATATAGGCGATAATGCATATAATCGCCACGGTAAAGCGGCTGATTCGCAGAAAATGTTTATCCGGCGCCCGCCGCTGGATCATTCCCTGGTAGAGATCGCTGGTAACGGCCGAAGCGGCCATCAGCAGCTGGGAATCGGTGGTAGACATGATCGCCGCCAGGATACCACAGAGGAAGAGGGCTCCCAAAAGCGGCATAAAAACATTGTTTTCGCTGAATATGAGTTGTATGACCTGGACAAATACCGTTTCCGTTTCCGGGGTTTCCGGGATAAGCCGGGCGCTCACGAGCCCTGTAAAAACGGCGCCGCCAACGGAAAGCACTACCGCAAGACCGGCAATGACGGCGGCTTTGGGCATTTCTTTTTCCCGTTTAACCGCCATAAACCGGATGAGGATATGGGGCATCCCAAAATACCCCAGGCCCCAGGCAAGCCCCGACACTACCGACACCGCGGATATGGGGCTGCCGGCCCCATCCCTGAAAATATCGAAAAACCCGGGAGGACGGATGTCGGAAAGAACGGCCCCTCCGGTAAAATTCAGCGTGATAATGGGAACGGTTACAAGGGCCGCCAGCATCAGAAGGCTTTGAACAACGTCGGTCCAGCATACGGCCCGGAATCCCCCAAGAAACGTATAAACGAGAATTACCAGGGCGCTTATCAAAAGGGCTATTTGATAGTCAATATTGAAAACCCGGGAAAAAAGAGTGCCGCAGGCGACAAATCCCGCTGTAGTATACCTGACGAAGAAAAAGGCGATAAAAACAGCCGAAACAAACCGGAGCGTGTGGGATTCATCCTTGAAACGGTTTTCAAGATATTCCGGAATGGTAATCGAATATTCGGAGGTCTGGGTATAGCGGCGGAGCCGTTTTGCTACCAGGGACCAGGTGAGAATGGTTCCCAAAACAAGTCCTACGGCGATCCAGACCTGGACGGCTCCGAACAAATAGACCGTCCCGACAAAACCGAGCATAAGCCAGCCCGACATGTCGCTGGCATAGGCCGAAAGGGCCGCGACCCAGGCGTTAAGCCGGCGGCCGCCGATAAAGTAATCCGACAGGCTGTCTGTTTTTTTAAAAAAACGAGCGCCGATGGCTATCATGACCGCAAAATAACACAAAAAAACGATAACCGTTTCGACAGTACGTACCATCACCTTCTCCTGAATAAGCTACATAATTGCGGCCGTTCCAAAAATTCAGTTTTGGAAGACAGGCTTTGTTTATCCGGCTTCCCTGGATGCAGGGTGTTTTACACGCCCAATCCCCAGTGCATAAAAATTGGACGGGCGGAACTTCAAAGCCGGCAGAAAGACCAACAGGATTTTGAAATTGGCTCAACTTTAATTATTCTATGGGTTTTCAATTTTTGCAAGGTACGCTTGTTTTAAAGCGGCGATTCAACGTTAACATTCGTTGACATTTCCGCTGAACGTTGACATTCGCCGAAACCGCTCTTGACATAAGATCGGCGTTTCTATATAAAGATACATATGGTTTCTATGTATAGAAACACAAGTCGTGTGTACATTCATGGCTGCGGACGCCTTGTTTTGTAATTGTAATAAGGACGTTTTATGCATAAACCGGAGGAGCGGCGCGGTTCCGCGGCGGGGGCGTTTTTTCGTAATTCGCTTGAACACAGGGCTTTTCCAAAACCCCGGCGGGGTTTTGGAACCGGCTCCACTTTTTTGAATCAGGAGAGAATATGATACGGGAAGCGATTATCAGGGCGGCGGCAAAGGAAAATCTTGGTTTCAAGACGGCGGAAGAGGTGATGGATGAAATTATGGGAGGGACGGCCAGCGACATACAGATGGCCGCCTTTCTTACCGCGATGGCGGTAAAGGGTGAAACCATCGAGGAAATTTCCGGCAGCGCCGCCGGCATGCGGAAGCACTGCATCCGCATACTCCACGACATGGACGTGCTTGAAATTGTCGGGACCGGCGGGGACAGGTCCAATTCGTTTAACATTTCCACGACTTCAAGCATCGTTATTTCCGCCTCGGGGATCCCTGTGGCAAAACACGGAAACCGCGCCGCCTCAAGCAAATCGGGCGCCGCGGACGTTCTTGAAAGCCTTGGGGTGAACATCAAAGCCAGCCCGGAAAAAAGTCTCGAGATGCTCAAGAGCATAGGGCTTTGTTTTCTCTTTGCCCAGAATTACCATATCTCGATGAAGTATGTGGCGCCGGTACGCAAGGAGCTGGGAATCAGGACGATCTTCAATATCCTTGGGCCCCTGGTTAATCCGGCGGGGGCCAACATGGAACTGCTCGGCGTGTACAGTGAAGATCTTGTGGAGCCCCTTGCCCAGGTGCTGCGCAGCCTTGGGGTCAAAAGCGGCATGGTGGTTTACGGCCGGGACGGGCTGGACGAAATTTCGATGAGCGCTCCAACCTGCGTCTGTGAATTTGCCCATGGGGAAACGCCTTTAACCTATACGATTTGCCCGGAAGATTTCGGCTTTAGCCGCTGTAAAAAAGAAGAGCTTGCCGGAGGCCTCCCGGAAGAAAACGCCGTGATTACCAGAGATATCCTCCGGGGCGTCAAAGGCCCCAGGCGGGAAGCGGTGCTCCTTAATTCAGGGGCGGCGATTCACATTGCCCGGCCCGAGCTTTCCATGCGGGACGGAATTAAACTGGCCGAAGAAATCATCGATTCCGGCAAAGCCCTGGCCCAGCTCGAAAGGTTCATTGAGTTGAGTCAGTGCCAGGTTTTGGGAAGCGCGTAATGATACTTGACGAAATCGCCGCCAAAACCCGCATACGGGTTGCGGCGGCAAAGAAAGCCGTTTCTCCCGCGGTTATGCGGGCGGCGGCCCTCGGCGCGGCCGGTACTGCCGGCAGCGGCCAGGCTGATCCCGGCCCATCGTTTGAGGCGGCCCTTGGCGCGGAGGGGCTTTCCTTTGTCTGTGAGGTAAAACGGGCCTCCCCCTCAAAGGGGCTTATCGCCTCGGGGTCGGAAGGCTTTCCCTATCTTGCGATAGCGAAAGAATATGAATCGGCGGGGGCGCGGGCGATATCGGTACTGACCGAACCGGATTATTTTTTGGGGAGCGGCGCATACCTTGAGGAGATTGCCGCGGCGGTAAAGATCCCCGTACTGTGTAAAGACTTTATCATCGACGAATATCAGATTTACGAAGCGAAGGTTCTCGGCGCCCGCGCCCTGCTGCTTATCTGCGCGCTGCTCGACAAAAAGATCCTTGCGGCGTTTCTTGCCCTTGCCCGCTCACTTTCTCTTTCCGTACTAACCGAGGTTCATAACGAAGCGGAGCTGGAAACGGCCCTTGCCTGCGAAGCCCGAATCATCGGGATCAACAACAGGGATCTGAAAACCTTCAACGTCGATCTTGCCGTGACGGAACGGCTCCGGCCCCGTATCCCCAAAGGGCATATCGTCGTTTCCGAAAGCGGGGTTCACACAAAAGATGACGTAAAGCGCCTTGTATCCTGTGGCGTAGACGCCCTGCTTGTCGGAGAAAGCGTCATGAAGGCCGCCTGCAAAAAGGCATTTCTGGAAGAACTACTACCCCGTAACTACTAAATGATAATATATACTCAGTTATGCGAAATACCGCTAAAACGTTATTCGAAAGTCTGGTTTAATACCCCGCGGCTTGCCGCGGCTCAAATAACGCAACGCTTACAAAAATTTGGTATTAAAACCAGACGGTATTATAAACTTCCTATCGAACGAGCCTCCGTTTCAAAATAGGCAACGCTTAAGATACCGCGGGGCTTGCCCCGCGGAGGCTCATTTGATCTTTTCAAAATATTTGACGGAATTAAGATTGGAAAAATGATGATCTTGTGTCCATAAAATACAATTATATTTTACAGTCGTTGCATAAATAATACTATCAGCCATAGGCAACTTGAATTCTATACTCAATTTGGCCGCTGATAACGCT
>JAIROT010000186.1 GCA_031257385.1 Treponema sp.
GTGGTCGTTATGGAATGAACAACGGCTCATGCTGGTCGTGGTACAGCATATCCTTCTTGAGACCATCTCCTTCATGGATCTGTTAGAAAATATACATCAAGTTGCGGTTCTATGTGCCAATACTAAACGAAAACGGCTTCCGGCGCTTTATAGGTTACTTGTCCCTAAGTAAACGCATATGGGTTTAATACCCCGCCCTTCAGGGCGGTTAAAAAGGTATTAAACCCCGAATGCAATACCTCGGGAAAACAACATACCTCGCCCTTCAGGGCGAGGTTGTTGATTGAGCGCGAGTCTGACGCCGTAATCAATCGCGTTTAACAGACTCGATTCGCTGGCGCTTCCCTGCCATGCGTGGCCGAAGGCCGTGCCGTGGTCAACGGAACTGCGGATGATTGGCAGACCCAGCGTTATGTTGACTCCGTTTACCGCGTTCCATTTGCCCCTCTGTTTATCGTATTGAAAACCGAGTACTTTAAGCGGGATGTGTCCCTGGTCGTGATACATCGCAACCACGATGTCATACATTCCGCCGCGGGCCTTCGCAAAAACGGTATCGGGCGGAATTGGCCCCCCGGCATTTATGCCCTTTGCTTTTGCTTCGGCGATTGCGGGAACAATCTCGTCAGTCTCCTCGCTGCCGAACATACCGTTTTCGCCTGCGTGAGGATTGAGTCCCGCCACCGCTATCCTGGGAGACGCGATGCCAAGGCTCTTGCATGCGCTGTCGGCAAGTTCTATAACCTGTAACACACGCGCCTTTTTTACACGGTCGCAGGCCTCACGCAAAGATACATGGGTGGAAACATGGACAACGCGCAGATCACCGTCGGCAAGCATCATTGAGTATTGTTTGGTATCCGTTAGATCGGCATAAATTTCGGTGTGTCCCGAATAGTGATGTCCTGCGGCGTTAAGCGCTTCCTTGTTTAGCGGTGTTGTAATTGTAGCGTCGATAACACCGGCCATCGCAAGCTCAATCACTTTTTTTACCGACAGAAAGGCGGCTTCTCCGCTCATCCTGTCAACCCTGCCGATTTGAAGACGGGTGGTATCGACACAATGTAAATCGTAAACGTCAATTGTACCGCTTTTGAACAGACAGTCTTTTATTGATGTTACGGCATGGATCTTTACATCGGAACGCCCGGAGGTTTCTTTTGCCGCCTTCTCCATGACGGCCGCATCGCCCACTACAAGCGGACGGCATTTTTCATAAATACCGTCCGTCAGCAGCGCCTTTATCGTGATTTCAGGACCGCAGCCGGACGGGTCGCCCATCGTTATGCCCAAAATAGGTTTATTCATCAATCAGCCTCCTTAAGTTTCCGTAGCGCGTAAAAGATCGCGTCTTCTTTTCCAAACGCGCCGGCTTTTGTAACGGCTTTTAAATTATCGAATCTGCCTCCCCGCAGGCGCATAAGCGGTATGCCAATCGCAATTTCGGTAACTATGAGTGAGCCTTCAGAGCCTGCAGCATCAAAAAAACCCATCGCCGTATCTCCTCCCGCAAGAAATATGCCGGAAACTTTTACCTTGCTTAAAATATAGCCGGAAATGCCGCCCATTAGTTTTTGTGTATAAGCGCTCATCTGTTCGGCAGAAAGCCCGTGTTTCTTCGCCGCCGCTTCCGCCTTTGCATACTCTCCGGCGGAATATGTTGACGAGGACAATACGATTGTGTCTTTGCCTGCTTTCAATGCCTCCACCGCCCTGTCCACAATCTTCTGTACTTCCATCCTCTTGTCAAGAATGTCGTACAAGGGCGCTTTTACCAGCGTGATTCCCTGCTTCTCGGCAAACTGAACCTGAGTGCGTGTTACGGAACTTAAACTTGCGACAAGGGCGAGGGCCGGCGCTATCGTTTGCTTTATTCCGAGCAGATTGTCCGCCATCGCCGCAGTCCCAACCCACAGGATACGTTTCTTTGTACCCAGAGCCTTCACGATAATGTTTTGCATATCGTTATTCGTTTCGGCATCGAATGTAAATATACGCCCCTCATCAAGCGTGTAATCATTCTTGCGCACAGAATCAAGCGCGATATGGATAACGGTCTCGTCTGAAAAATTTTTTTGAAAAAGCCTGTTGATGTTATCTTCTGTTACCGGTGTCTTTGGATCGCGGGCAATCTCGGTCTTTGTGATCGGCAGTCCGTTCAAAAGGTGTACCCCGTCAAGCGTTGTCCGCGCTAAATCCGGCAACGCGGGTGCGAATATGATAAGCTCAGGCTTGTAATATTTGTCGATAGCTTTTGTCTCGGCACCAATATTTCCGCGCAGCGTTGAATCAACCTTTTTCATTACGTGGGAAAAAGAATTAAACGAAAGATGGGTGATGCTCTCCGAAACTTTGTTGTACGCTTCTGTTTCGGCAAGGCCGCGCGACTCAGTGTCTACGACGAACGAACCTTCTCCTTTTATCATTGTGTCTTTAAACACGACACTTACAGGTATACCGCGCCGGCACAGTTGCACCCCCGTATCGTTAGCCCCGGTAAAATCATCGGCAATGATTAAATAATGTTCCATGTATGTCAGTTCCCCGGTTCAGGGACTTACAATAACCGCAACCCCGTCGGGAATTGCGGTGATGGAAGCGTCGGCCTTCCCCAAAATTTCTTCCGCCATTTTAACCGCCCCGGCAATGGAATGGGCGGGAATCATGTGGAGGTCCCGAACCATTTCGTCCGGCGCGTCGGAGATATAGATGACTTTGGCATGCTTCAGTACCCGTGCGAATATTTGGGACTGCCACTGATCAGCGCGGGTAGTTTCTTTGGGGGTCTTCATAAAGGTATCCAGCATGCGATCCAGATCTTTTTCTTCAGCGAAGGTTTTGTAGAATTCAGGAGCTCCGTGGCCGTCGTTGGACTTGGCAAGCTGGATGATGACACCCCCTCTCCTGACGGTGGCTTCCGCCGCGGTCATCCCCTTTACCGCCTGGTAGATGTTCTGATCCAGGGGATAACCTCCGTTGGTGCTAATGGCGATATCCGCCACGCTCGGAGCCACCCGGCACTTAGCCAGAAGGAATTCCCGGCCGGCCCGGTGGGCCAGATCGCAGTCCCCCGCGGCGGCGTAGATCACCTCCTTATTGGCATTGATGACCACGTTACAGATAAAGTCCAGCCGGGCAATACGGGCGGCGTAGAGCATATCGTTGTGAATGGGATTGCCTTCGATTATACCCGTGCGGGCCGCCGGGTGTGCGATGAATTCGGCGTTGTGATTGTAAACCACAGTTTTGCGGCTTGCGATACCGGGAAGCACGCTCTTGCGGCCCCCGGAAAAACCGGCAAAAAAGTGCGGTTCAATAAAACCCTCGGCGACAAGGAGATCCGTCTCTACCGCGGCCCTGTTGAGAATCAGATCTCCCCCGGAGGGAAGTTTACCCATATATACCATGTCCTGAGAATCGCAGTTATGAACAATTATTTTTTCCTGCCGCAGAATATCCGGCCCGAATTTGCTTTCCAGTTCTTCCCTGGACGTGTCCCTGTGGCAGCCGGTTGCCACCAGAATGGTGATATCCGCCCGGGGATTTCCCCGGCGTATCTCCGCCAGCATTCCGGGCACTATGATTTTGCTCGGCACCGGCCGGGTATGATCGCTGGCAATGAGGACAACTTTTTTCCTGTCTTCCGCCATAACCCGCAGGGGCGGCGTTCCTACCGGATTATCCAGCGCATTCCTGACCAGCTCTTCCTGGCTGATTGAAGCCCTGTAATGGTGCATTCGGGAAACAAGCTCAGCTTTGAACCGGGATTCGGGAATATCGTAAGTCAAAACTTCTTTTCCGTAGGGAAACGCGATAGTTTTCATAAAAATAGTTTATCACGAAAAAAACACAATAACAATGTAGATGGGCAGAACACCAGGGCGCCGGCATTTACTCGTTTTTGAGTCTGTCAGTGGGATGAACTGCCAAAAAATCATGTAATTTTAGCCATACGGTGGGAATTATCTGATTAAACAGGCCAAAAATAAAGGGTC
>JAIROT010000268.1 GCA_031257385.1 Treponema sp.
AACCTTGCGTTTCAATGTGATGGTGAGGGGGGAAGCATCCCCCCTAGGGCGCACTGCGTTGCGCCCCACCCCCCTCAGCGGGGGTTTTACCCCCGCAACGCCCCCGGCATTTCCCCCAAACACATACCTCTTGGCCTGGACCACCACCCCCTGGACATTACCTTCCAACCTGGCCCTGGTGCTGGGGCCGGACATCGACTACGTGCTGGTAAAAGACGGCGGCGATCACTACATACTTGCCGAAGCCCGGCTTTCAGCCTACTACAAAAGTGAAACCGAATACGAAATTATAGGCCGCTACAAAGGCGCCGGCTTGCTGGGCATTGAATACGAACCGCTGTTTCCCTACTTTGCTGACGCCGCCAACGCCTTCCGTACATACCCCGGTGATTTTGTCTCAACTGAAGACGGCACGGGCATTGTGCATACCGCGCCCGGTTTCGGCGAGGACGACGCCAGGGTGCTCAAGGGAACCGGCGTGCCGGTGATCTGCCCGGTAGACGCCGAGTGCCGCTTTACCGCCGAAGTTACCGATTACGCGGGGCTTTTTGTCAAAGACGCGGACAAGGCGATCATGGATCGGCTCAAAGCCGAGCGGAAACTGATAAAGCGGGGGCAGATACTCCACGCCTATCCCCATTGCTGGCGGTGTTCCAGCCCGCTTATTTACCGGGCCGTGGGTTCCTGGTTTGTCAATGTGGAAAAAATCAAACAGGACATGGTGGACGCCAACAAACAGATTTACTGGGTGCCCGAACACATCAAAGAAGGCCGCTTCGGCAAATGGCTTGAAGGCGCCCGTGACTGGGCGATCAGCCGCAACCGCTATTGGGGCAATCCCCTGCCGATCTGGCGCTGCCCCGACTGCGGCAAAACGATCTGCGTGGGAAGCCGCGCCGAACTCAGGGAACTTTCGGGCCAATCCCCCGAAGATCTCCACAAGCATTTTGTTGACGACATCACCATCCCCTGCCAAAAGGCGCCGGGCGCCAATTCGTGTTCCGGCGTGATGCGCAGAATACCCGAAGTCCTTGACTGCTGGTTTGAATCAGGGGCGATGCCCTACGGACAGAATCACTATCCTTTTGAAAACAAGGAATTTTTTGACAGCCATTTTCCCGCGGACTTTATCAACGAGGGCCTCGATCAGACACGGGGCTGGTTTTACACCCTGACCATTCTTTCGGCGGCGCTGTTCAAAAAACCGGCCTTCAAAAACTGCGTGGTCAGCGGCCTGGTACTTGCGGCCGACGGCAAAAAAATGAGCAAAAGCCTCCGTAACTACACCGATCCGGTGGAGGTAATCAACAGTTTCGGCGCGGACGCCCTCAGGCTTTTTTTGGTACATTCCGCCATAGTAAAAGCCGACGACCTCCGTTACAGCGACGAGGGTGTGCGCGAGGTAATGAAGAGCATCATCATCCCCCTGTGGAACGCCTACAGCTTTTTTGTAACCTACGCCAACATTGATAAGGTCAGCCCCGAAGGAGCGCCCGGGCGTCCGGCCAACCCGCTTGACCGGTGGATTCTCTCCGAGGCTGAGAACCTGACCGAAAAAGTGGGCGGCGCCCTTGACGCCTACGATCTGACACGGGCGGTGGATCCCATTCTGGAATTCATTGAGTTACTCAACAACTGGTACATCCGCCGTTCCCGCCGGCGCTTCTGGCGCAGTGAAAATGACGTCGACAAAATTGAAGCCTACGGCACCCTCTACGACACGCTCAAAACATTGATCACCACCGCCGCGCCGTTTATGCCCTTTACCACCGACGCGATATGGCAGAATCTGAGAAAGGACAGCGACCCCGAATCCGTACACCTCGCCGATTTTCCCAAACCCAGGGAAAAACGCCGCGACCGTCCGCTTGAATTCCGCATGGCCGCTGTTCAGCATGCGGTCTCCATGGGCCGCTCCCTGCGCTCCCAGTACAACATTAAAGTGCGGCAGCCCCTGCGCATGGCCGAACTTGTTACCCGCGACCCTGAAGAAAAAAAAGTGTTGCTTGACATGGTTGAGATCATCAGGGAAGAGCTCAACGTCAAAGAGGTGATTTTTAGGGATAACGAGGAAGACCTCGTTGAGTACGAGGTAAAGGCCAATTTCCGCGTTCTTGGAAAAGAACTGGGCAAGGACATGAAAGCCGCCGCCGCCAGAATAGAATCCTTAAGTCACGCGGAGATTCAGGGGGTCATTGAAGGCGCTTCCCTTTCCATTGACATTCCCTCCGTTGACGGAGGGGCCAGAACCGTGGTGATCACCGCCGATAAAATCGACGTTAGGCGCAACGAAAAAGCCAACCTGCGGATACTCAACGAAAGAACCCTCACGGTGGGCCTTGATACGGAAATCACACGGGAGCTTTCGATGGAAGGGGACATTCGGGACCTTGTCCGTGCTGTGCAGACCGGCCGCAAGGACATGGGCCTCTCGGTAACCGACCGTATCAAGCTGACCGTCTACGGATCCGGCCAGATGAAAGAGGCCTGGAAGATCTTCGGAAGCTCCGCCGCCGCGGAAACGCTGGCAGTACAAACCGTTTGGGCAAAAGTTGACGGACAGATCCAGGTGGAGGCGGGCGGCGAGAACTGGTACGTGAAGATTGAGAAAGCCAAATGAACAGTATACGCGCCTTTCGTGCTTCGGCCGGCGTTTTTTTGGTATTGCTTTTTCTCATTTCCTGCGGAACCTTGCCGGAAGTACCCGGCGCGGACGAGATGACCGAAGAATCCGAATACATCCCCCTGGAAGGGGGCGCGCTGGTCTATGTGCTTGCCGATGTGCAGAAGGCGCGGCCTATTCTGGAACTTGTTCAAATCCCTGAAATGAACGAAAAACAGGCAAAGCAGATGATTGACAAAACCCGTTACGCGGCGGCGGCCCTGTATCCGCCTGAAAGCGGCCGGCGTTTTCATCTGACGGCCTGGGGCGCGTACCCCGGTTTCCGGGCGGCCATGGCTTTCAGCATGAGCAGGAACTGGAAAAAACAGCGTTCCGCCGCCGCCCTTCCCTACTGGTATTCGGCTAAAGACAGACTCTCGGTCGCCCTGAACGCGAAACAGGCTTTTGTTTCCGCGCCGCTAAACGATGTTCCACTTGAGCCTTTTTTCAGTTCACCAGGCGTTGAGGCCCCCGAAGGTTTCGGTGAATTCCGCCGGGGGGCGATCGTTTCATGCTGGTTTGAGCATCCCGCCGCAATGGCCGGCGCGGCCCTTGAAAAAATGCAAATCCCCTTGCAGCTTCCGGCGGAACGGATATTTGTCAGCCTCTTTCCCGCAGCCGGGCGGATTGAAGCGGAGGGGGGAAAAACGGCCGGGGAAACCGAAAGCCCCCAATATGAGGCACTGATAAGGATTCAGGTTGCAAGCGCGGCACAGGCGAGGGCATTGGCTGCTCTTTTAACCCTGGCCAGGGCTTTCCTCCCCGCCGGAATTCCGGAGGCGGACGGCCCAGCCTCTGTGGCGGCGCTGCTCTTTGCCAGGGCGCCGGTTCAAAACGGGGCGAACCTTGACATCAGGACCGCCGCCCTGACCCAAGAGGACATCGCTTTACTTTTCAGCTTTTTTTCGGTATATTCAGACTAAAGGAAATCAAAATCGACCATGCCTACTTATGAATATGAATGCAAAAGCTGCGGCCACGTCTTTGAGGTTTTTCAGGCCATGAGTGACGCGCCGCTTAAAAAATGTCCCGAATGCGGCAAAAGTGTCCGCAGGCTGATCCACGGCGGAACCGGCATTATTTTCAAGGGTTCCGGCTTTTATGTTACCGACAAGAGCAAGGCCGCTTCCGGCGCTTCAGCGAAAAATTCCAAGGATGCCGTGCCGGCGGGCGGGCCGGACCCGAAACAAGCCCCGGCCGCGGCTGCCCCCGCGGGCGGCGCTTCGGGCGGGGAAAGCGCTCCGAAAGTCCCTGAGGGGAAGACCAAGCCGGCTGTCCAGACGGCATAAATTTGAAAAAACAAACCCGCAAAAAACAGCCCCGCTTTTTCTGTGACAACTGCGGCGCCGAGGTAGGCGGCGATACAAAAGCCTGCCCGAGCTGCGGCCGTTTTTTCGTGTCGGTCCGCTGTCCCGCCTGCGGCTTTTCCGGCGAGGAGCGCCTTTTCGCCGGCGGCTGCCCCGCCTGCGGTTACTCGACGCCTCCTACCGGCGGCAAGGCCCCGTTGCATGAAAAAAAAATCTCCGCCAGTCCCCTCCCCCTATGGGTGTACATCTTTTCAATCGCCGCTCTGCTGTGCGTGTTCTCGATTCTGTTTTTTGTACTTACAAAATAGAGGAAAAATTTAACATACGAACGGACAATTTTTTAATTTGGCGGTTTGCCGGGATGTACAAGGACGGACAGGGTATGCGCCGGTTCCGCGCAAAGCAGGCGGCTTTGCAGACAGGCCCGCATTAACCCTTAATCTTTATTTTGAGCTTGAGGGTGTCTTTCTCGGTTTGAAGTACCATGACAAGCTCGCCGGAATCAAAGGGAACGGAAAAAAGGTATTCTTCCGTGTTTTCAAGGCTGAAAAAAACACGGTGATAATAAACAGGCGGGGCTTCGGCGCCCGGGCCGGGCCGGGCCGGGGAGACGGCCAGATCTACCGCGCCGGTATAGGCGTCGTCTCCGGGGAAGAGGCCGCTTTTTTTGACCGTTTTTTTTAGCTTTACCATGACCGCGCCTTCGTAGCTATCCGCCTGTACGGAAAGTCTGTTACCGGCAAGGGAATAGGTATCACTGGTATATCCCAAAATCGACAGGGTGAGCATCGTTACACATATCAGTACTATGGAACCGAACATCATCGCCTGCGGCTTGCTGCCGGTGAGAGAGCGCAGCAGGCTGAAGCGGCGGGGCGGCTCGTTTTCGTACAGATCCCTGACCGACCGGGGGGCTTTTTCCAGGCGGCGGTCGCGGGAGTAATAGAAGTTGAGCTGTTCCCCGTCAACTCGCTCCTTGCTCAGTTTGTAGCCGGCGTTGGGCCGCCGTCTTTGGAGCCTGGACGAAGACGGTTCCTGTTTATCGGTATCATCGCTCATATTATATTATCGTCTTCGTCCGCGGGGTCTATGATTACATTCCGGGCATTGCTTCCGGCGGGAAGCCAGGCTTTCCCGGCTATTGAGGCCGCCGCGCCGGCCAGTTCGGCGGGATCGATAAATCTGCCGGCAATTTCAGGCGATCCGGCAGCTTCCATGAGCAGGGCGGCGGCAGCGCAGGTACAGGCATAGCCGTCAAATTCGCGCTGTTTTCCGGCTGCGGCCCTCAGGCGGCCGGCAAGAGCGGCGCAGATGCCGGCCAGCACGTCGCCTGAGCCGCCCGCTGCCAGAGCGGGCGCCATGCCGTCAATGATCCCCAGCCTGCCGTCGGGGGCCGCTGCGTACAATACGTGGCTCTTAAACAGTATATGCACATTTTTTTCCCGTGCGAAGCGCCGCAATACCGGCGCAGGGCCGGCCAATATCTCCTCTTTATCAAGGCCGGTATAAACGGCGAATTCACCGGCGTGAGGGGTAAGAATGGCATTGCCGTGAAAGGTCAGGTCTTTGGCAAGGTACACGGCGTCGGCGTCAAGGATGAGGGGGATACCCCGCTCCTCAATGGGCAGGCATTGTTCCAGCAGGGCCGCCCGGTCCGGCCCCCTGCCCCAGCCCGGCCCCAGGAGTACCGCGTCCGGCTGAAAGCGGCCGCCGCCGGGGACAGAAGGGCCGCCCGGCGCGACCATGATGCCCGCAGCGGCCGGGGCGAGAACGGGATACAGCGAATCGTCCACAACGAGCCTGATCAGCCCCGCCCCTGCGGCCTGTGCGCCCCATGCGGCAAGACGCGCCGCCCCCGCCGTACCGGGCGCTCCGGCCCGGATTTCAACGAGGCCCCGCCCGTATTTGTAGGTGTCAGCCGGTATTGCGGGAAGGCGGCGGGCGGCGTCTTGCCAGGACAGCAACTCGGCGTCCTGGTATTTTTCGATAAGCTCACGGGGAAAGATTCCCCCTGCCGAAACTACCCTTCCCGCGCGGGAGCGGACCGCAGGTGTATACAGGCAGCGCTTTTGGGGTTCAATTGCCAGGGTGACATCCGCCGTGAGCATCGGCATACCGGACCGCCATTCGTCAGAATTACCCGAAGGCAGGTCAATGGAAACCACCAGCGGACGGCTGCCCGCGCCTGATTTTTCCCGCAGCCTGTTCACCGCTTCGGCCATTTCCAGCGCCTTCCCTCTGAGGGGGCCTTGCAGGCCCGTACCGGCAATACCGTCGATGACAATGTCCGCACAGGAGAGCGGGGCCGCCGTCTCTTTCCCGTCCCAGGCCCTTACGGAGACATGCATCTTTTGGATTGCCCGCAAAGCCTCGGACAGGGGAGTTTTTTCCCCGTCTGCCGGAAGGCGGCCGGCCAGTACCAGGGCCGCGGCGGGATCGGCGCGGCCCTTGAGCAAAAGGGCGCGCAGCATAACCAGGGCGTCGGCGGCGTTATTGCCGCTTCCTGCCAGAACGGTAATCGCCGGCGCTTTAGCCGCGGGACGCCCCCCGGCCTGTTCCCCTGTGTGAGACCGGACAAAAAAACGGGGAAAGCTCCGGACAAACACGCCGGCACAGGCCCTGCCCGCGGCCTCTACCAGAGCAAAGGGATTAAGCCCCCATTCGGCGGCGGCTTCCCCGTCCAGAAGCCGGACATTTTCAGCCGGCACAAGCGAACTCAAGGCGCTTCCCCTACAAATGTGTCCGTGCGCCACCAGACCAGTTTGACCTTCTCGTCTACCAGCAGGGCGGAAATAATCCCCTCGGCGGAAAGGTGAAAGTCGTTGAATTGCAGCTCCTCATTATCCACCCTGATATAAGCCCGGCGCTGTTCTTTTGACTCGGTATCCAAAAACAAAATAGAATAGCCTGTCTCAATGGGAAAATAGAGAAAAACCTTTCCGCCGCGGAGTACCCCCATTATGGAATAGAGCATTCTGGCGCTAAGGGTACGCCCGTTTTCGGTAACGGAATATTCAGAAAAGGGGACTTCGATGTAATTCAGGTAAGAGCCGTCTTCCACATCCAATATCCAGATTAGCGAGCTGTCCGGCGCGGTACCGATACGGGTATTGGTGGATTCGTCAAAAATATCCCGGTAATAATCCACCTTGAGAAAAAGCCTTCTGCTGTCCGGCGCGGCCATTATATTATCCACGGATGCCGCGTCGGCGGGCCATTCCGGCGGCGAGGGTATGGCACTGTTTTTAAGCTGTATCAGGTTGAGCAGCGCCCCCGATGCGCTGTACCAGTAAATATTCCAGCCCAGCGAGGTGCGGCAGACCACGGCAAGTTCGTCCCGTACCGAAGTGTATAGTCCCGTTATCCGCGGAAAGGGGCTGCCCCCTATTCCTTCCTGTCCAAGGTATTCAACGAAACGGCCGTCCGCGTCAAAATGGAGAATAATACCATCCAGCAGCACCCCGTTTTCCGGATCAAAGCGGCGCCGTTCATGGGCCAGGCGGTCTCCGGCGTAAATGTGCTTGCGGGAATCCACGGCAATCACCCCCGGCTCCCGCAGGGGATACGAAAAAGCCCAGCGGGTTACCTGGGCCCTGTCTTCAATATTGGTTTTAAGACTTACAGGCTCCGGATTCGTTTCCCCGTTGTAGATCATAAACAGGAGATCCCCATAAGAATTGTAACGGACAATTTTTCCGCCGTTTCCATCGGCTATATAAAACAGCCCGTCCCGCATGGCAAAATCGGTACGCTTAACGCCGCTGTCCCCCTCAAGCTTGTACATGGCTATCTGATCTTCCATCGGGCCGATATCAAGGGAGAAAAGATCCTCCCGCTCTATCGAACTAATGCCTGTCCCTGAACAGGCGCAGAACACAAGGAAAACCGCCGCCGAAAGCGGCCAAAGAAGCTTCATATTCTGTAGTATGAAAAAAACACGGTAAACAATCAACAACCTCGCCGGTACGAATCAACATACCCCGCAAACCCTCAAGCGGCTTTAGCCGCAAGGAACCCGTAAATCGCGGTTTTGCGCAAAACCTGCAAGCGCAACAGGCGCCCAGGAGTCTGTGGGGCTTTAGCCCAAATGATAAAGAAAATGCACAATTTTGTGCATTTTCTACCTTGCAGACTCCCAAAGGAGCCCAAAAATCGGGGGTTTTTGCGGTCAAAGGC
>JAIROT010000015.1 GCA_031257385.1 Treponema sp.
GGGACGAGGTATGTTGTTTTGGTAAGGTATTTGTCTCAGGGTACATACCCTTTATAACGCCCTGAAGCTCCCCCGCCGCAAGGCAGGCTCTTGGGTATGTACCCTTCGCATACAATGAAGAATCCAGGAGCAAGCTCCTGGGTATCTTCGTTGGATAGGAAATTTATTGTACTGGCGAAGGGTACATACCCCGATACGCAAATCGGTTTACATCTTTCTACGGGTTGTAAATTTTCCGGAGCAAGCTCCGGGGTATGGACCACGCCTTCCAATCAACTAAAGGAGAAGGAGACCGATAAAGGGCGAATTGGGGAGGTATCATAATTCTTGTAAAAGTAAAATTCCTGAAATTCTGCCTGAGACACTTGACAATGCGCTAAATTTTTTGCTATATATAATTAATATATATAGGCAGATTATATATAGTTTCTTCATAGATAGTAGGTTTCACGCCGCTGTAGCTCAGTTGGTAGAGCAAAGGACTGAAAATCCTTGTGTCAAGAGTTCGATTCTCTTTGGCGGCATTAAGAATAATCAGAATATGAGAAGATGCGTCTGTTTTTTTAGCGGTATCTTCATTACCACTTTGTTGGCGGCGCTGGTACTGTCCTGCGCCCAAAGTCCGAAAGCGGCGGAAGATGCGGTTCTGCCCGTCTCCTTCGCCCCGGCCAAAGTTCCGGCTATTGGGGAAACCGCGCCGCCTGAAAACAGGCTGAACGGCCCGGCCTTCAAAGACCTCCCCGAAGAAGCATGGGGTTATTTGGAACGCCTGTCCCAGGCTTTCATCTCCCAGGACGAGGCCTTTCTACCCGTCCAGGGCGAGCCTCAGTTTGAGGCTACAACGCGGCCCTACCATGACAAAGAAACCTACCTTGCCCTGCTCTACCGTACCGGCGTTTACGCCACCGAATCCCCCCGCCTGAGCGAGGAGCCTTCCCGGCTCTTCCCCGCCGAAGTCAGCCGCATTCAATACCTTTCCCGGAAAGAAAACGGTCCCCTGCTGGAAATAAAAGCGCAACTTCCCGGCAGAGACGGCAAAATCACCCCCTGCGTTATTCGAAAGTCTGGTTTAATACCCCGGAGCTCTGCTCCGGCTGAATAAAGCAACGATTACAAAAATTTGGTATTAAACCAGACGGTATTATAAATTTCCTCTCAAACGAGCCTCCGATCAAGAAATTGCCCCACGTTCCAGATACCGCACGGCTTGCCGCGCGGAGGCTCATAAGGAACTCTGTTGCGGCGCCCAAGACGCTCTGCGCCTGCGCGGAACTATTCCTTGATGTTGTATTTTTTCCTGAACCTTTCAATCCGTCCGGCGGTGTCCACCAGCTTCTGTTTGCCGGTAAAAAAGGGATGACAGGCCGAGCAAATTTCTACCTTGATATCCTTGACGGTGGAACGGGTCTCGATCACATTCCCACAGGCACAGGTGATCTTGGTTAATTCATATCTGGGATGAATCTTCTCTTTCATTATAAATCCTCCGTAATTTGTCCAACTCCGTCAAGCCGCAAACTGGCAAGCGGTTTAAGGACTAATCCACGACCGCGCTTCCGGTGTTCATGGATTTAAGGAATGCCTCATTATTCTTGCTTTTCTTCATTCTGTCAACCAGTAGTTCGATGATCTCGATATCGTCCATAGGGTTGATAACCTTGCGGAGAATCCATATCTTTTGCATCTCTTCTTCGGTGAGGAGCAGCTCCTCTTTTCTGGTGCCGGATTTTTTGATGTTGATCGCCGGGAACAGGCGGCGGTCGGAAATGCGGCGGTCCAGGTTGATCTCCAGGTTGCCGGTACCCTTGAATTCTTCAAAGATAACCTCGTCCATCCGGCTGCCTGTCTCTATGAGGGCGGTGGAGATTATCGTAAGACTTCCCCCTTCCTCAATGTTCCGGGCCGCCCCGAAGAAGCGCTTGGGCTTGTGCAGGGCGTTGGAGTCAACGCCGCCTGAAAGGATCTTGCCCGATGTGGGTACGGTCTGGTTGTAGGCCCGCGCCAAGCGGGTGATGGAATCGAGGAGAATAACCACGTCTTTTTTATGCTCCACCAGGCGCTTTGCTTTTTCCAGCACCATTTCGGTCACCTGGACATGCCGAGTAGCCTGCTCATCAAAGGTCGACGAGATAACCTCCGCCCGGACGGTACGCTCCATGTCGGTAACTTCTTCCGGCCGCTCGTCAATAAGCAGCACAATAAGGTACACTTCGGGGTGATTTTTGGTGATCGCGTTGGCGATTTTCTGCATCATGATGGTCTTGCCGGTCCGGGGAGGGGCCACGATAAGCGCCCGCTGGCCTTTGCCGATGGGACAAAATAAATTGATAATCCGCTCGCTGACCCCCTCGGTAACGGTTTCGAGGTTGAGCTTCCGATTCGGATACAGGGGGGTAAGGTTGTCAAAAGGAATGCGGTTCTGCGCTACGGTGGGATCATCGTAGTTGACCGTCTCCACCCTGAGCATGGCAAAGAAACGCTCGGTTTCCTTGGGACTGCGGATCTGGCCGTAAACGGTATCGCCGGTTTTGAGCGCAAAAAGCCGTATCTGGCTCGGGCTGATGTAGATGTCGTCAGGGCCGGGAAGGTAGGAGTTCTGGGGGCTGCGTAAAAAGCCAAAGCTGTCCGGCAGAATCTCCAGGGAGCCGTAGGCGTAGATGATGCCGCCCCGCTCGGTATGGGCCTTGAGTATGGCAAAGACGATTTCCTGTTTTTTGAGGGCAACCATGTCATCATGTGAAATATTATAGCTGTCCGCCAGTTTCCGGAGGTCTATCATGTTGAGCCGGATCAACTCATTGATGGTAAGCCGGGGCTTACCGTTGTCCTGATCAAGCCTGGGCTCAGGCCGGCCGTAGATATCCGGCATGGAAGGAAGATTTTTGGGCAGCGGCGGTAGGGGTATAGGTGAAGAAACCGGGGCCGCAGTTTCGGTTCCCGTATATGAAGAGGAACCGCCATTGCCTGAAGCATTACCGGACGCGCCGTTACCGTAAGCGCCGCCATTATACCCGTCCCCCGAAGCAGCGGGAAGCGGGCCGGCTGTCCTGCCGTAGCGGCCCCTGGGCCGGATTGGACCGGGCCGGAAGGAACTTTCCCCATTGCCGCCCCTAAAGCCGTCACCGGACATATAATCCTCGGCGGCCGGGGTCTCTTCCCCCTGGGGAAAATCGCCGCCGTTTTCACGGACCGCGGTCCGCTTGACCCTGGCCCGGACAACCACCCGGCCGGACTTTTCTCCGTTGTCCGAATCGGCTTCTTCCCACGCGCCCTCATTTTCGCCGGCATCGTCCTCCTGAGGCTCCGCAGCTTCGCTGAAATTCAGCGCCGTTTCATTTTCAATCACCTTGGGTTTTCGCCCCCTCCGTAAAATTCCCATTATTAAACCACCTATTGGATTACCGTTTTCCCGAACCCTCAGAGCGGGACAAGACCGGATAGACTACAATCAATATTTACACATTTTTACATACATTTTTGGAACGATTATTTCTTAACACTTTGAAAGGATACTATAATTATAACACTTCAAGCCGTTTTTGTCAAGGCCCCGCGTTGCGCCATAATTTTTCTAAGTGAAAAGGGGGTGTGCGCCAAAATAAAAATCTAGCCCAAATTAAACTGGTTCTACCTACGAGCAACAAGGGGGACCACATGGGGTTAGACATGAAAGACAAGAAAAAGATCTGCGGGGAAATTGCCTGGCGATACCAAAACGCGGACAAAAAGGGCAAGGGAAAACTCCTGGACGAGTATACGGTGACCCTCGGCTATAACCGGGACTATCTGGCCCATATCCTGTCAAACCGGGGTAAAACACGGTATGTCAGGGTAGCGGGCAAAACGGTCAAAATCATCGCCGAACCCGCCCCGTAAAGGGGCCGCAAAACAGCCTCCACAGGCCGGAAACCGGGCAGGAGGCCACAGTACCAGGGAGCGGCCTTCAGGGCCGCTTTTGACGGACATCTGGGACTTATTGTAATTGATAAAACCACCGGCTATGCTGGTGAGACTTGAAAAGGCTATGCCGTGTTCTGCGTGATTCAAATAATGTAATGATATAAAGTACTCCTGAGGAAGCCCCTGAGAAGGCAAAAACAGGAGTACCTATGAAGGACTGGCAAAGTTTAGCACATACCAAGTGGGCATTTCGTACCATGTGGTAATCGTGCAGGATAAACGCATAGACTTGAATTTACTCACAACAGTCCCACTTTGACCTTCTTTTTCGCGGGTTTTATGCTTCCCATTTCTCATTTACTGGGTAAAAAATAGCTATTTTAGGCAGTCCTCCCCACCAGAAGGGCCAAAAAACATTCTATGCGTTTATTCGAAAGTCTGGTTTAATACCCCGCGGCTTGCCGCGGTTCAAACAACGTAACAATTTCAAAAATTCGGTATTAAACCAGATGGTATTATAAATTTCCTCTCGAACGAGCCTCCGATCAAGAAATTGCCCCACGTTCCAGATACCGCGCGGCTTGCCGCGCGGAGGCTCATCCTGGGCTTTGCCGGAGGCGACTTCCCTAAAAACCGCTAAACCGGTATACTGATAACAGCAAAACCCAAGCGAGGAATATAATGATTCGAGGCGGAGATATAGTCAAAGGGACTTGTCTGTTGCAGAAAGGGCAGCCCTACCTGGTGGTGGAGCGGGAATTTCACAATCCCGGAAAAGGAACCGCCATTGCCCGGATAAAAATGAAGAGCATCAAGGGCGGCGCGGTGCTGACCCTGACCATTCCAACCCAGCAGGAAGTCGAGGACGCCCAGGTGGATGTCCGCGCCTGCCAGTACCAGTACGCCGATCAGGATAGTTATCATTTTATGGACAACGAATCTTACGAACAGTATGAAGTGCCCATTGCCGAAAACGAAGATAAAAAGTTCTACCTCAAGGAAGGGGAGCTTTACGAGCTGACCATCTGGGAGGGGAAGGTTATTGATATCAGGATACCCTACAAGGTGGTTTTTACCGTTGCCGAAAGCGAAAATTACGTGAAGGGCGACACCGTTTCGGGCGCGACCAAGCCGGTTACTACCGAGACGGGCTTGACCGTGCGGGTGCCGCTGTTTATCAAACAGGGTGAAAAGATCCTCGTGAACACCGAAACCAACGAATACGTGGAGCGGGTGAATTCTTAAACGGGGGCTTCCCCGGGGCTTTCTCCGGCGGAAAAGACACCTTGCCGAAAATCAGTTATATAACCAAAGAAGTTTCCTTTACATTCAGGGGCAGGGATTTTCGCTTTGCCCTTTCCCGGGGGCTGTTCAGTTCCACGGATATTGATTCCGGTACGCGGCTTTTGCTGAAGGTTTTTTCCCGCGTACTTGATGAGGACGCGGCGGCAAAAAAGCCTCCGCCCCGTTATGTGCTTGACGCGGGCTGCGGTATCGGCGTTATCGGAATATGCGCCGCCGCCGCGATTACGGCGGCGCCCTCAGCGCGGCAAAGCGCCGCGCCCCAAACAGGAGGCGGCCCGCTGGTACGCTCGCAGGATAGGGATGAGCTGGCGCGCCTTTTAACCATGTGCAATGCCGAAAAAAACGGCATCCCTCCTTCGGTCCTGCAGGCCCATACCGAGCCGCTCCTTGCGGGAGAAGAGAACGCCCGCTGGGATTTGATTCTGAGCAATATTCCCGCCAAGGCCGGCGGGCCGGTACTGAAAGACTTTGTCCGCCGCTCGGCGGGCCTGCTCAGGCCCGGCGGCAGGGTCATTATGGTGGCGGTGCATACCCTGGCGGGTTTTTTTCGGGAAGAGATAAGGGCCGCGGGCCTGGACTTGCTGCAGGAAGAAAAAAGAGAGCGGAAACCGGACGCAGGGCGCGGGGCGGCTTCCCCTCCGGCCAACGCCCCGGCAGGCGGAAAACCCGCGGAGGACTACGGATACAGCGTGTTTGTGTTCGGCGGGAAAAGCGCGGCGGGCGCGGCGGTCAAGATCGGGCCCGGCTTTCTTGTGCGGTATCCCTTTTATGTAAGAAGCTCCGCCAATTATAAAATCGAAGGAATCCCCCTGCGTCTTGAAACGGTCTACGGCGCTTCCGGTTTTGACAATCCCGGCGGCGCGGTTCAGGCGGCGGCAAAACTGATACGCCGCGCCGCGCCGGAAAAACTTTTCCCGCCCGGCGCGCCGGCGCTTATCCATGAACCGGGACAGGGTTTTTTCCCCCGGTGGCTGCTTGAGTTTTCGCGCCGCGAAGGCCGCCGGGAAGCACCGGTACTGGTACTGTCAGGCAGAAATATTCTCGCCCTGGAAGCGGCCCGCCACAATACCGCGGCTGCGGCTTCTGCCGCCGATACCGCGCTTAGGGTCGTACCCGCCGCGGACCTGGCTCTGGGCGCGGACGCCCTGCTTGAAGCCGCCGGACGGCCTTATCATTTTATCGCCGCTTTCCCCAAACTGTCGGCCCAAAGCGCGGTCCCCAAAGAAAGAGACCTGCTTGCCTCCCTCTGGGATGCTCTGGCGTTTCTTTTGGCCGGCGGCGGCGTGTTCACCGCCGGCTTTGGCTCGACCGAAGCGGAGCGTTTCGACCGGAAAAAACCGGCCGGTTTCACGCGGCTGGGTGATATAAAACGAAAGGGCTTCCGCGCCCTCTCTTATGAGCGGCGTTAGAATTCAAACAATGGCAGCTGCATTCCCGCGCCGTCAATGTCCGAGAGAATACGGCGGATTCGGCGCGGATCGTCGCTCTTCTCAATAAAGGAGCCGCCGCAGGTGATGAAGTAGCGGGCACGTTTGAGTACCGCGCCTATGCGTCGGAGGCCGTCGAAGCTGAGGCTGCGGGATCGCCGGGTTTCAAGGATGCGGCGGGCGGTTTTTGCGCCGATGCCCGGAACCCGCAGCAGGGTTTCATAATCGGCGCGGTTTATTTCCACCGGGAAAAATTCCAGATGCCTCAATGCCCAGGCGGTTTTGGGATCAATATGGGAATCCAGAAAAGGCTCGTTGTTTTCAAGAATCTCATCCGCGGCAAAATGATAGAAGCGCAGCAGCCAGTCCGCCTGGTACAGGCGGTGCTCCCGAACCAGAGGCGGGCCGGGAATGTCCGGCAGCCGGGGATCGCCGGGGACGCCCCGCGCGCTGACGCCGGGGTGGATAAAGGCGGAATAATACACCCGTCTGAGGGAAAACTTACGGTACAGCGAGCTTGAAAGGTTGATGATCTGCCGGTCGTCCTCGGCGCTGGCCCCCACAATAAGCTGGGTACTCTGCCCCGCCGGGGCAAAGACCGGGGCGGAACTTTTGCCCCGGGGCAAAAACCTCGTTTTCCGCCGGTCTTCCTCAAACCCGGCGCTCAATCCCGAAAAATCCCCCATCGCCCCCAGTATCACCTTTCCTGATTTTTGGGGCGCCAGCGTTTGCAGGCTCTTATCGGTGGGAAGCTCGATATTGACACTGAGCCGGTCCGCCCAGACGCCGGCCTCGCGGATCGATTTTTCGCCCGCGCCGGGAATTATTTTGAGATGAATGTAGCCGCCGTAGCCCGCCTCCCTGCGGAGCGTTTTTGCGGTTTCGATGAGCTTTTCCATTACAATATCGGGGTCGGCAAAAATCCCCGACGACAGAAAAAGCCCTTCGATGTAGTTACGCCGGTAGAACTCGCAGGTTAATTCCACCAGTTCCCCCACGGTAAAGCTGCCCCGTTTAATATCCGCCGAAGCGCGGTTCACGCAATAAGCGCAGTCAAAACGGCAGGAATTGGAGAACAGCACCTTGAGCAGGCTTACGCAGCGGCCGTCCTCGGTCCAACTGTGGCAAATTCCGGCAGGTACGCTCAAGCCGAATCCGCTTTTTCCTTTGTCCCTGCTGCCCGAGTCTGTGCCGCTCCCCGAAGAGGCGCAGGAGGCGTCATATTTCGCCGCCGCCGCCAGAATCGAAATCTTCTCTCCCGGGTCCATGACCGCCGCCTCCTTTTCGATATACTATACATAAGTATAGAAGAAAGCGCAAGAGTTCGTTTTCCGTGAGCAGGGCGGCGGCATGAACTGCCGAAAAATCATGCGGTTTTAGCCATACAGCGGGAATTGTCTGATTAAACAGGCTAAAAATAAACAGTCAACCGGGAAAAATAGCTGATTTTTTAAGTAAATGCCGGCGCCCCTGTATTTCCGGTTTTTTCTATTGAAAGTTTTGCCTGCTTGTGGTATAATTAAAGTGAAATGGTATTTATTGAGGTTTCTCAGCCTTGAGGCTGCGAAACACGCTTTTTTTATCGGCTGCTTTCCCAAAACTGAAGTTTTGGGAAAGTCTCTATTGAAAAATTTGACTTAAAGGAGAAAAGTACCATGCCTAAAAAAGGAACTTTTGCGATAGGCGCGCTTCTGTTGGGGGCTTTGCTTGTTATATCTTGTGATGATTTTTACAGTAGCACTTGGGGAACGTCGCGGGAGTACGATTCCTCAAAAATCGACGTGAACGCGGGCAATGTGGATGACTGGATTGAAAAAGCCGCCGGTAATCCCGAACTGGCAGACGCCCTTACCAAAAAGATCAAAGATGAGCTAAAAAAAGGGAACCTCAGTGACAACGACAAGGCTAAATTGCAGGAGGGCGGCGTGGCTCTTGCCATTGAGGCATCGGGAATTGGAGAGACCATCCTCGAAAAGGCCAGCGATATCCTAGGCAACGGTATTTCGGATGCGGCTGATCTGTCAAACCTCTTTGCCGGCGTTCAGGGTGATTTCAAGAAGAACAACGGCGCCGGGGCCGCGTCGGATATTGCCGAAATAGCCGGTGGGAGTTTGACTCAATCTGACTATGGCAGAGATGATGTGCCTAAATTAACAGGCGTGTATGCCGAAAACGCGGATCCCGCAGTTGTGGGGCAGGCGGTGGTGGTGCTGACTCTGGCTTTGGTCGGGAATGCGGAAGGCGCGGCAACGGACATGTCCAAGGTTGATCTGGGTGAGTTAGATGACTATGGTATTTATATAAATGAAAATAAAGAAGCCGCGGTTATGGGCGATAATCCCACGCCTGAAGCCGTCACCCTTGCGGCGTATCTCAATCTTATTGCCGATGACAAGACCGGCAAATACAGCAGTAACCCCCTGACCGGTACCATAGCGACCGCCTTTGGCGTGTAGCTGCCGAGGAGCCTGTGGGACTTGTGGATTTTTGCGGCCTTTGACCGCAAAAACCCCCGATTTTTGGGCTCCTTTGGGAGTCTGCAAGGTAGAAAATGCACAAAATTGTGCATTTTCTTTAT
>JAIROT010000098.1 GCA_031257385.1 Treponema sp.
TTCGTGCCGCCCAAATGTGTCTGGAGTGAGCGTGGGAATGGAGCGTAGCGGAATGACCTAGCGAACGGAAGACCAAGCCCGCTACTGCGGGCGCAGCGTAAACAGTCCTGTTATATGCAGTGCGCCCGTACCCCATTTTATTATATTTTTATTTTGTATTATTTTAAGTCAAATGATATTCTGTGCCCTATCCGCAAACTTAATGCTGTGCCGCTACCCGTTAACGAAGTTAACGAAACTTTAGTGGACAGACACTATTTAAAGAACCAGTCCTATGCGCGCAAAGATTCCAAAAACAGCGGGATCATTAACCGCATGAAAATCTTCTTCTGAAGAATCAACTAAGAGGCGGGCATTAAAAAAGTCTATGCCCAAACCGTAGGTTATACTTCTTTTGGCAGAGATTTTCGTTTCCCAGGCTAACCCCAAATTACCTCGAATAACAATGTAAGTCATAAGTTTTTTGTTGCCCGAAAATCCCACAGCGTCTACTGCTTCGTCGCTCAGATTGACATTACCCCAAGTAAAATCAACATACGTTTCTACAATGGGCTTTATTTTACCTCTAATATGATACATATCACTATGATCAGTAGCAAGTCGAAACCCGTAGGTATTAAAATTACGATCAATATCCGCATACGCGATATATTGTCCTTCAATTTCCTTTTCTGATTGGATTGCCAAATTAGCGTTGATTGAATTCCAAATGAATCCTATCTGAAGCGCAATAGGTGTGTTTGCGGAAATTGCGGGTATTATGTTGGGGCTCATTAAAGCGAGAGTCCCAACGTTAAATTTTCTCTCTAACTTCTCGCCATCTTGCGGAAAGAGCCATTTATCATATTCTTCGCTGGGCAAAGTAGTTGTTGAATCAATAATTTTTTCAGGGAAAAATGTTCTTTTATAAATATACATTACATCGAAGTACTTTGTCCCGATTTTACCGGCAATTCTCATCGCTTCCTTCATATAGGGATCATCCAGACCGAAATCGAACAAAGCATTTACCGTGTTAAAAAGTTTTAGCCCCATTCCTAACTGTATTGCGTAACCGGGCGCCTGGGCGAAATCATAAGGATATACCTTTTTGGGGGTCAGCACCGGACCTTCTATCTGAGCGAAAGTCGGGAAATAAGAGAACTGTGCATTAATTGAAAAGAAAGGATCCCTTTCGTTTTTATTGCCGGATGTGGAGTCTTTCTGCTGACCAAACACCGGGAAACTTGTAAAGGCAATTAATAATGCCAATACAATCACGATACGGTTTTTTGTTAAATATTTTATTGACGGCGCGAACGCTATCCCCATGATGAGCGTTCCAAAAACCAGATACCTGTTGTTCTTCATTTTAAAAACCTTCTTTCAAAAAAATTATGTTCACTGCATAAGCGGGTAACACCCTTGTTATGCGATGATCAGGCTCGTTACATCCGCCAGGGGCCGCGCTTGCCACCGTCATTCCCGGCGCAGGCGTAGTCCACCACCTTGCTTTTCAAGATGTTTCTATGCTATCCGCTATCAGGGCTTTTGTCAATATATATACAGGATAAACGCATAGACTTGAATTTACTCACAACAGTCCCACTTTGACCTTCTTTTTCGCGGGTTTTATGCTTCCCATTTCCCATTTACCGGGTAAAAAATAGCTATTTTAGGCAGTCCCCCTCACCAGAAGGGCCAAAAAACATTCTATGCGTTTATCCTGGCCTGACGGGGCGGCAGTATTATACAAATTTGATCACGAGCCGTTAGTGCCGCAGTGATTTTTCTTTTGCCGGTCCAGCAGTTCCTTCAGGATGTCCATGCCCTGTTCGATCTCGCCGTCGCTGATGGTGTAGGGGGGCAGGAGGCGCAGCGTCCTGGGGCCGGCGGAAAGCATGAGCAGGCCGCAGCGCCCTTTCGCCGAGTCCGCCCTGGCGACGGCCTCTTCCAGTACCGGCCAGGCTTCGCGGTCAATGTCCACGCCGATCATCAGGCCGCGGCCCCGCGTTTCGGTTATCGCCGGATGCTTCCACGCATTGATGATGCCGGTAATCATCTCTCCCTTGCGCCTGATCCCGGCAAGGAAATCGGGGTCGGTGACGGTTTTGAGCACCACGAGTCCGGCGGCGGCGGCCACGGCGTTGCCGCCAAAGGTGCTGCCGTGGTCGCCCGTTTCAAACACCCCGGCGGCTTTTTCGCCGGCAAGCACCGCCCCCGCGGGGATACCTCCGGCAAGGCCCTTTGCCAGCGTAACCACGTCGGCCTTGACGGGCGCGCCGCTCTCGTCCCGGTACTGCTCAAAGGCAAGGAAAGCGCCGGTCCGGCCCAGGCCGCACTGGATTTCGTCAAACATGAGCAGGATGTCCCGCTCGGCGCAGAGACGGGCCGCCGCCGCGATCAGTTCCGCGCTCTGGGGGATGATGCCGCTTTCGCCCTGCACCGCCTCAATTAAGAGGCCCGCCACGGTTTTCCGGTCAAGGGCCCTGTCCAGCGCCTCGACGTCGCCGCCGGGGATGTACGTGAAGCCTTCGGTAAAGGGGCCAAAGTCCCGGTGGAACTTGTCCTGGCCGGTGGCGGCCAGGGTGGTGATAGTCCTGCCGTGGAAGCTGCCCCGCAGGGTAACGATGGTATGCCTGCCGGGGCCGTATTTTTTCAGGGAATATTTGCGGGCGATTTTGCAGGCGCCCTCATTGGCCTCCGCGCCGGAGTTGGCGAGAAACACGTTCCGCATGCCGGCGCAGGAGGCCACGAGCTTCTCCGCGAAAGCCCCGGTAACGTCGCTGTGAAAATAGTTGCCCACGTGGATGTATTTCTCCGCCTGTCCCGCGATGGCCCGCACCAGCGGAGGATAGGCGTGGCCCAGACAATTCACCGCGATACCGGAACCTAGGTCCAGGTATTTTTTCCCGTTAATATCGAAAAGCCAGGAACCTTCCCCCCGCGCAAAGATTACCGGCAGCCGGTGGTACGTATTCATAAAAGCGCCGCTCATAACCGCTCCTTCCCCGCAGGGTGATACACTATAACAGAAATTAAAAGAAAAACACAGTGCGGCGCGGCAATGCCCGGTTAGTTGAGGAATATTCCCCCAGGAGTCTGTGGGGCTTTAGCCCAAATGATAAAGAAAATGCACAATTTTGTGCATTTTCTACCTTGCAGACTCCCAAAGGAGCCCAAAAATCCACAAGTCCCACAGGCTCCCAGGGCTGGGGAAGATCTTCCTCCGGGACTGACCGGAGCCCCGATCCGGCCCCGGCCGCTAAACCCCCTCCACAAGCTATTCTTGCCCCAGGGAATTTTACCTGTCCGACGCCGTTCCGGAAAGGGCTTTTTTCCAATTTTTTCCTGTTTTTTGCAGCCCGGCTAAAGCAACACGCATAGCGGCGCCTTAATATCTGTATGAGACAATTACGCCTACTCGCGCCGGAAGCCTGGTACAAAGTCCGCACCGGTATCAATAACCGGGAACCCCTCTTCCGCCGCTGTCAGGCCATGGCGATCTTTAGGGCGGTGTTCCGGGAAACCCTGCTTCGCTTTGCCTTCGAGATACGGGACTTACGGGTCGGGGATGACCGGCTTAGCTTTTACATCAGGCCGGAGGACGGGCTGGAACTGCCGGACATCATTAAGTGGATGAAGCAGGTGTTCGCGCAGCGGTTCAACGCGGCGGCGGGGAGGAGCGGGCATATCTGGGGGGACCGGTATTGGTCGCGGATACTGGAAGGGGAGCCGG
>JAIROT010000254.1 GCA_031257385.1 Treponema sp.
TGGCCTACAGAATCATGGCCGCGCATCAGTGTGGGGGGGATGTTTTCAAAAAACCGGCCCTCAAATTCGATTCTCTGGCCTCCCACGACATCACCTTTGTCAATATCATCCAGACCGCAAAGGTTTCCGGGCTGGAAAAGTTCCCCCTTCCCTATGTGCTGACCAACTGCCACAATTCACTCTGCGCCGTCGGCGGAACGATCAACGAGGACGATCATGTCTTCGGGCTTTCCGCCGCAAAAAAGTACGGCGGCATCTATGTGCCTCCCCACCTGGCGGTGATCCATTCCTATATACGGGAAGAGCGGGCCGGCTGCGGAAAGATGATCCTGGGAAGCGACAGTCATACCCGTTACGGGGCCCTGGGCGCCATGGGAGTAGGGGAGGGCGGCGGCGAACTTGTCAAGCAGCTCCTGGGGCAGAGTTACGAGATCTCTTATCCCAGGGTCATTGCGGTGCACCTTTCCGGGGAACCCCGGCACGGAGTGGGGCCCCAGGACCTTGCCCTCGCCCTGATTGGGGCGGTTTTTAAGGACGGTTTTGTCAAAAATGCCGTTCTTGAGTTTGTAGGGCCCGGCATAAAGGATCTGCCCATGGATTTCAGGGCGGGTATCGATGTAATGACCACCGAAACCACCTGCTGGTCTTCCATCTGGGAAACCGATGAAAGGGTGAAGGATTTTTTGAGCCTCCACGGCAGGCCTGGTGACTATGTAAAACTCAGTCCCGGCCCCCTGGTCTTCTACGACGGGCTCATAAAAATCGACCTTTCCACGATTAAACCGATGATCGCCCTGCCTTTCCACCCCAGCAATGTCTGCGAAATCGATGAATTCCTTGCAAACACGGAGGATATTCTGGATAAGGTTGAAAAAGAAGCCCTGGAAACGCTGGAAAATTCCAAAACACCCCTCAAACTCAGGCAAAAAATCGAGGCAAAGGGTCGTTTTCGCGCGGATCAGGGTATAATCGCAGGTTGTGCGGGCGGTACTTTTGACAATATCATGGCGGCTGCTGCAATATTGAAGGCTGGCGGCGATAAAAGTTCCCGGCCGGGCGCTTTTTCCCTGTCGGTGTATCCCGGCTCCCAGCCTGTAATGTTGGAACTTGCCAAAAACGGCGCGCTTGCGGAGCTTATTTCCCGCGGAGTCGTGCTACGCAGCGCTTTCTGCGGCCCCTGTTTCGGCGCAGGGGATGTGCCTTCCAACGGGGGTTTCTCCGTGCGGCATACCACCCGGAACTTCCCCAGCCGGGAAGGTTCCAAACCGGATAAAGCTCAGATAGCCTCGGTAGCCCTCATGGACGCCCGCAGTGTTGCCGCTACGGCGGGGAGTGGAGGCATACTCCGCTCGGCGGAAAACGTCGATTATGAGGAAAAGGAATATACCTATCACTATGACGAGTCCCCCTACCGGGAGCGGGTGTATAACGGCTGGCGGAAGGCAGATCCCGCTGTAGAACTGGTCTACGGCCCCAACATTACCGACTGGCCGGACATGGAAGAGCTGGGAGAGAACCTCCTCATCAAAATCGTAAGCTTTATAACAGATCCGGTTACCACCACCGATGAACTCATCCCTTCCGGAGAGACCTCGTCTTTCCGTTCCAATCCCCAGGGGCTGGCTGAGTATACCCTTTCCCGCAAAGATCCTGCATACGTGGGCAGGGCCAGGGAACTAAAGTCCGCCGCCTCCGCTTTTAAAGAAGGGGGAGAGGAAGCCGCGCTGAGGGTCCTTCCGGAACTGGAAACGGTTTTCAAAAGGCTTTCGGGTCTCGAAGAACTGAAAAAAACAGGGGGGACGGCCTCCCTTCAACTGGGCTCAGCCATCTATGCCAGAAAACCCGGTGACGGCAGCGCCAGGGAACAGGCGGCAAGCTGTCAGCGAGTGCTGGGCGCGGCCGCCAACTTTGCGGCGGAGTATGCCACCAAACGTTACCGGAGCAACCTGATAAACTGGGGCATCATACCCTTCATCGTCGAAGGGGAGCCTCCCTTTGAAAACGGAGACTGGCTCTTCATCCCCGGCGTTACACGCATCCTCAAAAACAGCGGAGAAAAACTTGAAGTTTTTGTAATCGGCGCAAAGGGCATTACATCTTTCCTGCTTGCGCCTCCGGAACTAAACGAAGGAGAAGCCCTCCTTCTTGGAGCGGGCTCCCTCATCAATCTTAACCGCAGGAATCTTGCCGGTCTTAAAAAATCAATCGAACATGAAACGAAGTTTCATGCGGCAAGGGAAAGATCATAGTGGCAATCCCCGAAAAAGTTCCCATACGGGTGCGGATAGGGCGGACTGTTTCCAAAACCCTGTTTCAGTTTCTCAAATTCTTTCCCCTGCTCATATTGAGCATCTTTCCTGTTTCCTTCGTGCTGATGATTCTCAGCGCCTCGGGCTTTCTGGAGGCGGTCTCCCGGCTCCTCGGCAGAGTCAGTGTTTTTTTCGGATTCCGGGGGGAGGCTCTCATAGCCTTCGGCTGTTCCATTCTGGGGAATCCCTACATGGCCCTTACCTGCATCGAAGTGATGAATTTTTCCGCCCGCGAACTGGTAATTCTTGCGATGATGTGCCTTACCGCCCACAGTCTCATTGCCGAAAGCGGATACATGCACAGGACAGGTTCTTCATTTTCAAAACTCCTCTTCCTTCGTCTCTTCTGGGCGCTGGCCTCCGGCCTGCTTCTCGGCTTCATTCTTCCCGACAGGGGAATCCTGGAAACCGGCGGACAAAGCTCCGTTCTGCCGGATCTCGAATCCCTCAAGGTATTTTTTGAGAGTGAAAAACTCAATCCCCTCATCATGCCCTGGCTTGGCGATACCTTCATCTTCATGGTAAGAACGGCACTAATTGTACTCGGCTCCGATTTTCTGCAGCATATCCTGCTGGAATTCGGGCTTTTGAACCTTGCAAGCCGGATCATCACCCCCTTCATGCCCATCCTGGGCCTTCCCTCGCATGCCGCGTATCCATTGATCACCGGTTTTTCTTTCGAGATCCAGGAAGGGTATTCTGTGATACGGGAAGCCTTTGAAAGCGCGTCCCTCAGCGAAAAGGAAGCCGATCTCCTCAATCATCATATTGCCATAGACCATTCATGGATCACCGGTACCTGCCTCTACGCCGCCGCAGGAATTTCCACCGTCTGGCTCCTCCTCCCCCGGATCATCCTGGCCATTCTCGTGGTGTGGATTGAAAAACTCCGCCGTTTTCTTTTCCGGCGTTCATTCAGGGTACACATCGGGGACTAAGGGGAGCTTGTCCCAAAACCCGGTTGGTTTCGGAACAGCCTCAGCGGATTAGTCTTTCTGCGTTTCTCTTAGAATTCTCTCAAAAGCCGAATTGGATTTTTTTAACTCACGTGAACCCCTGGTGATCTTGCAGAGGGAAATTCCCAGATCCTTTGCGATTTTCCGCTGGGGGATCTTCTGTTTCAGGGACTTGACGAGGGCCCAGCGCGCGGCAATATCGGCGGTTTCCGCGGGGGTCAGGAGGCAGCGGAGAAAGGATTCAATAAGTTCCGAATCATTCAGCCTCGACAGAGTCCGGGAGAGTTCGCCAATGTTTTCCACCACCCGCGGGTCATCGGTTTCCATGCAATCTGTACAGGTTCAAATTTCCACAAGGCCATCGCCGGTCCACCACACGCGCTTTTTCGGAGGCGGCGGCATATAGGCGATCCTGCCGTGTTTCCAGCCCAGGCGGATATAGGTTTCAAGCATAAGCAGCGAAGCCTGGGCCGCTTCAATAACGGTGATATTGTACCCTTTTGCCTTCAATCCTGCCTCCACTTCCTCTTTTGCCCCTACCATTGCGGTACAACCAAGGACCAGCACTTCAACACCGTCTTCCTGAATGGCCTTTTCCCCTTCGATGATGAGTGCGGCAATCAATTTTTTTATACCTTCAAGGTCAAGAACCGGTATATTTACATACCGGATAGACGGAACCCGATCCTGCAGACCGGCTTTCGCCACATTCCCCCGAAGCATCGGCACTACATTCGGCAAAACCGTAACGATGCCTACCCTGTCGGCAATACCCAGCGCATAGAGGATGGGCGGCTCGAAGCCCCCGAAAACAGGAATATTGACCACTTCCCGGGCGGCGCGGACCCCCGGATCGCCGAAACAATCAACAAAAATCCCGTCAAAACCCTCTTTTTCAGCGGCTTTAGATAAGGCAATAATGTCAGGCAGCGCAAGAGCCTCATCATATTCACATTCAATACTTGCCGGGCCGTGGGTTATCCTTCTTGGAATAACCTCGGTACCGGGCAGCAGCCCTCTTGTAACATACTTCTGCATGTCGTCATTCCAGATGTCTGTAACAATGGGAATAAGATTCAAAATTTTCATCTCTATACTCCTTAACAAAAACCTATCATTCATATATATTCTCGTCAAGAACTATTGTTCTTTTTTAAGAAGCTATGTAGTATATTACTATTATTTTGCTTGACAAAACTGATGGCCTATTATATATATCAACTTACTAAAATTTAAAGGAGTGTATTATGAGTGATTTTTTATCGGGTTTTAAGATTCCCCAGGAAAATCGTCAGCAATGGTGGAGCATCGCGTCGATCTGGATAGGGAGCATGATCTGTATACCTGCCCTTATGGTCGGCGGCTACCTGGCCCAGGGTTTTTCATTCGGGGGGATAATTTTATCCTGTATTATTGGCTTTGGTATTATCTGCGCCTATATGTGCTTTCAGGGCATGCAAGCCTGCGATACGGGGCTTCCTACCGTAAGCATGGCGGCCGCTTCTCTGGGTATTGTAGGTTCCCGCTTAATCAGCCTGCTTCTGGGCGTTGTCTGTATCGGCTGGTTCGGCATACAGGCCAGCGTCTGCGGTATTTCTTTCAGCGTTATGTTCGCAAGCATAACCGGAATTACCATTCCGGTCTGGGTTTGCACAATCATTTCAGGCGTACTCATGTTCCTTACCGCCATGTACGGTTATAAAGCGATAAAATACCTTAACTATATAGCCGTCCCCCTGCTCATTCTGGTTATCGGGTATGTCATTATAGCCGCCTTGTTCCTTAGAAACGGCATTCCTGTAATAGCCGCTTATTCCCCAACAAGCCCCATGCCCTTTATCGCGGGCATCAACATGGCGGTCGCTACCTTTGCGGTTGGCGGCGTTATCTCCGGCGACTACAGCCGCTTTGCCAAAAACAGGGGCGACGTCATCAAGTCAAGTGCCGTCGGGCTCCTTCCCATAGGCATCGGTATGCTTCTCGTTGGAGCGGTAAGCAGCATTGTAGCCGGTGAATATGACATAACAAAGGTGCTTGCCAATCTCGGGCTTCCCGCCATCGGGCTTATCGCCCTGATTCTTGCCGCGTGGACAACCAATACCACCAACGCCTATTCGGGCGGCCTTGCCATCTCCAGTTTTCTCGGCTTTACCGAAGAAAAATTCAAATTGACTACCGGCATCGCCGGGGCAATCGGTACATTGCTTGCCGCCGTGGGTATACTTGAGCGTTTTACGACATTCCTTGGGATTATCACGGCCTTCATCCCGCCAATCGCCGGCATCATTATTGCTTCCTATTGGGTGATAGGCAAGGGAAAGGCCGGGAATTTCAAGCCCGCGGCCGGTATAAATTGGGCGGGGATTATATCCTTCGCCGCCGGTTCTGCTGTCGCGTATATTACGGCCAATGTGATACCATTCTTTGTCGCTCCTATTAACGGAATTGTCATTTCCATAATTGCCTATGTCCTGCTGATAAAGGTAATTCCGGCGAAGGCTGTTGACTGAAAACCACAAGGAACTGTACAGAAATAACATGACCGTTTGGTCATGTTATTTCCTTGTTGCGTAAGCAATTAGAATAAAATGCCGTGCATTTTATTCTTGTACAGTTCCTAAGCCGTCTTAGGATACTGTTCCGGGACGGTTTTTTCTAACCTGGAAACCATAGGAGGATGACTTTGAGAACAATTGGTATCCGCGAACTGGAGGATATTGCCCTGGGCGCCACGCTTCTGGGCGCGGGCGGGGGAGGAGACCCCTATATTGGAAAACTAATGGCTATGAGCGCCATAAAGCAGCACGGCCCTGTCAACCTTATCGACCCCGACGATGTTCCGGACGACGCCTTCGTCGTCCCCTTTGCCATGATGGGAGCGCCCACAGTGCTCCAGGAGAAAGGTATAAACGGGGGTGAATTCCAGCGTCTCTACGATATAGTCAGTACATTTTACGGCAAAAAAATATACGGTCTCATGCCCATGGAGGCGGGGGGCTTTAACAGTATGTTTCCCTTCGCCGCGGCGGCAAAGCTCGGCCTCCCCCTGGTGGACGCGGACGGCATGGGCAGGGCTTTTCCGGAATTGCAGATGGTCACCTTTACCATAGGCGGAGTAAGCGCTACCCCCATGGGCCTGACCGATGAAAAGGGCAATTCGGCTATTTTCAAGACCATTACGAACAAATGGACGGAGGAGCTGGCGCGCGCCGTAACCCTGAGCTGCGGCGGAGCGGTTTCCGTTACCCTCTACTGCATGGACGGCAAAACGGTCAAAACGTACGGCGTTAAAAAAATCGTTACCAGAAGCGAGGCGCTGGGAAAGGCCATAAGGAACGTAAAACAACAGGAAGGTGTTCCCGAAGAAAATTTCCTTGCCGCTTCCGAAGGTTACAAGCTGTTCCGGGGTAAAATAAGCGACATATTACGGGAGGTTAAAGGCGCTTTTAATTTTGGCAAAGCGGTACTTGAAGGCATCGGTGAATACAAGGGCCAAACCGCCGCGGTGGAATTCCAGAATGAAAACCTCGTTGCCACGGTGAATGGAACCATCCGCGCCACGACGCCGGACCTTATCTGCCTTGTTGACACGGAAACCTTTATCCCCGTACCCACAGATGCCATTAAATACGGCAAGCGCGTTTTGGTAGTGGGTCTTAAATGTTACGAAACATGGCGCCTGCCGCAGGGCATTGAATTGGTCGGCCCCCGATATTTCGGCTATGATACCGACTACATACCTGTTGAAATCCGCAGCAAGGGAGGCGTATAACATGGCGCAATCCACATACCGCCTGGGCGTAGACGTAGGCGGCACAAATACCGACGCTGTTTTAATTGACCGGAATCTAAATGTTGTCGCGGAAGTCAAACTCCCCACAACTCCGGAAATACATGACGGCATCCTGGCCGCAGTCAAAGCCGTACTGGATAAATCCGGCATAGATCGAAAGCTCATCACAAAAGCCATGTTGGGAACCACCCAATGTACGAATGCCATTGTAGAGCGCAAACGCCTTTCAAGAATCGGCATTCTCCGCATCGGTGCGCCCGCCACTTTGGGCATACCGCCAATGGTTGACTGGGCCGATGAGCTTTCCACGATAGCGGAGGAAACCGCAATAATAAGCGGCGGTTTTGAATACGACGGGAAACAGCTCGCCCCCCTGGACGAGCGGGCCGCCATAGACTTTTTTGAAAATTGCAAACGGAAGGGCATAAATTCCGTTGCCATAAGCCAGCTTTTTTCGGCCGTCCGCGACGACCATGAAGTAAGAGCGGAAGCCCTGTGCCATGAAATAATGGACGGCAAGGAACCAGGACATGAGGCGTATGTATCCCTTTCCGGCCGTATCGGAAGCATGGGCCTTATCGAACGGGAAAACGCCACAATCCTTAATGCCGCCCTGTATGAAGTAGCAAAGAGCCTTACCGAAGGTTTCGAGCGCAGCCTCAACGAACAGGGCGTAACCAATGCGGAGGTCTATTTCTCCCAGAATGACGGAACCTTAATGACCAGGGAGCAGGCCCGCAAGTACCCCATTCTCACCATAGCCTGCGGCCCTACAAACAGTATCCGGGGCGCAAGCTACCTTTCCAAGCTATCCAATGCCGTGGTGATTGATATTGGGGGGACAACAACCGACTTCGGCATCCTTGTAAACGGTTTTCCCAGGGAAAGCAGCGTCGCCGCAACCATTGGCGGGGTTCGTACCAATTTTCGTATGCCCGACGTTATCTCCATAGGACTGGGCGGCGGAAGCATCATCAGGGAGAAGGGCGGTGACATCACCGTTGGCCCGGACAGTGTAGGCTACCAGTTGCCGGAAAAAGCCCTCGTTTTCGGGGGCGATACCTTGACCGCTACCGACATAGCGGTAAAACTGGGTCTTGCTGCAATCGGAGATCCCTCAAAAGTGTCCCACATTGAAAAAGAATTTGCCGAAAGGGCCCTGGTAAAAATAGTCGAAATGGTGGAAGACCATATCGAGGAAATGAAAACTTCTTCGGAAGATGTTGACGTTGTTCTGGTAGGGGGCGGTTCAATTCTTCTCCCCTCCAAAATAAAGGGGGCAAAAAACCTGTATAAACCGGAGCATTTTGCCGTTGCAAACGCCATCGGTTCCGCAATTTCAAAAGTCAGCGGAACCTTTGAAAGGCTCATCTCCTATGACCAGACGCCGCGTGACCAGGCCCTTGAACTGGCCAAAAACGAGGCGATTGCCCTTGCCGTCAAGGCCGGGGCGGTTAAAGAAACCGTAGAGATTGTAGATGTGGAGGACGTGCCTTTGCAGTATCATCCCGGCAATACCTGCCGTGTTAAGGTAAAGGCGGCCGGGGAACTCGGTTAACATTCTTGATCATGCTTTATGGAACGGTTTATTCAGCCGTTTCATAAAGCAGTATTTTTTATGTCATTATGAAAATAACTTCAATTGAGACAAAGAAAATAAACCTTGAACTCTACAAAGAATTTAAAATATCCTTTGCAACCATAAAAAGCATAGAAAATGTTATTATTAAAATAAGTACAGACGAAGGTATTACAGGATATGGAGAAGCGGCTCCTTTTGCTCCGGTTACCGGTGAGACCGCAGATACCGTTATTCCTGTACTTGAATTATTAAAACCCGTCTTGATAGGGTCTAATCCGCTTGAAATAGAGACAATACATTCACTAATGAATAATACCGTCTATGGCAACACTTCCGCCAAGTGCGCAATTGATATAGCCTGTTATGACATCGCCGGCAAAGCTGCAAAAAAACCACTGTATCAATTATTGGGGGGAGAGAATAATACCGTTCAAAACGATGTAACCATCGGTATTTCTTCTCCTGAAAAAATGGCAGAGGAAGCATCCTGTTTGACGAAGGAAAAAGGTTATCGTATCCTGAAAGTAAAAGCAGGCGTAAATCAGGATTTTGACCTAACGGCATTAAGCCTGATACGAAAAGCGGTAGATGAAAATATTCGTATCCGCATTGACGCCAATCAGGGATATTCAGTAAATTCCGCAAAGGAATTTATTAACAAGCTAAACGGCCTAAACATTGAATTGATTGAACAGTGCCTGCCCTATTGGGATATTGAATCGCATGCTTTGCTTCGCAATAATTCAAGCGGCGTTAAAATAATGCTCGATGAATCAATACACGATTTTCATGATGCGGAACGTGCCTGTAAATCAAAAGCCGCCGATATGATAAACATTAAGCTAATGAAAAGCGGCGGCATTTATCACGGTCTAAAAATTAATGAAATCGCCGGATGCCACCGGGTTACATGCATGGTCGGCTGTATGCTGGAAACACGGCTGGCACTCACAGCCGGTCTTAGCCTTGCCGCGGCCAAAAGCAATATTACCGATGTTGACTGCGACAGCTTTCTTTTTTATGATGATACAAAGACCGGTATTATAGGGGGCTTTACCTTTTTGGGGGATACCGTTCAGTT
>JAIROT010000270.1 GCA_031257385.1 Treponema sp.
AATCCGCAACCCGCGCCAAATCCCGAATGCCTATTTTTGCCATCTTTCTCCTCCCAAGAAATCCTGATGGCTTAGTATATCACTTCCCTCTTAACGAAAAAGTAAACGCCGATGCCCTGTTGAGGAACAGCTTCTCTGCGGCATTAATTAGAGTCTGTCCGTAATGCAGACACATTATGGACAGACAGCCTTAAAAACCTTAATTTCCGCAACCTCATTATTTAATCCGGTGTCAAAAAAAATATCTTGACACAATCAGGAAATACATGATATGAGGAGTATGACAAATTTTGAAAATTTGTCATTAAAAAGCTATGGCGATTGAGATTATAGGGACCGGAAAAGCCGTGCCGCCCAGGAAAGTTACGAATGAAGATCTGGCGGCCCGAATCGATACGAGTGACGAGTGGATCAGGTCCCACACGGGGATTGGCGCCAGGCACCTGGCGGATGAGGACACGGCGTGCAGCGATCTTGCGTTTGAAGCGGCCAAAAACGCCTTGGCTATGGCGGCGAATCTCGCCGATGCCCGGGGGGAAGAGCGGGACCGCGCTGCGGCGGATGCCGCCAAGAGTATCGACATGATCATTCTGGGTACCGCTACGGGGGATTTTTACGGCTGCCCCTCCACTGCCTGTATTGTGCAGGATAAACTGGGGGCGCACAGGGCGGGGGCCATGGATATTGCCGCCGGCTGTACCGGTTTTATTTACGGCCTTGAAACCGCGACGGCCCTCCTCGGCATTAACAGGGAGCGGAAGCGGGCCCTGGTAATCGGCGCGGAGGTGTTGAGCAGAGTGACCGACTGGAGTGACCGGGGAACCTGTGTGCTTCTGGGGGACGGCGCGGGGGCGGCGGTGATTGAGAAAACCAGCGCCCCTTCCGAAGGGCCCGGCAGGCGCGGTATTTTGCGGACGATCCTGGGCGCGGACGGTTCCGGCAAGGAGAGTCTGATCATCCGGCGTGGCGGTTCACGGTATCCTTTCAAGGAAGGGGAAACCATTGAGAAAAGCGCCCATATTGAGATGAAGGGACAGGAAGTGTACAACTTTGCCGTCAGGGCGGTAACGGAGACGATTGAGGCCCTGATGGAGGCGGAGGGGATTGGCGTGGACGATATTGCAAGGATTGTTCCTCATCAGGCCAATGCCCGGATAGTGCAGGCCGCGGGAAAACGGCTGAAAATACCGATTGAAAAGTTCTTCCTTAATATGGAAGAATATGCTAATACTTCGGCGGCTTCAATTCCCATAGCCCTGGATGAAATGAACCGGTCCGGGCAGCTTAAGAAGGGAGATTTGATTATGACTATCGGCTTTGGCAGCGGCCTTACTTACGGGGGAAATCTGATTGTCTGGTAGACTTGTAAAAAAAGACAGGGTTGTTTATCTGTTTCCCGGTCAGGGCGCCCAGTACACGGGAATGGCCCTGGATTTTCTCCCCTTCGGGAGCGTTAAAATGCTTTTTGACCTTGCCTCCGATATATGCGAAAGGGACATGCGCTCGCTGCTGGAATCCGATGCCGAAACCTTAAAACGGACCGATGTTTCCCAGCCCGCGCTTACACTGGCCAATCTAGCCGCCGCCGCGGCCCTGGCCGAACAAGCTTACAGTCCCGCGGCCTGCGCGGGCTTCAGCCTTGGCGAATACGCGGCCATGGTCTGCGCAGGGGTCATCAGCGCCGAAGACTGCTTCCGCCTGGTCAGGGCAAGGGCCGAAGCAATGCAAAAATCCGCCGACCGTTTGCGTAAAGACGGCGGCGATTCTTCGCCATATCCGGCCCGGCCGCCGGACATGGCAGTCCTGCCGGGTATGGCGGCGGTTATCGGACTCCCCCCTGAGCGGGTGGAAGCGCTCGTTGCCGAATGGAGCGCCGCCGGTCTTAAGGATCTGTACGCCGCAAATATCAACTCGCCCAGGCAGCTGGTGCTGAGCGGAACCGCCGCCGCCTTAGCCGAAGCGGAAACCCGTTTTAAGGAAGCGGGCGCGCGCCGTGTTATACGATTGCAAGTTGCCGGCCCTTTCCATTCCCCCCTTATCGCGGACGCCGCCGAAGCCTTTCGGCCTGTTCTTGAGGCCGTTGAATTTAAAGATCCTGCTGTTCCGCTTTATTCCAACGTTACGGGCAAACGGGTTTCCTCAGGCGCGGAGGCGAAAAAACTGGCCCTTGCCCAGATCACCAGTCCCGTGCGCTGGGTAGATGAAGAGGCCGCCATTGCGGCGGATAACAACGGTATTGAAGCATGCCTTGAAGCCGGTCCCGGCAAAGTGCTCCAGGGCCTCTGGAAGGATTCTGGCAGCGGGATTCCCTGCTACGCCGCGGGTACAATTGAAGATATAGCGAAAATAGGCGAGGATTAGACTCCCCAACGAATGATGTATAACGAGGGTATATTTATGGTATTGGACGGGAAAAAAGCGCTGGTAACCGGGGCCTCCAGGGGCATAGGCAGGACCATCGCGGAAAAATTTATCGCCGAGGGCGCCGAGGTCTGGGGCCTTGGCACCAGGGAGCCTGGGGATCTGCAAGCGCGGATTGAAAAGAGCGGGGGTAAATTCCACTGGATCAGCGCAGACCTGGGCAAGACCGGCGAAGTGGAAGGGATCATCGAAAACTCCCTCAGGGAATCAGGCGGCTTTGACATACTGGTAAATAACGCCGGTATTACCAAAGACAATCTCTCATTCAGAATGCCGGTTGAGGAATGGCAGAAAGTACTGGATGTAAATCTTACCGCGGCCTTTCTCATTGCCCGCACAGTGGGCAGGGATATGATCCGCAGGCGGAGCGGTTCCATTATCAATATGTCCAGCGTGGTCGGCGTACACGGAAACGGCGGGCAGGCGAATTATGCGGCAAGCAAGGCCGGGCTTATCGGCCTTACAAAGAGCCTTGCGCGGGAAACGGCGGGCCGCAGGGTGCGGGTAAACGCCATCGCGCCGGGCTTTATCGAGTCCGACATGACCGCCGCGCTGCCGGATGCGGCCAGGGAAAAAATGACCGAAACCATCCCCCTCAAACGGAGCGGCAAACCTGAAGATGTCGCGGCGGCGGCGCTGTTTTTCGCGTCTGACGCTTCTTCCTATATCACCGGACAGGTACTAGCGGTGGACGGCGGGATGTTTATATAGGGATCAAAGTCCCTTGCATTTAGAAGTTTTCCCAAAACCCGCTTGGTTTTGGGAAAGCCTCTTTAGTTAATTATTATATTATAAACAGGGAGTGTTATATGAACAGAAAAGTTGTGGTAACGGGAATGGGGGCGATTTCTCCCATAGGCAATTCGGTGGAAGAATACCGTGACGCACTCAAGGCCGGGAAAAGCGGAGTGGGACCTATCACTTCTTTTGATACCACCGATTTTGACGTGACCATTGCCGGGGAGGTAAAGGATTTTGATCCTTGCCGCTGGATAGATAAAAAAGACGCCCGCAAAATGTCCCGCTTTGCCCAAATGGCCGCCGCCGCCGCCGCCCAGGCGATAAGCGAAGCGGGCCTGCTCGGAGAGGCCGATGCGGAGGGCCACAGGCTGATAACAAGCGATCCTGAAAAGACCGGCGTTGTGCTGGGAAATGGAATCGGCGGATTTGAGATGGTGTCGGTGTCATTCCTAAAACTCATCGAGAAAGGGCCGCGGCGCATGCTGCCCCTTACCGTGCCTCTGATGATCGCCAACGAGGCGGCGGGAAATATCTCGATGATATTCGGCGCAAAAGGGCCGGCCTATACCCAGGTTACCGCCTGCTCCTCAGGTACCGACGCCCTGGGCCAGGCCCTGGACCTTATCCGCTGCGGCCGCTGCGATGTAATCATTTCAGGCGGTACCGAAGCCTGCATTGTTCCCTTTTCCGTCGGCGCCTTCCAGATGCTCAAGACACTTTCCACCAAGCGGGCAAGCGAGCCGGAAAAGGCTTCCCGTCCCTTTGACGTTGACAGGGACGGTTTTGTGTTGGGTGAAGGCGCGGGCATTCTCATTCTTGAAAGCGAAGAACACGCGAAAAGACGGGGGGCGAAAATACTCGCCGAGTTTGCCGGTTACGGGGCAAGCGCCGACGCATATCACATAACGGCCCCCGACCCCAGCGGCGCGGGCGGCGGTACGGCCATCAAAAAGGCAATCGCCGACGCGGGGATGAAGCCTGAGGACATTCAGTACTACAACGCCCACGGCACCTCCACGGAAATTAACGATCCTGTCGAAACCAAAATGATCAAATATGCCTTTGGAGATCATGCGTACAGGATGAAGGTCTCCAGTACCAAGAGCATGACCGGCCATTGTGTGGCCGGCTCCGGCGGCCTTGAGGCCATTGCCTGCGTTCTTGCCATTCAGAACGGCTTCTACCCTCCCACGATCAACCTGGACAATCCTGATCCGGAATGTGATTTGGACTATGTTCCCAACAAAGCACAGTACGGCGAAATTACCGCAGCCGCCTCAGGTTCCCTGGGTTTCGGCGGGCACAATGGGGTAGTGATATTCAGAAAATACGATGGATGAAACTCCCGCCGGAAGGAATCCGCCGCGCCGTCTAATCACCATATAAATAAAAGGAAAAAGCATGAGCGAAATTGAAAATTTGCTGCCCCACCGCGAGCCGTTTTTGTTTGTTGACGAGATTGTGCGGGCCGATGAAAAAAAAGTTATTGCCAGACATGTATTCACCGAAAAAGAATTTTTTTTCAGGGGGCATTTTCCCGGGTATCCGGTTGTACCGGGGGTAATTCTCGTGGAAACAATGGCCCAGTCCGGCGGCGCGGGTTTACGGAAACTCGGTATACTTGGCGACGACGCGCTGTTTTTTTTGGCCTCTGTAGACAAAGTAAAATTCCGCCGCCAGGTCCGGCCCGGTGACGAACTACAATCCGAAATTGAAAATTTGCGTGTTTCCCCCCGGATGATAAAACAATCCGGCAAAGCCTTTGTGGGCGAAGAACTTGCTGTCGAAGCCGAGTGGATGTGTCTGGTCGGCAGCGGTAAAGAAATGTAAGGAGTAACAATGATCATTCAACCCATAATCCGGAACAATATCTGCATTAACAGTCACCCGGCCGGCTGTGCCGCTTCGGTGAGACATCAGATTGAATACGCCGGAAAAACGTTAGGGGCAAATCAAGGCGGGGCCGGGCCGAAACTGGCCCTGATAATCGGCTGCTCTACCGGCTACGGTCTGGCGAGCCGAATCACTGCGGCCTTCGGCTGCCACGCCGCCACGGTAGGCATCTCATTTGAAAAGCCCCCGACAAAGACAAGGGCCGGAACCCCCGGTTACTACAACAACCTCGTCTTTGACAAAGAGGCCGCCAAAGCGGGCCTGGCCTCGAAAAGCCTGAACGGAGACGCCTACTCCGACGCGATGAAGGGCGAGGCGGTTAAGGCAATAAAAGAAACCGCCGCCGCCGCAGGACTTTCTCCCCAGGTAGACCTCATCATCTACTCCCTTGCCTCTCCGGTACGGACCGATCCCAAAGACGGTGTGATGTACAGGTCTGTGATAAAACCTATCGGCGAAAGTTTCTCGGGAAAAACCATCGACATGATGAGCGGCAAATTCACCACCGCCTCGGCGGAGCCTGCCAGCGAAGAGGATATTTACCACACAGTCAAGGTAATGGGCGGCGAAGATTGGGAACTGTGGATTAAGGCCCTTGATGAAGCCGGGATCCTTGCCCCGTCGGCCAGAACCGTAGCTTACACCTACATCGGCCCGAAATTTTCCTGGGCGATATACAAAAACGGAACCATCGGCAGGGCCAAAGAAGACCTGGAACGGGCCTGCCGGGAGATCAACAAAACATTGACGCCCGGGGGCGGCCGCGCCTGGATCTCGGTGAACAAGGCGCTGGTCACCAGGGCAAGCGCCGTGATTCCCATCATCCCCTTTTACGTGTCATGCCTTTTTAAGGTAATGAAGGAGAAGGGCGTTCATGAAGGCTGTATTGAGCAGATTGTGCGGCTCTACCGGGACCGGCTCTACGCCGATGCCGGCTCTGATCCGGCGAAGGTTCCGGTAGACAGTGAGGGCCGGATACGGATAGACGATTGGGAAATGCGGGAAGACGTGCAGCAGGCGACTGCGGAACGGATGGATTCCCTTACCGAGGAAACCATTATGAGCGATGCTGATGTCGGGGGTTTCAGGCACGACTTTCTTGTGGTTCACGGTTTTGACGTGGAGGGAGTTAACTACGATGCCGAGCTAAACCCTTTGGGCCTTGATTTATAACGGGGTCTGTACCGATGAATGAAAAACTGATTTTGACCTTACTCGATAAATTCAACGCCGCTTCTATCGCGGAACTTGATCTGAATGACGGAACCACCCGTCTGGTACTGCGAAAAGAGGCGGCTTTCAAAAGCGCCCCCGCGGCGGGACAGGCGGGCACGGCTCCTTTCACCACGGTTCCCGCGGCAGACGCGGCTGCGGCGCATGACCCGGCAGGCAATGTCCGTCTTGGACTGCCGGTTTCCTCCGGCGGGAACGACACGATCACCAGCCCCATTGTGGCTACTTTTTACGGCGCGCCGGGACCCGACTCCCCGCCTTTTGTAAGGCCCGGTTCCAGGGTCAAGGCGGGGGACAGCCTCTGTATACTTGAAGCGATGAAAATGATGAATCATCTGGAAGCCGAATTCGACTGTGAAATTATATCGGTACTGGCGTCCAACGGAGATCTGGTTGAGTACGGCCAGGCGCTTTTTGAAGTAAAACGGTTATAAGATTGGGAAAAAAGAATTCGGGCCTGCCGGTTAAGCGGCTTTTGATTGCAAACCGGGGCGAAATTGCCGTTCGGATTATCCGCTCATGCAGGGAACTGGGGATTGAAACGGTGGCGGTCTATTCTACCGCCGACAAAGACAGCCTCCATGTCCGCCTGGCCGATCAGGCGGTTTGTATCGGCCCGCCCTCCCCTTCTCAAAGCTACCTCGTTACAGGCAACCTCCTCATGGCGGCCCGGCATTCGGGGGCGGAGGCAATTCACCCCGGCGTCGGCTTTCTTTCCGAGAACGCCGGTTTTGCCCGCCTGGTACGGGATGAGGGCTTTATCTTCATCGGCCCGGACCCGGATGTGATTGAACTCCTCGGTGACAAGGTGAAAGCCAGAGACACGGCCGGGCGCTTCGGCCTGCCTGTTACACCGGGTACAAAGGAAGCGGTTTCGGACACGGCCGCCGCCGTTGAAGCCGCTAAAGAGATCGGCTTTCCGGTGATCATTAAAGCGGCGGCAGGCGGCGGCGGCAGGGGAATGAGGATTGTGTGGAAGGCCGAAGACATGGCGGAAAACCTCGCAATAGCAGGCAGGGAAGCGGAATCCAATTTTGCCGACGGCAGGGTGTTTATTGAGCGTTATCTGGAAAATCCCCGGCATGTGGAACTGCAGATCATCGCCGACGGCGGCGGCAATGTGGTGGTGTTGGGCGAAAGAGACTGCACGGTTCAGAGGAACCACCAGAAACTTATTGAGGAAAGCCCCTCTCCCGTGGTTGACAAAGCCATGCGGCGGCGCATGTCCGAAGGGGCGGTGGGGATGTTCCGCGAATTACAATACCGCGGCGCGGGAACCATTGAGTTTCTGGTGGAAGGGAAAAACTTTTATTTTATGGAAGTAAACGCCCGCGTCCAGGTAGAGCATCCGGTGAGCGAATTGGTCACCGGTACCGACATTATCCGCCAGCAGATACTTGCCTGTACCGCGGGCCGTATGGAAACAGACCCCGGGGCGGTACGCATGGAAGGCTGGGCGGTCGAATGCCGGATAAACGCCCTGGGGCCGGGCACGGTTTCAAGGCTTGATGTCCCCGGCGGACCGGGAACCCGCTTTGATTCGTTTTTGTATACCGGCTGCAAGGTTTCTTCCCACTACGACTCCATGGTGGCAAAACTTATTGTTCACGACAGCGGCCGCGAACGCGCCCTGGACCGCATGGGCCGCGCCCTGGGGGAACTCGTTATTGAAGGAATTAAAACCAACAGGGAAGAGCAGCGGCTGATCATCGGCGAGAAGGTGTTCCGTTCAGGTATATTTGGAACATCCTACTATGAAAGCATAGCCGGGTATTTGCGTTCGCTTTGTTAAAAAAACGGGTGTTTTGCAAGGCTTTAAAAAGGAAATGTATATGTCCCCAGAAAAAACAGAAAAGCCGCCCTGTCCGCTCTGCGGCGTGCGGCACAGCGCCGAAGAAATAGACAGCAGCCTGAAAACCTGTCCGTCCTGCAATTACCATTACCGGATGGAACCCGTGGACCGGATCAAGTACCTTAGCGATCCCGGCAGTTTCACCGAATTTTCAGCCAACCTCAGATCGCTCAACCCCATCGATCTCGCGGGTTATGAGGAAAAGCTTTCCGAGGCGGAACTCAAGGCCCGAATGAAAGACGCGGTAATTACCGGCGGCTGCACGATTGAGGGGAAACCCCTGATTCTGGGCCTTATGTCCTTTCAGTTTATGGGAGGCTCAATGGGTTCTGTAGTCGGTGAAAAAGTGAGCAGGGCCATGCTCAAGGGGGCGGAAGAAAAAATTCCGGTGGTAATATACACCACCTCGGGCGGCGCCCGGATGCAGGAGGGGATTTTTTCACTGATGCAGATGGCGAAGACCTCAAGCGCCGCGGCGGAATTGGACAAGGCGGGGATCCCCTTCTTCATCGTGTTATGCGATCCCACTACCGGCGGCGTTACCGCTTCATTCGCCATGCTGGCCGACATCACCATAGCCGAGCCGGGGGCGCTCATCGGTTTCGCCGGGCCGCGGGTCATTGAAGGAACGATCAGGCAAAAGCTGCCCGAAGGTTTCCAGCGCGCCGAATTTCAACTGGAAAAAGGCTTTGTGGATATTATCGCCAAACGGCAGGATCAGCGAAAATTGATCTCCCGATTGATCGATCTGCATCGTCCTTTTTTACGGACCTAATTTAGCGTAACGGAGTGTGCAATGAACATTTCTACTATCCGGCAAAAAATAGCGGAACTTAAAAAAATGGCGGAAAAAGCCGGCATTGACGCCGCCAGGGAACTTGAAAATCTGAAAACAAAAATTGAGGCCGGTTCCCGCGCCGAGGCCGCCTGGAAGCAGGTGGAACTTGCCCGTCACCCGGACCGGCCCTATTCGCTTGATTACATTGACCGTATTTTTGACAATTTTATCGAACTCCACGGCGACCGTAATTTCGGCGACGATCCGGCTATTGTCGGAGGCCTCGCCTTTCTTGAGGGCAGGCCGGTTACTATCCTGGCAAATCAAAAAGGGCGGACGCTCAAAGAAAATGTCCGCCGCAACCACGGCATGGCAAACCCCGAAGGCTACCGCAAGGCCCTGCGCCTTTCAAAGGAAGCGGAAAAATTCCGGCGGCCCATCGTTACCTTTGTAGATACCAGCGGCGCGTATCCCGGCCTTGGTTCGGAAGAACGCGGCATCGGCGAGGCGATTGCGCGCAACCTTCGGGATTTCAGCCAGATCAAAACCCCCATTGTCTGCGTCATTATCGGCGAGGGCGGTTCGGGCGGCGCCCTGGGCCTCTGTGTGGGGGACAAAATCTACATGCTGGAAAACGCCATCTACTCGGTGATCAGCCCCGAAGGCTGCGCTTCGATCCTGCTGCGGGACGCGGGCAGGGCAAAAGACGCCGCCGCCATGCTCAAGATAAGCTCAGGCGATCTCCTGAACTTCAGGGTGATCAACGGTATCATCCCCGAACCTCCGGGGGGCGCGCACCGGGACCCCGGCGCGGCGGCGGTAATTATAAAAAAAATCCTCGTCAAAGAACTAAACGATCTCTGCGCCCGTAACCCCGCCGTCCTGGTACGTTACCGAAACCAAAAAATACGCAAAGCGGGGCGCTGGAACGAAGGGTAAGGAGGGCCGGGGCATATCCCGAATTGTTTGGTATTTTGCCGGGCAGTACGCGATCCTGTGTCTTGGTTTTCCATTCCCCTAAGCAGTCCCGGCAAACAGCTCCAGTCCGCGTTATGTTCCCACGCTTGAAGCCTCCGGTCAAATTGCTCGCGGTACATTTCAAGCCGTTTTTTCCATAATGACCGGATCCCCGCTGCCGGCGGGCCTCTTCTATGCGGCACGCCCGGCCGCCGCGTTACCGTATCAACATACCTCGCCCTGAAGGGCGAGGTATGTTGTTCTCCCGAGGTATTGCATTCGGGGTTTAATACCTTTTTAACCGCCCTGAAGCTCCCCCGCCGCAAGGCGGGCTCTTGGGTATGTACCCTTCGCATACAATCTCCGGCCTGTCTGCGTCAACCGCCGCGCCCGGGGGAGCAAATCGCCGGCGCATCACCAGATTCGGGGCTTGAAGCCTTCGGGAGGCTTGATTTGTACCGTGTCCCCTGACTGCTCTATCACATAAAAGCCGTTTTCAAGGGCGTATTCCTTCGCTTCGTTTTTGAATACGGCTCCGGCCGCCGCTCCCAGGAGCTTGCGCGTGTCGTGCCGCTCGTCAAGATAACGGCGGAGAATTTCCATCCGTTTGAGGTGATCCGTCACATCCTGCCTGCTCAGGCATGACTTCACCTCCACCGCCATGGCAAACTCGCCATTTTCAAGCCAGACATCCACTTCCGTAAGGGTTTTCCCGTTGGCATCAAAAAACTCGACATCGGGTCCCGCTTTGGTAAAGGTATAATGCAGTTCCCTGAATTTTTCAGCAATATTGGGCGTTACCAGATGTTCCACCAGTTCCCCGAAGCGGTTGCCCAATTTCCCGATCAACTTGTCGGTTTTCTGCATTCTTCGCTCTGTTTCCTCAAACATTTTTTCCAATTTCCGATCTGTTTCTCGCATTTTCCGGTCTGTTTCTTGCATTTTCCGGTCTGTTTCCATCATCGCGGCCCAGACATCCTCAAAGGTCAGTCCCCGCTGCGGTTCACGCTGCCGTACCGCTGCATTTTCCATTGTTACACTCCTCTCATACAAAAATATACACCAAATTGAAAGCGCCGGCAACAAAGACCACCATGCGTAATCCTTTCACATTCGGCCTATTCATCATTTGGAAATCTTCAAAAATTTCGCTGCCATGGATTTCCAGTCAGACGAATTTCCATTATATGGACCTGTAAAGACCTTTGGCTTTGAAGCTACCTTGAAAATGTCCCAGCGGGCGATCTGATCCGGGGTATACGTGGTTTTTCCGGAAAAACTGTTTCCATTCCAGGGATTCGCCGTATGTATTGCCCCTATTCCGGTAACATTTCCTTCCCCGTCATAGGTATAATCAATGCCGGAAACCATTGCCGAATGGTATGCGCTGCCTGTCCCTTCTTTTTTTATCCTGACGTGGGCAAGGTACTTAATATTAGACCGGCCCAGGTCCCACAGTTGCTTTGCGTCAGGCAGACCTGTTTGCTCAAGACTGACCGTATATGCTCCTTCGCCAAGAAGATTCATGATCCTGGCCATCAATTCATTGGAAAGATCCGATTCCGTACCCTTATGGATAAGCCCGTTTTCCTTTATATATTCATTTAACCAGAGCGTGTCGAATTTCTTTCCCGTAATCGCCTCGGCGCCGTATTTGGTAGACATGAACATGCAGCCTGCCAGATAAATCGATTCAAATTTCAGCGGTTCATAGCCGAATTTTTTCCAGATATCCTTGTTGTCTTGCAGCTCACGCCGTAAATCCGAATCGGTTTTACCGTCTTTACTCACAAAATCCTCAATAGCGCCGGTATAACCCTCTTTTTGCGCTAAATCGGCTTTATAGGCGGCAAATGCGGCTTCAAATTTTTCGCCGTTTATCTCCTTAACCCGTTCTTCAGATTTTGCGTTGAAAAGCGGTATGCTCCGGTAAGCGTCCATGTTTTGATACTCGTTTCCGGTACTCGTCCATTGCCAAAAATAGTCTTCACCGTTTTCATAGGCAAATTGCAGGTAGTCGTTAAACAGATCCGCATTTCCGGTTTGTTTTGCCGCCTCAAACAGAAAACTTTCAAAAGCAAAATCCACGTTGATATCATAGAACCATTGATAATCCTGATTGATCCGGTCTCCCATAAGCACTCTCGCGATTGAAGCGCCCCGAAGTTCTTCGAGCGTGTCTCCCGCTTCATCACCGTCCCGGTATGCTTCATGTCCGAAAATCACCGCAAGACGCATCTGTTCTTCTGCGCTCATCCCGGCCTCATAAGCGCCGAGCATTATGATCCGCCGGTCCTTAATTATTTCTGTTTTGGCTTCGTAACTTTCCCCGGTATTTATCCGTATCTCATCCGTCCCGGCAAGAATATTCTCAAGCTGTTTTTTTTGTTCCCTGTCGCCGAAGCCGTATTGTGCCCGGAGAGTCGCTTTTTCCCGGAACTCGTTATTGCGGGTGTATTTGTCAATCCGGTTATTCAGGTTCCAGACTAAAGCGCCCTGTACCGCGCCAAGGACGGAATTAGGACTGATATTTACGCCGCCTGATCCGGGGTTCATTTTGAATGAGCCGTCATGGCCCAGGCGCAGTTCAAGCATGCCGCTGTTGATCTTTCCCCCTGTCAGTAAACTCGCGTTGAGCAGATTCAGGGTAAAGTCGCCTCCGGCGGCATACTGCACTCCCTGCCCCGCGACAGCGCCGAGCATCTCGTTTAACGTGTCAACATTTTCCATATTTAACATGGAAAAACCGGTAAGTTTTTCCATGTTGATACCGCTGTTGATGTTTTTCAGCATTGCCGATGTAAAAACAGAAGTCATTGAAGATAAAGCGCCGATCATGGTTCCGTTTATGCCCTGAGTGAGTATCCCTGTGGAATAGCCCCAGCCGTTTTCGCGGCTGTAGCTGATACCCTCAACAGAGCTGACGGCAAGGCCGGTAGTGACTGCCTGCGCTCCGACCATGGCGCTTGAAGCAAGCGCTTTGCCGGCAGCGCCGGAAGCGGCCTGTGTTGCGGCGCTGCTGAGGCTGTTAAAGGCAGCGGAGCCGAGATTGCTTATACTGCTGACAGCCACGGCCTTACCAAAGGCAAAACCCGCCTCGTCAATGGTTTTATAATTATAGGCTGTGTCCATGGCGTTAAACAGAAGATCGTCGGTGGTGTCCATGCCGGCCATCAGGGCCATCATTCCCAGCATGCTCGCGCCCCCGGTCGCCGGCGCCGCCACTGCCCCGACAACCGTAGCCGCGATTTTACCGGCTGTATCCGCCGCGGAGCGGATAGTGGGGGCGCTAAAGACGCTGCCCCTATCATCCCAAAGGGGTTTATCCCAGGTAGCTATGGAAATTTTGGCGCTTCCCCTGCCGTCAATAATGGCCCAATAATAAAAGTCGCTCATAAGCCGGCCCAGTTCCCCGCTTCCCTGATCGTAAAAAAACGAATCCCGGCTCTTGCCGGATCCGCCTGATGGACGTAAAGCCGGTTCGTATCCGATATAGCCGCCGAATTTTCCGGAGCCAAGATAGCGCAGCCGCATGTCTTTCCCTTCCCCGCTCCGTATCTCGCGGCTTTCACCGTTGCCGAATATTTCCATTCCCGCGGCTTCAATTTCCCGGTACACATTCTCAATCAGTCCCATGACGGCGAATGAATTCAGCCCTGCAAGATAATTCTCGTCGAGGTTTGTTTTCAGCGTCAGAGGATCCATCCGGTAGTCAACGTACCCTTCAACTTTTTTCTCTTCGGTGATGACCGGTTGAAAAACAGTGGAGCCGACAATTATATCTTTAATATATTTCCTGCCGCTTTTTTTCCATTGTCCCTGCACAATATATATCCTGTCCATGCTTTCCCTGAAACTGTTGTTGGCGGCATCCACATTCGCGGCAAGACCTTTAAGCGCTTCCATCCCGGCGGAGCGGGCGTTGAAGGCCAGCCTCCTTGCATCCCTGTCGGCCAGTTCCGCGTTGGTCTCCCGCGCCAGATCAGCGGCAGCGGCCCTGACAATACCGGCGTCCCATGTGCTTAGGCCGCCCATGCCCCGCCTGACCGCCGCCGCGGAAAGATCGGCTATGCCGTTCAGAGTACCAAAGATGCTGCCGGCATTGCCAAGCCCCGGAGCGTTAAATAATTCCGCAAGCAATTTTTCCGCTTCCGGCACAGCCCCCGGTATGCCAACAGGGATTCTCGTATCCATGACCCGTGCCATACGTTCCGCATCAGCGCCGATGAGGCTTAAAAAGGCCCCGGACGCGGCCTGGTCTGCTGCTGCTGCTGCCTGTTCCAGCCATTGCTCTTTGTCCTCAAGCCCCGCCAAATACGCCTCAGCCCAGGAAGCGCTGACCCGTTTTTGTTCTTCAAGAAAATTCCGATACCACTGTTTATAGGCTTCTTCCATTTTATGTTCGCCGGTTTTCCAGTCTTCCCTGCCCCGCCCGCTTATCAGGGCCGCCTTTTCCTGCCAGGTACGGTATTTCTCCGCCAAATCCCGGCGCTGTTCTTCCCATTCGGCTTCACGGACGGCGAGTTCCGCGTTATACCGGCTGGTAAAAGCCCTGTCAAAAAGAGAAACATATTCATCTCCCAGGGCCGAAAAATCCGCGAAATAATCAGCGCCATAATCGAGAAACCCGCCAATGTCGCTTATCAGAATCTTTCCAATATTTTCAAGATGATTTTTCCATGCCGCCGTATCATTTCCGTAAGCCGCTTTTGCCGCAGCGGAAAGACTCTTAATATCCGTGTTTCCCGCAATAAAAGATTCCACAGTTTTATAAAAACCCTTCTCTTTTTCCTGACGGTTTTGATCATCAAGACGCCACTGATTATCCAGTGCCTGTTTATTTTTTTCCCGTTCAATACCGGTCCACAGAGTCAGTTGCGTTAGTCCTTCGGATACATCAGCATAAAATCCTCCGGTATCCCGAATCATCGCTTCCCAGGAGACCCTAAGCGTTTCCGTATCTTCGGCATTGAGACTCCCAACCAGCGTCATAACACGGCTTATTTCATTCCAGCCTATGCTTTGACCGGAAACAGCGGTCCCCTCCAGCTCATCGAGTCTGGCGCAGGATGCGGCATAGGCGGATGAATAATCCTTTATCCGGCTGATATTAGCCGATAAACCCTGCAGCCACGATGCGGCATACAGTTCTGTCTGTTTCAGGGATTTCTTTAAGCGGTTATAGGTTGATTTGTTTATATCCCTCATTTCGGTATATACAAATCCGAATTCCCACCAGCGGCTAACCTTGTCTTCTGCTTTTTTGTAATGTTTTTTTACCATGTCATGCGCCGTTTGGTATTGTTTAAGGGCCGTATACTGTGAAAATCCGTAAATGTAATTGTTGACATTTCCGGAAAGCGTTATGATAACATAGAATTCAAGATCCGCTTTTTCCTCCGCGCTGAGACTGTCCCATGCCTGCTGCTGGGATTTATACAAAGCATTCTTTTTGCCCGAAATATAATTGCCGACATATTCGATGCCCGAATTCCAATTCGTCTTATATGGCGCTCTTGCCAAAGAGCCGCCTTTCATCAGGGCTTCGGCCTGTACATATTTGTTCTGCAAAAACCCTATGTCGCCGTTTGACTCGATTAAAGCCCTGATAAGATAGTCCCTCGCAAGACCCCATAGGTAGATTTTTCCGGATAATTTGAAATAACTTTCCATTCTTTGACTCAGAGCCTCAAGGGCGATCTCAAAATTGCTGATCTCATGTCTTTTTCCCTCAGCCGTTTGATTGCCGTCAAAATAGTCCTGCAGCGCTTTCACCTCATTCGCGCCTGCCGCGTCAAGCCTCATTGATCCGTTTTTTGAAAAGGCGAGTCTGCCGTTTTGTACGGTAATGATATCTTTAATGTCCCATCCGCCCCTGTCGGAGGGTGGAATATAATCCGCTTCATATCGGGGAACATTTCCCAGTGTATTAAGCCAGGACTCATACGCCTTAAACATGTTATCGTTGTTTATCGATTCCTGGGCAATCGCCGCATTCAGGGTATTAAGGGCCCTGACTGAAACAAGGGCCTTATTGAAACTCTGTTCATATTTTGAATATATCTCTTGATACGCGGGGTTGTCATAAGGCCGGCGTTCTTCGCTGTTATAGAGATCCGAAAGTACTGCAAGAACAGTTTGAGCCTTCAGGAGGCGTTCTTTACAGTTATTCAAATCGTCGTTTTCCAATTCCAGATAAGCGGTACTTGCCCAGCGCCTGATGGCGTCCTGGGTTTCATACTCAAATCTTTTTTCTTCCATGCTTTCATATTTTTTCTTGACCTGGGCACACTGCCCGTCGTATTGTGTCCCGATTACGGCAAATCTTTCAGCGTCAAGCAGATAACGGTCCCTGATGGCGTTAAACGCCGATTCCTGTGCTTTAAGCGCCGTATACAGGGTTTCAAGCTCTTTCTTAAAAACATCCGGCGCCATTTTTGTGTATTCATAAGCCCATCCCAGACGGGCAAGTTCTTCCTGCAGGACGGCGGCGTTATTCAAATGGCGCTGTATTTTCAGGGTTTCGTCCTCGTAGTTTTCAAGCAAAAAATCCGTTTCACCCGCCTGTCTTTCCCGGTCATTGGATGAATACAGGATAAAAGCGTCGTTGATCAGCCTTGTGTTCAAAGCTGCGTTGTTAAGGGCGTCAAGCATCATCCCCTCTTTCCACGAAGCGGCCCCGGTTATAAGGCCGTCCGGCTCGGTGAGATATTCACCGGCAAGATATTGGCGCCAGTGTTTGGTCTTTTCTTTTTCCGCATCAGCCGCTTCCAGACTGCTTTGTTCCCATATTCCGGTGATAAGGCTTTTATAGGACAGCAATATTTCATCTTCGTTTATCGCGGTGTATGCAAGTTGTATATTCCGGACGGTTTCCCCTCCGGTATATTCAAGGGAATTGTAATACTCAGATAAAATCGCGTAACGGTTTTCGATTTCTTCCTGCTCCAGCGCAAGGGAAGCCGTATTTTTTTCCGGTATTTTTCCCCGGTATAAAGCGGCAAGTGCGGCATATTCGGCAAAAGCGTTTTCCCAGTTGTTTATTTCAGAGTCAAGCCATTCGGGGATCAGGGGAAAACAGGCGTCAAATTCACGGAGGAAATTGGCGGTATTGGAAACAAAATCACCGGGCATCTTCAGAAGGGCAGCACAGAGACTTTGCATATCGGGTAACAGTGAACCGGAACCGCCAAGACCGTATGCGGCGAACAAAAGCCCCATTTCATGCAGACTGTCCTGCCAGGACTCTTTTAACACAAAGGACGATGCGCCGCCGAAATTTTCGTATAAGTTCAGCAATTCCCCGCTTAAGCGGTAACTGTCAAGATACCCGGCGAGAAAAGCCCCGGAGCCGCTAAAAAAACTTCCCCCCTCAATAAACCATGCGATTATTTCGCCGGTTTCATCATCTTCATAACTGCCGTTAAAATAATCCTCCCCGGCCTGAAGGCGTTCTTCCAGAATCTGTAAAACCGCAAAGCCCTTCGCGGCCTCATCTCTGTCCGCGAGGCAGAACCGGGACAGAAAGGCCCCGTCGCTTTCCGTTTCCGCGCTTCCGTTCAAAAAACATTCCAGCGCTTCTTTTTCCAGGGCAATCCGCTTTTCAAGCAGGACATAAAAACTGTCTGCCACATCGGAAACCAAACGTTCCGCCAATTTTCTTCCCGACAGGGCCGCTTTTTCTCCTTCCGAAAGAGAAAAACCCCATGCCTTGCAATACCAGTCCGCGCTGCTTTGCGCTTCCAGCAGGTCAATCGCGCTGAGGCGTATTTTTAAGTCCATTTCGGCCTCAGGGTTCAGGGCCGCTTCTTCGCGCAGCTCTGCCAAAGATTTTAAATTTTCCCCGTCGCCGTTTATCAGCATATCCCGCAGCCCCTGGGCCGTCTCTGTTTGTTCCGCAATGCCCAGTTCCAGGGCATATTCAAGAGAATTTTTATACAGCGCCCCGTCTCCCGATTGGGTCAACAGGCGGTATTCGGTGAGAAGACCGGCGTATTTCACATTAAATTCGACCAGCATATAGTCATCGCGGTTTACCGCGTTAGCTGCAATCAGAGCGGAGTATTCCAGGTTAAGCCCGTTTAACAGTTCTTCCTTTTCTTTCATTTCCAGGGCCAGTATATCCAAAGCCGCCTGTTTTTCCCGCAGATCAGCGCCAATGGCGTTCAGGTTCTGCAGTTCTTTTTCATACCGGGCCAGGCTTTCATTGTAGGCGGCTTTCGCGGCTTCCCATGCGCGCAGCCCTTCGGCTTCGGTCATTCTTCCGGCGGTCAAATCTTCCGCGTAGGCAGAAACAGCCCCGGCAATGGCGGTTTGGCGCTCCCAATACTGTACAACCGCTTTAGCTTTGATTAAGGCAGCCTGGTATTCGTCAAGGGCAAAATCCTCGCTTGACAGATTATCGGAAAGTATATCCTTCAGCGTCCCTCCGCCGATAAGATCGTTATAATCGGCAATAATTTTTTCCCTGGCGTCATTTGCCTTGACAAAATAGGAAACATACAAATCATACGATTTTTTTATTTCAGCCAGCAAATTAGCGCTGGTTTTGTTCAGGAAACCCTGTTTTTTGAGTTCCCCTTCAAGCCAGCTTTTGAAAGAATCGCCGGCCGGATCAATTTTATTTTCGGGACTGTACTGTTTAAGCCAAAACAAAATGTTTTCCCGTGCCGCGGCAAGACCCGCCCCGCAGGTTAAGTACATATCTATGAGGGCCCTGGCCCTGGAACTTCCGGCCTCTGTTCTCATCTGAAAATTTAACGCGAACTCTATTTTCGCTTCGGCGATAGCTTTCTCCAGATTTGCCGAAGCGTTTTTGAAAAGCGCTTCGCCGGATTCGTACAGTTCTTTTGTCTGCAGTTCCCACTTTTTCCGCTGTTCATCAAATTGCTTAAAGGCGGCCGCCCAGGTTTCTTCCCCTTCGGCAAAAAGCCTGCCGGCCTCCTGCTCCCATTCAATGCGGCGGATAAAGAAACGCTCCTCAGCCTGTTCCCACGCTTTAAGCCCGCGCTCAAATTGTTCGCGGTACATCTCAAGCCACTCTTCTCCCATAATGACCAGATCCCCGCTGCCGGCGGAGGCCTCTTCTATGCGGCTCGCAAGGCCGGCTATATCTCTGGCACAGGCATCCTCGGTTTCCCCTATAAGCCGGGCGGTAATGGCCCAGGCAGCCTCGTCATCGCTTTTTTTTCGCAGACTCCACAGATCCCCGGTTCGCCGCGAGGTAAAGATCCGTTCTTCCCTGGCGGCAAGCCTCTCAAATTCCCGCCGCATCGTCTCTGAAAAAGCGGCGCCCGCAGCGGCGATTTTAGCCCCCATGGATTCGCGCATTTCAGGAGGAATATAGGTCAACAATTCAGGATAGATCCGGGCAATTGCCGCCTCAAAGGAAGCGGCGCTGTTTGCGATATTTTTTTTCACTGCGCCGCGCCACGAGTCCAGGTCAGCGGAAAATTCCCGCCCTTCTTCACCGGGCCGTATCACCGAAGGATCGCCGGTCTTGTCGTCATATATGACCTTCCCCTTTGAATCCAAATGATAGGTATATTGAATCTGGGTTTCGCTTATCTCCGAGGAAAGCGTCTCCGCTATTTCTTTGGCGGCGCCGCCAAAGAAACGGCCCATAAGCCATTGGGTAAAACGTTCCTCAAGTTCGGCGGCGCTCCACTCTTCAATTTGTTTTTTTGCCCCTTCCAGAAGCAGCGGATTGTCGTAGAGATCCGGCGCGAAAAATTCCCAGGCCTTAAGCGCAAGCCCCATGCCCCGCCTTGCCTCGGATATCCAGCGTCCGGGATCCAGTTCCCGGTCGGCCCTGCTAAAGTGATAGTCAAAAACCGATTTATCAAAACCTTTGATTTCCCCCGCGGCCCGCTGCCCTGACGGAGCTTCCGATTTGCTTTGGGCAAATCCCGTGAGGGGACTTAATCCCAGAATCAGCGCCAATAAGGCGGACGAGAGTTTTTGCGAAATGTTTTTCACGGCGTATCCCCTAAATATGTTTTCCCTATATATGAGCCGGAGTCGCCGTTTTGCTTTAGGGAAGCCCTAAAAAACGCTTGTTTTTTTCGGTTCCCTTAGTGTTTTTGAAAAATTTGGTGCTTGGAGCTTTGTTGGAAGCGGGGGCTCTTCCCTGTTGGAAGCGCAAAGTCAAAAAAGTCAAAGAAGGAGGTCAAAAAAGAACTTTGAAATAAAAACTCATTCGACTTTTTCGAAGCGGTAAAAATTCCGGTTTTTCATCGGTATATAGTTAAAATGATGCGCTGGCCCTGATTCCGCATATTCGCCGGTAAGTTTTGCGCTGCCCTGGTGATCCCCGGTTTCCTTCACAGCGCCACTTCCCCGAAGGGCGGGGCTTCTTCCAGCACTCTGGCGATAACGCGGACCTGCGGCAAAAGCAGGTCCGGGTCCGCTTCCAGAATTGCGAAGGCGTCGGTTCTGGCGCGGGCAAGTTCCCCGGCGTCACGGACGGGATTGGCAATGCCCAGGTCAAGATAGCCTGACTGCTCAATGCCGGCAATCTGGCCGGGGCCGCGGAGTTTCAGATCCTCCTCGGCGATGACAAAACCGTCCTGGTTTTCAAGCATCACTTTGAGCCTGGCTTTGCCGTCCCCGGTGAGTTCGTCGGAATAGACGAGAAAACAGTAGGACTGATCCCCGCCGCGGCCGACCCGGCCCCGGAGCTGGTGGAGGGCGGAAAGGCCGAAGCGTTCGGCGTGTTCAATGACCATGCAGCCCGCGTTGGGCACGTCTACGCCCACTTCGACAACGCTGGTGGCAACGAGGATTTTTATTTCGCCGGAACGGAAGCGGTCCATGGTCAGCCGTTTTTTTTCTTCATCGAGTTTTGAATGGATCAGGGCGGCGGAAAAACTGGGAAAAACTTCCCGCGCCAGACGCTCCGCCATGGAGACGGCGTCTTTCAGATCAGCCTCAACGCCGCCTTCGATTAGCGGATAGACAAAATACGCCTGACGGCCCGCGGCAAGCTCCCTGCGCACAAAATCGTAGACCCTGCCCTCGCTGGATTCTTTTGCCAGATGGGTCTTGACGGGTTTCCTGCCCGGCGGCAAATCCCGGATTACCGACACGTCCATATCGCCGAAAACCGTCAGCGCCAGAGTCCGGGGAATGGGCGTGGCGCTCATCATTAACAGATGGGGCCGGCTGCCCTTTGCCATGATGAGGGAACGCTGCGTTACGCCAAAACGGTGCTGTTCGTCAATTACCACAAGCGTGAGGTTTTTATAATGCACGTCCTTTGAAAAAAGGGCGTGGGTTCCGACTACGATGTCAATTTCGCCCAATGAGAGACTCCGCAGGAGTTCTTTTCTGCCGGCGGCTTTTATGTTTCCGGTGAGAAAGGCTATGCTCAGGCCCAGCGGCTCCAAAAGACGGGCGGCGTTCTCCGCGTGTTGCCGGGCCAAAAGCTCGGTAGGCGCCATGATCGCCGCCTGGCCGCGGTCTTCCACGGCGCGGAGAACGGCCAAAAAAGACACCAGTGTTTTTCCCGATCCGACGTCCCCCTGCAAAAGGCGGGCCATGGGCGGCGCGTCAGTATGCGCCATATCACGGTTGATGTCCGCGACCGCCGCCTTCTGCCCCTGTGTCAGGGAGAAGGGCAGCCGCTCAAGCAGACGCTTCTGCGGCGGGGAAAACGCGCCGTCCGGGCCTGAAGACCGGGCGGGAGAAACCGAAGGGAGGGCCGCGCTTTTTTTTCGCGCAATGGCCCGCCTGCATACCATTATTTCAAGGTAAAACAGTTCCTCATAGATAAGCGTTTTCTTTGCCAGTTCCAGTTCCGGGGTAGAAGCGGGAAAGTGAACCGCCTTAAGAGCGGCGGCTTTTGGAAGCAGCCCGTCCCGTTCGATAATTTCGGCGGGGAGTTCGTCCTCCAGGTTTTGCGCGTATTGTTCAAGGGCGCGGGAAACGAACCGGCGGAGCATTGCCTGGGTAAGGCCGGCGCTTAAGGGATACACGGGCAATATGCGGCCAAAACCGGCAATCTCGCCGGGAATGACCGGTTCAATCTCAAAAGAACTGGACTGTATCTCCCGGTATTTGTAAAAAAAACGGCCCCACAAACGGTAGCGGCGGCCCGAGACAAGCTGTTTTTCCATCCAGGGGCGGTTAAAACAGAGCAGCGCCGCCCTGCCGCTTTTGTCTTCAACATGAACCTTGAGCGCCCTCATCCTGCCGAAACCTATCCAGTCATGGGCAATAACCGTAACTTCGGTACAGACACGTCCGCGGTGAAAGTCACTTATCGGTACCCGCCGGCTCCGGTCTTCCCAGTCACGGGGATAATGGCAGAGCAGGCCCGCCGCGCTGTGTATTCCCAGCCGGGCAAACCTGGGCGCAAGGGCGGGGCCGATGCCCCGGATGTCGGTAAGCGGCGCGGCAAGGGAACGGAGGAACATTTTTACACGGGGAGTCTGAGCAAAAGACCGGCAAGCAGCCTCACCGCGAATCTTCCGCCGATCCAGATCGCGGCCAGGACCGCAATGGCGGCGATGATTCCGGTAAGGTAATTAACCAGACGTTTGCCAAAAATGATCCGGTTGATCCGGTAGAGCAGGGGCTGGGAAATGGTGTCGATGATCCTCCAGAAAACGCCGTAGATATCGCGGTTTGTCATAAAAGCGATTAAACGCAGAACAAGGATGATGAGACAAAAACCGAGAATAAAGGAAAGCGCCGACCAGAGGGCGGAAAGGACGATGGCCAGAATAATCCCCAGGCTGATCCTGCCGTAACGGGCAATCGTGGAAAAAATACTCTGGGCCAGGGAAAGGGCCGCCATTGCCGCAATGGGTGAAAGGTCCAGAAAACCCGCGCGCAGCCGCAGGGTGTCGCGCCACCAGTCAAGATAGGGATCGGTAACTTTGGATAAAAGCTCAACTGGTTTTCCGTAACGCGCGCCGCTGAACCAGGTAAGCATCACCCTGATTAAAATCAGCAGTGAGTACAGGGCTGCAATATTCGCCAGCAAATTCATGATTATACGCATTATTCCCTCCAAACCTCAGCTACTCCGGCGCAGTTCCTGAGGGCCGGTCCGCTTTCTGAAACGGCCCCGATTCCGGTGATCGCACGGACCACCCTTTCGCCGCCGCTTACGGGGACATGGATAAACACCGTACAGGGGCCGGGATGCTCAAAAAGATAATTCCTCAGGGGAAAGAGGTTTTCTTCCCGCGCGGCCGCCTGTTCGGCCAGCCGTATGTGCAATTCCGGCTTATCCATAGCTTCCTTTGATATGCCGCCGTTGTCGCCTGCCGCAGTTCCGGCGGCTTGTTTTTCAGCCCCTGCCGCGGCCCCGGCAGCCCTGGACGCTGCTCTGATAAGTTTGTTAATATCAGGAATACTGGATACCATAAAGCCGGGTTTCTCCGGGTTTCTGCTGTTGAGGGGATCTATAGTCCCCCTGAAGGCCATAATTTCATCCGTCTCCACCAGGGCTTTACAGTTTTCCCAGGTTCTGGAAAAAAAAACCAGGTCTATCTCCCCCTGCTCATTTTGCAGGGTTCCGAAGGCCATTTCCTTGCCTTTCTTGTCAATATGGGGCTTCAGGGACTTGATAAGCCCCACGACAGTATAGGTTCCGGCCTCCGGCTTTGCCGGATTGCCGAGATCCAGCATGCGCAGTTCCAGTTCTTCCGCGTATTTCAGGATATTCCGGTACTTGTCCCACTTGCGGGAACGGGACTCTTCTTCTTTGAGCAGCTCTTCCGCTTCGTTCATATTCACCCAGTCGTCTACGATAAAATTATAACGGTCTTTGTCTTTCTTTAAGTATTCAATCTTTCCTTTGAGCATGGCGACTTTATCCGCCTCGACCTTGTCCTGACACTGTTTCCATGCCTGGGGAAAAATAGTAAGCTCAATTTCGCCGTTATAATCGGCAAGGGTGGCATAGGCCATTTTATCGCCTCTGGAAGTGTTAATAATTTTAATGGTCTTGATAATCCCTACCAGTATGGCGCTTCCGGGTTTAATGGTCTCAGGTTTTCCCAGATCCACCTTTACCACCCGCTCCCAGACTTCCCTGTATTCGTCCATGGGATGACCTGAGAAGTAAAAGCCGATAAGCTTTTTTTCGATTTGGAGTTTCTCTTCCCTGCTTATTTCCGGAAAATCTTCAAATTCAAAATCAGGATATTCTTTTTCGCCCGTATCCCCGAAAAGGCTGACCTGACCGAATTTTTTGTCCTCTTTGATATTTTGGACATATTCCATTACCCGTTCAAGGTTACCCGCCAGGGTTCCCCGGGAAACGCCGAGACTGTCAAAAGCCCCGGTCTGGATGAGGCGTTCAATGACGCCCTTGCCCACCGCCCTGATGTCCACGCGGCTGAGAAAGTCAACAAAGTCCCTGTAAGGACCGTCTTTCCGGCAGCGGACAATTTCTTCCGCCGGGCCTTCGCCCAGGCCCTTGATCCCCAAAAGGCCGTAAACGATACGGCCTTCGACGATGGTAAAAAATTTGTCGGAACGGTTAAGATCGGGCGGATCAACGGCAATGCCCATCTTCCGGGCCTCGTCAATACATTCGGATAATCTGTCTTTATTGGCGCTGTAGATCTCGTTGGTAAGGTTAGCCGCCATAAACTCGGAGGGGAAATTGGCCTTGAGGTAAGCCGTGTGGTAGGCAATCACCGAGTAGGCTGCGGCGTGGCTCTTGTTAAAGCCGTAACCCGCAAAAGGAATAAGAAGCTCAAAAATATCATCGGCTTTTTGGGGATTATAACCCCGTTGTACCGCGCCGGCAATGAACTTCTCTTTTTCCCTGACCATCTTTTCCATGTTTTTCTTGCCCATGGCCCGGCGTAATTCGTCCGCATGGCCCAGAGAAAAACCGGCGATGATCCGGGCCACCTGCATGACCTGTTCCTGGTAGACAATGACGCCGTAGGTTTCCTTGAGTATGTCTTCAAGGCTGGGATCAGGGTAGCGTATCGTCTGGCGGCCGTTTTTGGAATCCACAAACTGGGGGATGTTTTCCATGGGCCCCGGCCGGTAAAGGGAGTTTAGGGCGATAAGATCTTCGATGGAATTGGGTTTGGCCTGCTTGAGAATATTCTGCATTCCTTCGGATTCAAACTGGAAAACCTCAAAGCTCTTTCCCTCTCCAAGCATTTTGAAAGTCGCTTCGTCTGTCTCCGGTATGGTTTCAATGCTGAAATCCGCGTATTCACCGCCCTTGCGGCGGATCAGTTCTTCGGTGTGCCTGATCACGTCCAGGGTTTTCAGCCCTAAAAAATCCATTTTTACCAGGCCGCAGCGCTCCAGAAAGTTCATGCTGTACTGGGTAGCCACATCTCCGGTTCTAGGGTCCCGGTAGAGGGGGACAAAGTTGTACAGAGCGGACTTCCCGATCACCACCCCGGCGGCGTGGATGCTGGAATGGCGGTTCAGGCCCTCAAGTTTCCGGGCCAGGGTGAAAAGCTCGGTATATTTGGGATTCTGTTCCAGTTCCCGCAGTTTCGGCTCGTCTTCAAACGCTTTTTTTAAGGTGATTTGGGGGTCCCTGGGAATGAGTTTGGTGATCATGTCCGATTCGGGGATGGAGATGCCCAGGACCCGCGCCACATCCTTGATCACCGCCTTGGCCCCCAGTGTTCCGAAAGTGATGATCTGCCCGACTCGGTCTGCGCCGTACTTTTTGGTAACGTATTTGATCACATCGTCCCGTCCCTCGTTGGCGAAATCCAGGTCAAAGTCGGGCATGGAGATCCGTTCAGGATTGAGGAAGCGCTCAAAGAGGAGCTTGTACTTGAGAGGATCAATGTCTGTTATGCGCAGCGCGTACGCCACGATGGAACCGGCCCCGGAACCGCGCCCCGGCCCCACGGGAATGCCGTGTTCCTTGGCCCAGTTGATAAAGTCGGCCACGATAAGAAAGTAGCCGGTAAAGCCCATGCTGATAATCGTATCCAGCTCGTACTCGGCCCGCTTTTGTATCTCTTCCCATTGGGAAGCGCCGGCGGCTTTTTCTTTCCCGTAACGCCTGACAAGGCCGTCCCTGGCAAGACGGCGAAGATATTCGCCGGAATCGGCAAAATCCGGCGGGATTGTAAATTCGGGAAGGAAGCGGGGCAAATCCTTGACTTCAAGCCTGGGGACATCGGTAACGCATCGTTCTGCAATACGCAGCGTGTTGGCAATAGCCTCCGGATATTCGGGAAAAACGGCCGCCATCTCGTCTCCGCTTTTCAGGTAGAACTGCTCTCCGTAATATTTTTTCCGTTTTTCCTCGCTGCGGAGCTTGCCCGTACCGATGCAGAGCAGTATGTCGTGGGCAATATAATCTTTCCTGTTCAGGTAATGCACATCGTTGGTAGCGGCCAGGGGGATGCCGGTCTTGAGGCTTATGGCCGCAAGCGCCCCGGTAATGTCTTTTTGGGAAAGGGAAGTACCCTTCAGCGCCCCTCCCGGAATGCCGTGATCCTGTATTTCCAGGTAAAAATTATCGTTCCCAAAGAGGTCCCGGTAATAGCGGGCCTTCCGCTCCGCCTCCTCAATTTTTCCCGCCTGAATCAGCTTGGGTATCTCGCCTGAAACGCAGGCGGAAAGGGCGATGAGACCGCCGTGGTACTGGGCCAGCAGCTCCTCGTCGATCCGGGGCCGGTAGTAGAAACCCTCGGTGTAGGCAAAGGAGCAGAGTTTAACCAGGTTGAGGTAACCCTCCCGGTTCGCCGCCAAAAGTACCAAATGATAGTACTTGTTATCGTTTTCCGATCCTTTTTTTTCAAAACGTGAGCCGGGGGAAACGTAGACCTCGCAGCCGACAATAGGCTTAAGGGGCTTTTTCCGCTTCTCGTGCTTGCCCTCCGCGTTGATTGTTTCCCCACACGCGGCCAAAAATTCCATGGCGCCGAACATATTGCCGTGATCGGTAAGCGCCAGATGGCTCATCCCCAGCTCTTCAGCCCTGTCGGCCAGGGCCATTACCGAAACGGCGGCGTCTTGCAGGGAAAAATCGGAATGGACGTGAAGGTGGACAAAATCGGTCATATATTAAAATATTACCGGGGAAAACCGCTTCCCGCAAGGGGCGCATTGCGCCCGGTAATTTCACTTTTAAATTTGGGCGCATCCCCGCCTGCGGCGGGGCCGGGCTATCCGCTCCAATTCCTCAGCCCGCCTGCGGCGGGCTTGCGGGATTTCCGCTTCTATCCCTTGCGCACGGGGTCTGTCCCCAGGGCCGGCGCATCATTTTGACTATATACCGATGAAAAACCGGAATTTTTACCGCAAAGCCGGAACCTATGCAATATTACCCTAAACAATGCGCCCCCGCCATGGATAACGGGGGCGCGTAAGCGGTGTTTTTTTACCTTACGTCGAATTTGACG
>JAIROT010000228.1 GCA_031257385.1 Treponema sp.
ATAATTGCCAGCCGAAAGGCGGATAGCCCGGTCCTGCCTCTTTAGATGCCGCGTTAGCGGCTTCGACCAGCAGGATGCGCCCAAATTCCGAATCCTGAGCGCTCTTGCCTTCGCCGCCCCCATCCTCCTATACTCTTGTTGCCGGATAGCGGTTTGTCCCCCGCCGCAGGCCGGGAAAAAGTCCCACAGACTCCTGGGTGGACAGCCTTACGCTGATGCCTTTTGCTCCACCCTGAGCCGGAAGCCAAGATTATCAAGCACTTTTACTACCGTAAAAAAAGACGGGTTTCCTGCGGGAGAAAGAGATTTGTATAGGCTGGCCCGATCAAGATTAAGCTCTCTGGCGATTTGGGCCATTCCCTTTGAACGGGCTACGTCTCCAATAGCTTTTAACAGATATTCGGGATCGTTTTCCTGTATGGCAAGCTCGATAACCGCTTCAATCGTGCCTATAAGGTCTTCCCTGGTTTCAATTTGGTCCGCAAGATTCCATTCTTCAAAAGTCACTTTTTCCTTGTTCATACTATTCCTCCTTATCAGTGTTAAAAACGGCGGCTATTTTTTTAGCCTGCTTTATATCCTCGTCCTGAGTGGTCTTGTCGCCGCCGCAAAGCAGGATAATAAGTTCTTTCCCGGTATCTTTGTAATACACCCGATAACCGGCGCCATAATCGACACGCATTTCCGAAATACCTTCCCCGACGGGCTTTACATCGCCGGGATTTCCCTGCTTGAGCCGTTCAATCCGGGCGTTGATGCGGTATCTAGCCCGATCATCCCGCAGGTTTCTAATCCACTTTTTATAGACACTCGACTCACATATCGTCATAATTAAGTGTAGTCTATAGGCAACAACCTGTCAAGAGGCATTTCAAAATTCCGAATCCTGTGAGCGCCCTTGTCCTCGCCGCCCCTCTCCTCTTATAATTTTTGTTGCCGGGCAACGGCTTGAGGAGGTTTGCCATGAGAACCAAACAAATACTTTTAGCGGCCCTGTCCGGGGTTTTGCTCGCCGCCATGACATCCCTAGGCGGCTGCGCCGGAAAAGCGGAGGCGCAGACGGTTGTCCAAAACCCGGCAGCCGGCACAGGTTTGCTGAGGGCGGACCCCGCGCCGGTCTACTTTACCGGCGACATAAGTCCCGCGGGGCTTATGGCTGTGTATGAGGCGCTGGGACTGGAAGCAAGCGGCAGGGTGGCGGTTAAAATCAGCACAGGCGAGCCGGGAAACACCCACTACCTTGCGCCGGATTTGATCAAAGGGCTTGTCCAGCGGGTAAAGGGCGCCATCGTTGAGTGCAACACCGCGTACGGCGGGAGGCGCGCCGGCACGGCCCTGCACTACCAGGTTGCCAAGGATCACGGCTTTACCGCCATCGCGCCGGTGGTCCTTTTGGATGAGAACGGGGACATCCCCCTTCCGGTCGCCGGGGGCAAACACCTGAAAGAGGACTATGTGGGCAGCCGCTTTTCCGAATACGATTTCCACATCGTCCTTTCCCATTTCAAGGGCCATGCCATGGGAGGCTTTGGCGGGGCCTTAAAAAATATGTCCATCGGTTACGGTTCAGCCCGCGGAAAGGCGTGGATACACAGCGCGGGCAAAAGTTTCACCAACCCCTGGGGCGGCGCGCAAAACGCCTTCCTTGAATCAATGGCGGAAGCGGCGCTGGCGGTTTCCAACGCGGCGAAGGGCAGAATCCTCTACATTAACGTGATGAACCATCTGTCCGTTGACTGCGACTGTGACGGCAGCCCCGCCGCCCCGACCACGGCGGACATCGGCATTCTTGGATCCCTTGACCCGGTGGCCCTGGATCAGGCCTGTGTTGATCTGGTGTACGCCGCCCCCGACGGGAAGGACCTTATCGAGCGCATCGAATCCCGGAACGGCCTCTTGACTATAGACCACGCCGCGGCAATCGGAGTAGGCAGCAAGGGGTATGAACTCATAAAACTATAGGAGCGCGTATGAAAAAGGCGGCGGGCATCGCCTTGGAAAAACAGAGGGCGGCGGGACAATTCCCCTGCTCATGGGGTGGCGGCAAAACGGCATGAGCATGGGCGCTGCCGCGGCCTTTATGGTGACCGGTCCCGCCACAAAAATCACCAACCTGGGGGCGGTAAAAATTGTGTTGGGCGCCAGGAATTTTTTGTTGTATCTTGCCTTCGCGCTACTGTCGGCTTTGGCCGCAGGATTTGTGGTGGACTTCGTATTCTGACAGGGGAGCGTCAGTTATTGTAAAATTGCCGGCCAGCGCCGCCTCATCGATTCACTCTGGACGGCATACTTTTCGATGTCTTGCCGGTCCCGGTAATCGGCGGTTTTGTAGAGTTCGACTCGGTGAATTGGAGCAGTCCCTTTGTGTATACTTTTTTATATATTTTAAGCCTCCCGCCTGCTCCAAGACCTTATTTTACATTTTTAAACCCTGTGGTATACTCCATTCAGAAGGTTCAGACGGGGTACTATGGCTGAAATACAGGTAAAATCAAAAAAACGGGTGGCCGATCATGGTGAAGTCTACACCGCCCCCCGGGAAGTCAACGCCATGCTGGACCTGGTTAAGCAGGAAACCGAACGCATTGAATCCCGATTCCTCGAACCCGCCTGTGGCAACGGTAACTTTCTTATCGAAGTCCTCACCCGCAAACTGGCAACAATCGCCGCCCGCTACGGTAAAAGCCGTCTTGAATACGAACGCTACGCCGTCTCCGCTGTCGCAAGCCTTTACGGAATAGATATACTGAAAGATAATGTCCTTGAGTGCCGCAGCCGCCTTTACAATTATTTCACCGCCCAATACATAGATCACTTTGGCCTGTTCCCAAACGACGACCTCCCCGCCAGCGTCAAATACATACTGGACCGGAACATCGTGTGGGGCGATGCCCTGACCCTCAAAACCGTGGGCGAGAACCCCCGGCCCATTGTGTTTTCCGAATGGTCTCTCCTCATGGGCGGTATGGTAAAACGCCGGGACTTTTCTTTTTTTGAACTCCTCTATCAGTCCGAGAATAACT
>JAIROT010000266.1 GCA_031257385.1 Treponema sp.
TCCATGCACATTAGCGAAGGAGTTTTGTCGCCGCCGGTCCTTGCGGCGGGCTGGGCTTTGACGGCAGGCGCTCTTGCCGTGGGCCTGAAAAAAACGCCGGTTGAAAAACTGCCGGAAACAGCCCTGGTGTCGGCGGTTCTGTTTTTAGCTTCCCTTGTGCATGTGCCCCTTGGCCCTTCAAGCATACACCTTACCCTGTTGGGGCTTGCCGGCATCATGCTGGGCTGGAGCGCCGTCCCCGCGCTTTTTATCGCCCTTTTTTTGCAGGGGCTTTTGTTCCAGTTCGGCGGCCTCCTGTCCCTGGGGGTAAACACCGTTGCCATGGGGAGCGCCGCGCTGGCGGGGTGCTTTGTTTTCCGCGTCATACCGGAAAAACTCAAACTGCTTGGTTCATTCGCCGGCGGTTTTACCGCGGTGATTGTGGGGACGATTATCGTTGTGGCCTCGCTTGCTTTGTCCCACAGCGATTTACGGACAACGGCGGCCCTGCTTTTTGCCGCAAACCTGCCCCTGGCCGCCGTGGAGGGCCTTATGTCGCTGTTTATCGTAGCGTTCCTTTCAAAGATGCTGCCCGGCTATGTATCCCGACCGGCTCGAATTTAAAAAAGATATATTGAAATCTTTTGACGGACGCTGCCGTCTTCTTTCGGCAGCGTTTGTCATAATTTCCGTGGTAACCGTAAGGGATATAGTTCTGTTATCCGGGGCGGCGTTGGCTCTCCTCTGCGCAGCGCCCGGCGAATTCCGCGTAACTGTCCGGCGGCTCGTTCCGGTAAATATAATGGCCATCCTGTTGTGGCTGCCGCTTATCGCCGGATTTAATCCGCAGAGCGCTTTGCTGTACACTCTGCGTATCAACTGCGCCGCCCTGGCGTATATGCGTTTTGTGGCGCCCATGAGCATAAGTCTTATTGCTTCGTCAATGTCCGTGCTCAGAGTGCCTGAAAAACTTGTTTCACTTTTTGTTTTAACCTACCGCTATATATTTTTATTATACGGGGGCCTTGCCACGGCTCTTGCCGCAATGCGCCTGCGTCTGCCGGAAAATACCGCTGTATACCAATGGCGTTCCCTGGCGGCGGTATTCGCCGCTACCCTAAGTCGCGCCATGTTCCGCTCGGAAAAAATACGGATTGCCATGTTGAACCGGGGCTTCGACGGCGGCTTTCCCGTTACTTTTTCTTTTGTATGGCGAACACGAGACACCGTTCTGCTGGCGCTCAGCGCCGGTTTTTTCGCGGGGCTTGTATGGCTCGTCTGATCGTCAAAAACATTTCTCACTGTTACGACAGAACCGCGGCGCAGGCCCTGGATGCCGTAAGTTTTTCTGTTGAACAGGGCCAGCGCCTCTGCATAGCCGGCGCCAACGGATCGGGCAAATCAACCTTGTTGCACATTATCGCTTCCTGCGTAAAGCCCTCCTCCGGTGAAATAAGTATTGAAAACGAAGGGGGCGCCAAAGGCAGGGCGGGGATTGTGTTTCAGGAACCGGACAACCAGCTTTTTATGCCCACCGTTTGGGAGGACGTTGCCTTCGGCATTATAAAAAAAGGCGCAAATCCGGAGGAGGCAAGGGAGCGCGCCCTTGCCGCGCTGGCCGAAGTTGATGCGGCCCATCTTGCGGAACGGGCCCCGCACAACCTTTCCGGCGGAGAAAAGCAGCGCGCCGCCCTGGCCGGGGCGCTGATTATGGAGCGTGATATTCTGCTGCTTGACGAACCGACCGCGGCGCTTGATCCGCGGGCGCGGAAAAACCTCATCAACTTACTGAAAAACCAGCGCCGTACTACGATAATCGCAAGCCACGACCTTGACATGGCCCTGGAACTTGCGGACAGGGTCATTTTTCTACACCAGGGGCGTATCGCCGCCGACTGTCCTGTCCCCGGCTTGCTATTGGATGAGGACTTTTTGCAAACCATCGCCTTGGAATTACCCCTGGCAGTTTGTGGGACTTTCAGAAAAACGCACTCAAAAGTGCGTTTTTCTTCCGCTCAAACTCCGTAAGGAGCCCATTTATCGCGGGTTTTGTGTCTTTTCATCGAAAAAGACACAAAACCCTACAAGTCCCACGGGCTCCCGGGCGCACAGGGAAGGCGCTGGCCCTGCACAACCCTCGGGTGACTTGCATGCCGGCTTTTTTATGTTTATACTTTATCTATCTGCGAGGTACATCAAATGATCATAATCGGGGAAAAACTCAACGGGTCAATTCCATCCATGGCAAAGGCGATTGCGGAAAAAAACGAGGCGTATATCCGCGATCTGGCGAAAAAGCAGTCTGAGGCAGGGGCGCATTTTTTGGATCTCTGCGCATCGGTTCCCGAAGAAGGGGAACTGGAAATACTGAAATGGCTCATCGGCCTTGTGCAGGATGTCAGCGACACCCCCATCTGCATCGACAGCCCCAGCGCCAGAGTATGCGCCGAGGCGATCCCTTTCTGTAAAAAGCCGGGGCTTATCAATTCCGTGTCCGGCGAGGGCGACAAAATCGACCGGATATTCCCGGTGATTGCCGGTACCGAATGGGAATGTGTGGCCCTCCTGTCCGACGACAAGGGGATTCCCCAAAATGTGGAAAGGCGGCTTGAGGTTTTTGATTTCATAATGAAAAAAGCCGCCGAATACAAGATTCCCTCCAAACGGCTTCATATCGATCCCCTCATTGAGATGCTCGCCGCGTCGGAAGACGGAATAACTACGGTTGTCACTACCATCAAAAAAGTGAAAGAGCAGTACCCTGACATTCATGTTACCGGCGGGGCCAGCAATATTTCCTTTAACCTGCCGGCCCGCAAATACATCAACAGGGCCTTTATTATCCTTGCGATGAACGCGGGCATGGACAGTGCCATTCTGGACCCGCTCAACAAGGACATGATGGGCCTGCTCTATGCAACTGAGGCCCTGCTGGGACAGGACGAGTACTGCCTTGAATACATCAGCGCCTTCAGGAGCGGACTCTTTGGCAACTGACGCCTCCCCTTCCCGGCTCAGGGAGCTGGCCCTTGGCTGCGGTTTTACCTGCGCGGGGGAACTGCGGACGGACACCATAAGGATACGACCGGAAGTACGGGATACCTGCGCTACGGGCAAATGTAACTCCTACGGAAAAAGCTGGTCCTGCCCCCCCGCCTGCGGCAGCCTGGAAGAGTGCGAACAACGGATCAGGCGCTACGGCGGCGGGCTTATTCTCCAAACTTCCGGTACGCTGGAGGATTCCCTGGACTATGAGGGGATGACCCAAATTTCGGCGGACCACGCAAAGCATCTGCGGGCCTTTCAGGAAGCGCTCCTGTCCCTGTACTCCGTTTCAGAGGCGGACGCCCCGCTGCCGTATCTGCTGTTGGGCGCGGGCGCCTGCAAAAGCTGCGAGCAGTGCAGTTATCCCGATTCGCCCTGCCGTTTCCCGGAGAGGATGCTTGTCTCCATGGAAGCGATGGGTATGGTGGTCAGCGATGTCTGCCAGGCCAATAACCTGCCCTACTACTACGGCCCCAACACTCTGACCTACGTCGGCTGTGTGCTGATATGTAACCGTTAATTTCACCGCTTCCGGCGAAGGATAAACAGCGGCATTAAACTTCCGGGAAACAAGCAAACCGGAGGTAAATATGAAGACCTACACAAATGAAGAACGGCATGTAGCGGCAGCGGAAGACGGGTTGTCACGAAGAGCGTATGCGCGGGGGTAAGGGATACCCGTAACAAGTTTTTGCACATGGGCCAAAGAAGGCGGGCCAAAGGGCCGGGGTTTTGTGGAACTACCCCGAATGACATTCCGCCAGGGAAACCCGGAAATCATTATCGACAAAGGGGATGTCAGAATCAGGCTTCCGGCTGAAATGCTGGAAACGGTTTTCCGGACGGTCCCGGGTATTTCCGGAGGGCTGCTATGACGGCAGATGTAAGCAGGGTAAAAATCTATATCCGGCCGGGGTATACGGATTTAAGGAAAGAGGTAAACGGCCTTACGGTCATCATCCGGAAAGATAACGGAATTAAATCCCTTAAGCGGCAGTGTTTTTCTGTTTTGCAACCGGAGCAGGAAAGTATTAAAGGCGGTATGGTGGGACAAGATGGGATTTTGGTTAAGAACTTATCCGGGAATAAGGCCGGGGTGAACCGGGATCAAGTTGCGCCAAACTATTATGGCACAGGCTAACTCTACCAGCCCCCGGTAGTTCCTCACTTTCTTCTCATACCGTACCAGCAATTTCCTGAACCGGTTCAGCCA
>JAIROT010000269.1 GCA_031257385.1 Treponema sp.
GGCTAATCCGGCAGGGATGCCCCCTTTTATTACTACTATTCTGGGAACCAGCTATGAAAAAATGTCTTTTGACGAACAGTTTGACTGCGGTTTGAATGCCTTGTTTGCGGGTTTTAAGACTTTTAAATAAAGCAAGGGATGTTATACTAATGGCGGAGCGGCTGGCGGGTGTGCGTAGCGCTGCCGCCAGCCGTTTGGGCATAAATTGTAAAAAAATCTGCACTGTAAGTGCATCCCATTATTTTTATATTATTCTTAATTGTCGAAGGGGATAACACTCGGGCGGCATGGAAAGACGCCCGCTTTCGCGGGCAATTTCAATAGCCTGCCACAATGAATTTGGGGGCAAAATAATTTTTGCGTCACAGGCGCATGGTTTATTTATGAAAAAGGTGGTTTAATACCCCGGAGCTTGCTCCGGTACCAGATAACAAAGAGACAAAACATTTATGGTCAACAAAAATTAACGAATCAAAAGAGAAAAAAACTTGTTGGTTAAAGCAAAAGGGTAAACACTTATATTTTAAAAGTCAAATAGCGCTAAATTTTGTTGATACCGCAGGGCTTGCCCTGCGGTTGTTCATTATGCTATATTGATAAGGGCCGCTGACCGCAAGGCCCCGCCCTGTGGCGGCCGGACTTCCACCTAAGCTCCCAATCTGGGGGCGCTTTCCCGGCTTAGGAAAGACCAAGGCTATAGTTATTGGCAACGCCAGCCTATAGTCTATTCTTGACCGGCCATTCGGGAGGTGGTTACCTAATCCCGTACATTAGTAAGCGCAAAGAAGACCGCTTCGCGGTCAATTAAAAGAGAAGAAGGCGAAACAAGAAGGAAAAAGAGAAGATCGACAGCCCAAACCTTTTTCTTCTTCCGCGCGTTTCAGCGGCCGCGTTCCCATTTTTTTAAGGATTCCAGCATAAAGCCCCGAATGTCCATGCCGTATACCGCCCGCATGGTTTCGCCGTTCAACGCTTCCTCAATCCCCCCCCAGGCGGCGAGCTTTCCGTCATTCATCAGCAGGGCGGTGTCGCCAAAGTGATGCACCAGGTTGAGATCGTGAAACACGCCGATAAGGGTTTTATTGTTTTCGGCCGCCCATAGTTTCAGATAACGCAGCAGCTCTATCTGATTTTTTAGATCAAGGTGATTCGTCGGCTCGTCCAGCAGAATCACTTCAGGATTCTGGGCCAGGGTCTTTGCCAAAAAAACGCGCTGCAGCTGGCCGCCTGAAAGTTCGTCGATCATCCGGTCTTTGATGTCCCATATATCCAGTTTCCTGAGGGTGTCTTCGATAACCGCCTCATCTTCGGCGGACAGATTTTTCAGAAAACCTTCGGCGTAGGCGTATCTTCCCAGCGAGACCGCTTCCCATATCGTGTAGGGGAAATAAATTTGCGCGTTCTGTGCCAGAAGGGCGATTTTTTTTGCCATATCTTTTCTGGAAAAAGAGGACAGGTTCCGGCCTTCAAGAGTGACTTCTCCCCTGTACTCGATGATACGGGCAATCGATTTTAAGAGGGTGCTTTTTCCGCAGCCGTTTGGCCCCAGGATGCAGAGGCTCTCCCCGCCCTTCGCCCTGAAGCTGACGCCGTGTATCACATCACCCGCGCCGTATCCGGCGGATAAATCCTTCACTTCAATCATGGCCCACCCTCACGAGATCTTCCGCCGCTTAAAATAGATCCAGGCAAAAAAGGGAGCGCCGATGAGGGCGGTTATCGCGCCTACCGGCAGTTCCGAGGGGGAGACAAGGGTCCGGGCGGCAAGGTCGGTGACCACCATCAGGGAACCGCCGATGATGAAGGACATGGGCGCAAGGCAGCGGTACCCCGAACCGACAATTTTCCGCGCGGCGTGGGGGGCGATGAGGTCCACAAAGCCGATAACGCCGCTTAATGAAACCGCCGCTCCGGTCAGCACGGCGGCAAAAACCAGCAGGATTTTCCGCACGGTTCCGGTTTCCACACCGGTGGATTTTGCCTGATCATCTCCAAAGGTGAGGATGTCCATTTCCCTGGTGTAGTACATAATGCCCGCCGTACCGATGATAAAAAAAGGCAAAATCAATTTGACGTAGAGCCAGCCCCGCATGGCGAAACTACCCATCTGCCAGAGTGCTATCCGCTTGAGGTCATCCGAAAAAACCGCGCTCAGGGTGGTAAGCAAAGCGCCCACAAACAGGGAAAGCACCATGCCGCAGATAATAACGGTATTATTCGACATGGACTTGTCTATTTTTGAAGAAAAGGCGACTACAAAAAAAACCGTAAGGAGGCCGAACGCAAAACCGGTCAGGGGCAGGGTAAAGCCGCTTACCAGCGGAAGAGAAAGACCGCTTATGATGATTATCCCCGCGCCCAGGGATGCCCCGGAGGAAACCCCCAGAATGTAGGGCGAGGCCAGCGGGTTCCGTAAAATCGACTGGGTAACCGCCCCGCTCATGGAAAGGCAGCCTCCGGCGAGAAAGGCCAGCAGTACCCTCGGCAGCCGCAGGAGCCAGACTATTGAAACATTTTTCGGGTCAATGCCGCCGGCGAGGGGTATGCGAAACGTCTTGTGCAGGATGATTAACAGGGTGTCACCCGCGCTGATGCCGGAACTCCCCAGGGAAGAGGCTAGGCTGACGAGAACAAGAGAAACCGCCAATCCCAAAAGAAGCCGCTTATTGTTCCCCATAAACCTCCGGGTATACGGCGCGGGCCATTTGCCGCAGGGCAAAAATTATACGGGCAGAGGGCCGCACCGACGAATTGGTGTCTATCCGGTAAATACAATTATTAATAACCGCGTTAATGTGATCAAAACCGGGACGGCTTTTCAATTCTCCCACAGGATCATCAATATAATCAACATTGGTAAGGATCACATCGGGATTGCGGTCTATAATCGCCTCGGCGCTGGGACTGATGATCCAGTTTTCGTTTCCAAAAATATTTTCCGCCCCGATAACGGAGATCATGTCGTTGAGATAACTGTCCTTCCCAAAGGTGAATACGTCCGGCGCGGCGGATATTTCAAAATAAACGCTTTTCCTGCGTTCAATGGCCTGCGCCGCCCGCGCTATTTCGTCAACCTGCGCCTTCATGGAAGCGATCAGTGCCCCTCCCTTTTCCGGCGACTGTAGTATGTCCGCCACAAAAGAGATGTCTCCATAAATATCGTTAATGCTTTTACTCATGGAGATATACGCCACGGGAATGCCCATTTCCCGAAGCAGGCGGAAAGGATCCTCGCTCGTACCGGTGGCGTTGTGTCCGTTGGCCAGGATCAGATCCGGCTCCAGGCCGACGATCACCTCGGCATCGGGATAGAAAAAGTCGAGGGTGGGAATGCCGCCGGGTACTCCCGCCACATCAACGGACCAGCGGTCTATGGCGACCAGTTTATCCGCCAGGCCCAGGTCGACGATTATCTCGGTGTTGGAGGGCGCGGTGGATATGATCCGGTTGACAGGGCCGCTTATGGTCACCATGCCGCCGCCCCGGTCCGGCAGCGTCCTGCCCGTATTTTTTGCGCAGGCCGCGGTCATAACCAGCGCCGCAAGCAATAACAATCGTAACTTCTTCATTTAGTACACCCCGCTTACTCCGCAGAGCGCCGTAAGCGGAAAGGTATCTCCCGAACTTCTGGTTAAGGGCGGCGTTGAGCGGAAACTGCGGCGTCAGCCCGCCGATGCTGGAGGCGCTGGAGTAACGGAGAAAGAAAACATGATCTCCCCTCTTCCGAAATAAAAGAAGCCCCTGGGCGCCGCTTCTTTTGTTCCAAAAGGCGGCCTTTCGGGACCAAAAAATGAGGCTTCCGGTAAAAGTCTTGACTGGATACAGGCGGCTTTTTCAGGCTCTTCCTCGAAGCTCAGAAAAATAACCAGCCCCGACAGGGCCGGCGCACACCAAAGTCTCCTGGCTTAGGGCGCCCTTCTGTCAGCCTTCCCGTCTATAATACAACAGACAGTGGCTCATGTCCGACAGACCGGTTTGTCCGGCCCCTGTTAAGGCCGGACAGTCCCATCACAGTTACGGGTTAGCGGGGGATTTGCACCCCACTTCCTTTGCAATGTACGGCTTTAGTATAGACCCTCGTGGAAAAAGCTGTCAAGGCGTCGTCAGATATTCTGCCTGGTGAGGCCAGCAAAGACACCGCCGGGCCTCCGAAGACCGTCAGCATACCCATATGCGTTTACTTAGGTTTTAGCCATGAGCAAAAAGAAGGAAAACAATGGTTTTTGCATCAAAAAATAGGGGTTTTTCCTTCCTAATTTTGCCGTATTTGCCGCTGTGATTATTTAAGTAAACGCATATGGTCAGCATACCATCGTTATCCCCTTCCCCGCAGCATACTCAGGGAAGCAGGAGTCTGCGCAAGGGCTTTAACTGTATCCAGATTACAGTTCACCTTGAGCCGGAGCAAGCTCCGGGGTATTAAACCAGACTTGCGAATGCGCCTCCGCGCGGCAGAGTAGCTGCTTGCGCGGTATCAAGGCTAAACTTGACCCACAGTTCAGGCCCCGCCTCTGGGCGGATCTTCCCTGCGGGGTATGCTTGTCAGGGGGTATAGAGAGGGATTCGGCAGGGCGGGGGCGGTATCCGGCCCCTTAGCCGGGCGAGGGGGCGAGGGGTGCGGGGAAAACGGGGGAAAATCGGGGGCCGCGCCTCCGTTCCCGCCTATGGGGGCTGTCCCCGTTCCCCGCCTCAAGCGCCGCCCCCTCTTCCTCCACAGGCTCCC